>NC_014253.1:1200000-1547439 GCF_000196655.1 Methanohalobium evestigatum Z-7303 | reverse complement strand
ATGTACAGATTATTGTGGCTACTATTGCTTTTGGTATGGGCATAAACAAACCCAATGTTCGTTTTGTGATTCATTACGACCTTCCGAAAAATCTGGAAAATTACTATCAACAGACAGGTAGAGGCGGAAGAGACGGTCTGGATTGTGACTGCATCCTTTTTTTCAGTTACGGGGACAGGTACAAAATAGAATACTTCATAAATCAAAAATCCAGAAAATCAGAGCGGGATATAGCATTATCTAAATTGAATATGATGATAGATTATTGTGAGAGCAATGTCTGCCGCAGGAAATTATTGCTGAATTATTTTGGCGAAGATTTTGATGTGCAAAATTGTGGTAAATGTGATGTATGTCTTGAACCAAAAGAGATGACAGATGGAACAGCAACAGCAAAAACATTCCTCAGTTGTGTGGATGAACTAAACCAAAAATACGGACTCAATCATGTGGTTGATGTATTGACTGGTTCCAAAACCAAAAAAATAACCGATAAACAGCATGATTTGCTTGAAAGTTATGGGGCAGGTTATAATTATAAAAAAAACCAATGGCTTGATATAGGTAAGGAGTTGTTGCATAAGGGTTATCTTGAGGTAAAAGGAAAATATCCAGTATTAAAATTGAATCAGAAAAGCCAGAATATATTATCGGGTCAGGAAAATGTTCAGCTTACAAAATTATCGGAGTATCCATCTACCAGTAAACAGGATAATTCTGCAAATGAAACTGATAACCAGCTTTTTGAAAAATTGAGAAGGCTCAGGAAAAAATTGGCTGATAGTGAAAACAAAGCACCATACATTATTTTTGCTGACACCAGTTTAAGACAGATGGCATCCATTTGCCCGAAAACCTATGATGAATTTTTAAAAATATCTGGTGTAGGTGAGTATAAACTGGAAAAGTATGGAGATATGTTTCTGTCAGAAATCATCGACCACTGTCAATCCAGTTATGCTGATTCATGAATGTTTTTTATAAAGATGAAGAAAACCACGATGTCTTTAGCATCGTGGTATGATAAATAGTCAAAAAAAGATAAGTATTTTGCTAAATGATTGTATGATGAATGTATTTAACCCAGAAGAACCATCTCCGTACTGATAAACAGACGTATGAGACCTTGAAGAGGTTGACCAAACTGTCCAAGAACCTGTACAATTTTACATTGTATACGATTAGACAGTACTTCTTCAACTATGGCAAATACCTTAATAAGAATACCGCTTATCATACGGTCAAAGAGAACGAAAATTACAGATTAATGCCATCTCAGGTAGCCCAGAATACTGTGGAAACTGTAGATGGCAGTATGAAATCGTTCTTCAAACTTCTGGATAAGAAAATAAAAGGAGAATATGAAAAACCAGTTTCACTTCCAAAGTATCTGGATAAAGACGGAAACTTCATCTGTACATTCAAGAAAGATCAACTGAAGGTTATCGACGATAAAATCAGACTATCATTGGGTCCTGAATATGGTAGAACATATGGAACCAGATTCTTGTATTTCAAGATACCTGACAATATAATAGGTCAATACATCAATCAGGTCAGGATCGTACCGAAATACAAAGGTAGATGGTTCGAGATAGAATTTATCTATCATGAAGACGGAGAGATGGCTGATCTAGATTATAACAGCCATCAATCGATAGATCTTGGAGTAGACAACTTTGCAACCTGCGTGACGACCAGCGGGACTGCCTTCATATTAGACGGCAGGGTTATCAAATCTTATAACCGCTGGTGGAACAAGGAGAAGAGCAGGTTGCAGTCGGTCTACGACAAA
Organism: Methanohalobium evestigatum Z-7303; assembly: GCF_000196655.1. Classification (GTDB taxonomy): domain Archaea; phylum Halobacteriota; class Methanosarcinia; order Methanosarcinales; family Methanosarcinaceae; genus Methanohalobium; species Methanohalobium evestigatum. The sequence goes on along the minus strand of NC_014253.1, from coordinate 1,545,644 downwards.
CAGAATGTAGATGATGGAATCAAAATGGATAGATTCTCTAATAAAAGGTTCTGGAAGATAAATGATTTCATGAACCAGTGCGTTAATCATATAGTAAAACATTGTCTGGAAAATAGAATCGGCAATATTGTGATTGGAGAGATGAAAGAGATAAAACAGGAGCAGAATATCGGAAAGCAGAATAATCAGAACTTCCAGACAATACCATTTGCTAGGTTCAAACAGAAATTAGCTTCAAAATGTGAATACCATGGTCTAAAGTATCAAGAAGTAGATGAAGCTTATACCAGTAAAGTCGATGCACTGGCTTTAGAACCTATCAGGAAACATAATAAATATCTCGTAAGAGACATAAGAGAGGAATCTTCCAGTCATCTACAGGTAGACTGATTAACGCCGATATCAACGGTGCACTGAATATCTTAAGAAAGGTAATCGGTGATTCCCTTGCAGGGATAACCGATAGTGGGGACGTGAACTCCCCGGGAATAATAAGGCTTTCAAGGTAAACTTCTTCCGAAGCCGCTGAGTCTTTAGCTCAGCGGTAGTTCACTATAACCAATTCGGTTTTATAATTACAATTTTATTGTGTTTTAAAACAATGTGTGCGATTACAGGATTTTTCAATACTCAAAACGCGTTTTCAAACACTTATAAGGCTCTCTCGGAACTTAAAAACAGGGGTAGAGACGGGTCGGGTGCATGTGGTTTGGATTGGGTGACGCATTCATATGATATAAATACCCTTGAGTTGTTACAAGATAACAATATCCTGGGTCATAATCTTCATTCACTTGTCAAATATGTTCCACAACCCATTGCTTACACCGGTAAAATGGTTGCAAATTGTGAAATATACAACTGGAAAATGTTGTCCAATACCTATAATCTGGATGCAGAAAACGATTCCGATTTTTTAATAAAATTCATCGAATATCAAATCTCTAAAACTGATAGTTCCAACCCGGTAAGGATAAAGGATAATATAGAGAAGGCACTGAATAAAATAATCGGAGTTTATTCTTTTGCCTATATGCTTGGTGGTTATGTATATGTATTCCGGGATATAATAGGAGTTAAACCCCTCTGGTACAGCAACTCAAGTGGTTTCGCATTTGCTTCAGAAAAAAAAGCCCTGATGAAAACCGGATATCAGAATGTTTATGAACTCAATCCGAGAGAATCCATCTGTTATGATATAGCAAATAATATTTCTCATTTCTATACCAGAAATTTTTTCGATACAAAACCAGAGCATAAAAAACAGCTGCATACAATCCAGAAAGAATTTGGTAACATTCTGGAAGATGCAGTATCCATCCGTTTTCCTGATGAACCGTTTGGTATATTGTTTTCCGGTGGTATAGATTCCACAATTATAGCCTATATCTGTAAAAAATTGGGCAAACAACCGGGTATCGATTTTACCTGTTATGTGGCTGGTTTTAAAGGAAATGATTCTGGTTATTCACCTGATGTGTCCTATGCAAAAAAAGTGGCTGATGAGCTTGGACTGGAGCTCAAAATAAAACAGATAACATATCGGGAAGTTGAAGATTATCTTAAAACAGTTGTTTCACTGATTGAAGATACCAGTGTCCCAAAAGTTGGAGTTGCTTTAACCATGTACGCTGCCTGTGTGGCTGCAAGAGAAGATGGTATCAGAGTAATGTTTTCCGGTTCGGGTGCTGATGAACTACTTGCAGGTTATAACCGACACTGGCATTCAGAAGATGTAAACTATGAGTGCTATCAGGACATTTTAAACATTTACCAGAAAAACACCTATAGAGACGATGTAGTGTCCATGAACAATAACATAGAATTAAGAGTACCCTATCTTGACAGCAACCTTGTTGATTATGGTTTAAAAATACCGGCACATTGTAAAATCGATAATAAACAAGGTCAGAATAAACTGACTTTAAGAAATGTGGGCAAAAAACTCGGTCTTCATGATGATTTTGTACATCGAAATAAAAAAGCTGCACAATACGGGAGTCGTTTTGATAAAGCAATAACAAAACTTGCCAAAAAATCAGGTTTTAAAACAAAAACACAATATCTGGAGCAGTTCCATGAAAAATCCTAAATTAAAACTTGGTGTTTTGTACAGCTCGGGTAAAGACAGTAACTATGCCACCTATCTCATGCAGCAAGAGGGTCATTCCATTGAATGTCTAATTACTGTAAAGAGCAATAATCAGGACTCATACATGTTCCATACGCCAAATATTGATTTTTCCCGTATGCAGTCCGAAGCTATGGATATAGCACTTATAGAAGAGATAAGCGAAGGTGAGGAAGAGGTAGAGATAGAGGATATGAAGCGAGCCATTAAAAAGGCTCAGGAGAGATACTTAATTGACGGGGTGGTCACAGGAGCACTCTATTCCAGTTATCAAAAAGACCGTATCGAAAGGATATGTAATGAACTTGGACTTGAAGTGTTTAGCCCTCTCTGGCATATCGATCAGGAAGCTGAAATGAGAAAATTGTTGGAGCTTGGTTTTGAATTTATATTCAGTAGCGTGGCAGCCTATGGTTTAAATAAAGACTGGCTCGGTAAAATAATCACAGATAAACAAATCGATAAACTTGTTCGTTTAAATGAAAAGGTGGGTCTGAATGTTGCAGGAGAAGGTGGTGAATTTGAAAGTTTTGTAATTGATTCTCCGATGTACAACAAAAGGATAGAGATAAAGGATTATGAAATCGTGGAAAGAGATGAATATACAGCTCATCTTATAATAAAGGATGCCGAACATGTGGAAAAATAAAAAATTTAAATCCTGCATGCTGAATATCCATGTTTCTCGAAGTATCTTTGATGGTATTCTTCAGCTTCGTAAAATTCAGATGCAGGCACAATATCGGTAACTATATCTTTTTTGTACTTTCCGGATTGTTGTAATTTGTCTCTGGATTCAATAGCTTTCTTTTTCTGCTCTTCATTGTGGTAGAAAATAGCAGACCTATATTGTGTTCCAATATCCGGTCCCTGACGGTTGAGTGTAGTTGGGTCATGGATTTTCCAGAAAACATCCAGCAATTTTTCATAGGATACGATTGAAGGCTCAAAGGTAACCTCAACTGCTTCAGCATGACCAGTTTTACCTGTACATACATCTTTATAGGTAGGGTTTTCCCATGTTCCACCTGTATAACCAACTCTTGTGGACAACAATCCTTCGATTTGTCGAAATGCGGCTTCCACTCCCCAGAAACAACCAGCTGCAAATGTTGCTTTTTCCATATTTAGTCTCCAATTCAATTTTTCATTAATCCGTTTTAACAATAAATATGGTCTTGGATAATATTACACTTATGGGCTGTTTATCCAGATTTATTTTACCGGTATGGTGAAATAAATAGCAGTTCCTTTGTTAACTTCACTTTCAATCCATATCCTGCCATTGTGCATTTCAACAAATTTTTTCACCAGAGCAAGCCCCAGACCTGCACCCCCATATTCACGGCTTGCCGATGTATCTATTTGTGTAAACGGTTTGAACAAATCCGATTGTTTGTCTTCAGGAATTCCAATTCCAGTATCCTTGACAGCAAACCGAATATTTCCATCCAATTTATTCACCTGCAGTGTAACTTTTCCTCTTTCAGGTGTAAATTTTATGGCGTTGGTTACAAGGTTATAGAGTGCTTCTTTTAATTTATTTTCATCCGCGTAAATATTACCCAGATATTTATCGGTAATAGTTTCCAGTTCTATGTTTTTGTTCAATGCTTGCGGATGCATTGTATTGCTTACATCATTGACCAAATCAATGATGGGTAAATTCTGAGGGTTATAGTCCATTTTTCCTGCTTCTATTTTAGAGATGTCCAGTATCTTGTTTATTAGACTGAGAAGATGGTATCCACTGTTTTTGACATTGTTGAGGTAGTGTTTCTGGTATTCATTCAATTCACCTCTTCTTTCAGTAAGCATCAATTCTGAAAAACCGATAATGGAGTTCAGCGGGGTTCTTAGTTCATGGCTTACGTTAGCAAGGAATTCGTTTTTGGTGCGGTTTGCGGATTCAGCAATCATTTTGGCTTCAATCAGAGCATGTTCTGCCTGTTTCTTATCGGTAACATCAATCACGATACCGCGTAAATATGTAACATTACCGTTTTCATCAAAATCAGATGATGTTCTCTCATCCACCCATCTAACTTCACCGTTTTTTGTTAATATCCTATATTCGTGGTTGAATTCTTCTAAACAATTTGTAATTGTTTCTACTGTTTTTTCCTTTACATTTTCCAGATCATCCGGATGTATAATATCAGCATAATTCAATGACCCGGATAAGAAATCATCTGGATCATAGCCAAACTGGTCAACATTGTTTGATACATAATTTACTGAACAACTGTCATCTTTGTTCCACAAAAACGCAATAACAGGACTCGATTCAATAATTTTCGCCAATTCGTTCCTTAGCTGGTTAGATTTTTTTAATTCCTTTGTATATTCTCTTAAATCTTCACTAACTTTTTTGTATTTGCTGGTTATTTCATATAATGATTGACGTGTATTTTCAATACCACAGGTTAATGTTTTGAAGTCTCCGTTTCCATAAACCCGTACTCTGCGTGTAAAATCCTCATTCTGTATAGCAGTAAGTACAGTATTTGAATCATCGATAATGTTTTCAAGCGATTCAGCAAACATATTCAGGGAATCACTAAATTGCTTGAAGTCACCTTTAACATCCAGATTGTAGCGGGCACCTAAATTTCCGTTTGAAAGCTGTTTTGTTACATTCACTGTTTCTTGTACAGGTGATGAAACGGTACGCATTATCTTGTTAAGTCCTTCAGGTATCGGTCTAAAATCGATTTGTATGTCTGTCTCTGCTCTTGTATCGAGTTTACCGTTAATGACATCTTCTGTTATATTCTTGAAATCGTCAACGATTTTGTCTATAGGTGAAGATACAGACCTTGCAATCAGATAGGCGATACCGCTCATAAAAATAATAGATATAATTGATATGATTATCAGCCTGTCTCCCAGAGCAAATACACCAGCCAGCATTTCATTCTTTGGAACAGTGAGCACAACAGCAAAATTTCCGGTTTTTATCGGCTCATAAAACATAACTACTTTATTACCTGTTGATGGGTCTAAAGTTTCGATATGACCGGGTGTACCGTTTTGAATATCGTTTTTCATTTTTGAAAATCGCGGTGAGTCAATCACGCCTATGTTTTTTTTGCCAGTCCACTCTTTTTTATCTGGATGTGTCATTATTGTACCGGATCTGCTGACCATAAATGCGTATCCGGAGTCGAAAACTTCCACTTTACCAAGCATTTTCTCTATATATTTGATAGTGGCATCTGTACCTGCGATTCCTATAAATTCACCATCTTCTATTATAGGGGAAACAAAACTTACAATCATTTTCCCCTGATACATATATGGTTCAGTAACAACCTCTGATTTGGTAATTTTTGGTAGTTGATAATAGTTTAATGTGTCATAATCTTGCAGAGGGTCGAGGGTGACGTTTCCATGTAACTTGTTCCAATAGGGGATAAACCTTCCAGTGGAGTCATGACCGGTTTTGTTGGCATAATATGAATCATTGTTGTCAAAAGCATTGGGTTCAAACGCTACATAAGTACCCACCAGTTTTGGATTATTGATGAGGGTGTCTTTAAGCATCTGGTTTACTTCAGTTCTGTTGCTTGACTCATAGTTTTCCATCGTCTTGGATAACGTTTTAGCGATTGTCATATAACTGCGCATATCAGCATCGATTTCATTGGCATATGATTGAGCCATCCGGCTTGATTGTTTATATGCCAAATCTTCCTGCTGTTCGGTTACAGTTGAGATAATTACTGCAGAAGATGATGCCAGAACCAGAAAAACACCGAGAAAAATCAATAGTATCAGTTTAGGTTTTAGAGGTATGTTTTTCCATCTAATGAATTGACTCTCCCATGTAATTACCTGTATAAATTATAATGGTGTATTAAACTCTTTGGTGATCAATATAACAATTTAATTTTTTAAAAAATATAAAAGTTATGTTTTTATAAGTAGTTTAAACCCATATAAATATTTGCATCATCCGTAACCAAAACACCGTTACAATTTTAAACCGTCTACACCATGATTTTTATGAACAAAGTATCCAATTATAATTGTATCAATAAAACCCAGAACTAATATGCTGCTACCAGACCACAAAACAAAAATCGTCTGTACCATAGGACCTGCATCATCCTCTGAAGCAATGCTTAAGGATTTGATTCTTTATGGTATGAATGTTGCCCGGCTCAATTTTTCCCACGGTGATTTGGAAGGTCACAGGGAGGTTATACATAAAATACGAAAGTTGTCTTCTGAACTGGATGTAGTTGTTTCTATCATGGCCGACCTTCCGGGTCCAAAAATTAGAATAGGTAAGCTTAAAAATGAACCTATACACCTTAAAAAGGATGATAAAGTAACACTGACTACTGAAAACATAGAAGGAGACGAATCAGTAATACCTGTTAATTATAGCAAACTCTCTGAAAGTGTTAAACCGGGGAGACCTGTTTATTTAAATGATGGTTTTATACAATTAAACTGTCTGGAAGTATCCGACAAAAGTGTGGATTGTACAGTTGTAGTAGGTGGGCCTCTCTCATCTAATAAGGGTATGAATCTTCCGGGTTCCAGAGTGTTCCTCGAACCAGTAACAGAAACAGACCTTAATATTGTTGATTTTGCGTTGAATGAAGGAGTGGATATATTCAGCGTGTCTTTTATAGAAAAGGCGGATGACATCCAGAAGATAAGGAACCATGCAAAAGTTAAAGGCAAATCTGTTTTTATCGTATCAAAAATCGAAAGAGAAGAGGCAGTTAAAAACATCAATGAAATCCTTAATGTTACAGACGGTCTCATGATTGCCAGAGGTGACCTTGGAGTAGAAATACCAATACAAAACGTTCCAAACGTTCAGAAAGAGTTGACACATAAAGCCAATCTTTTGAGTATACCAGTAATCACTGCAACCCAGATGCTTGAATCAATGACCGAAAACATCAGACCGACAAGGGCTGAAGTAACAGATGTAGCCAACGCCATACTTGATGGTACAGATGCAGTAATGCTTTCGGGTGAAACCGCAGCAGGAAAGTACCCTGTAGAAACCGTATCTATGATGACAAAAATAGCAAGAGAAATAGAATTCTGGCGAAGTAAAAATAAAGACAGAACTGATACAATCGTCAGAAACCTTGATAATATTAAAATGGATGTGGATGATGTGATATCTCTTCAGGTCAATGATGCTCTCCAGAAACTTCCTATAAAATATGTAGTGACACCAACTGTATCAGGCGAGTCTTCAAGACATATATCCCGGTTTAAATCAGGTACATGGATACTTGCTTTTAGCCGCTATCTTAATACTGGTAGAAACCTTGCATTCTCCTATGGAGTATATCCGATATATGTAGGAAACAAAACTGACAGCTGGGAAACGATAGTAGTTGAAAAATTGAAACAATGGGAGCTTGTTAGAAACGGTGATTATATAGTATTGACACAGGGTCAGTCTCCCGGAAAACCCGGTGGTACCAATCTGTTGAAAATCATCTCCATAACATAATCTTTCATTTATTTTTTTGAATACTATCTTCAAGAAGCTGGGATATATCTTTTATCTGAAGATTGTAATTGTTGACGCTGTTCATATGATAGATGCAGAACGGACAGTACGCAACCATCAAATCTGATACATCATTTGATTTTCTCAGTGACAGCCCGGCGATGTTAGAGGATGTTTCAGGAAAATTTGGTTTTAACCCAGCAGGTGCACCACAGCATACAACATCCCTATCAAATATTTCAATTACTTCAACTCCCATGTTGTTGAGAATGTTTCGTGGTGTATCGATATTATTTTTTAGATGACATGAGTCCTTTAAGGCAACAGATAAATTCAGGTCTTTTGTTTGGAGTTTACCTTCTTTAATAAGCAGGTCAAACAATTCTATGGATGGGACAACTTCAAAATTAAGGTCTCTATACAGTTGAGGGTAGCTTTCATTTAAAGTTTTGTAACAACCGGGACAGGATACAATTAATTTTTTAATTTCGAGTGATTCGATATAATCAACATAATTTTTAGCATGAGATTTCATCTCATCAAAATGCCCGTTATCAACGAGGAATATCCCGCAGCATTTTTCATCTTTTAATATTCTTGGTTCGATGCCTGCTGAATTTAATACCCGGATTGTAGAGCGGGCGATTTCTGGTTGAGCATATGAAATCCAGCATCCAGCCATGTAACCTATTTCTGAATCATCTGATAATTTTAAATCATCTGTAATCCAGTCAAACCTTTTTGAGTTATCCTTTCCACCAGGATTGTTATGCACCAGTATATTATTTACAATGCCTTTTGTTTTCTCTGGTTCCCTATTCTGCTCCGCGAGTAAATACCTCTCATACTGTATAATATCTTTTATTGGTATGTTTACAGGGCAGACATCATCACATGCACCGCATCTTGTAGATAGGTAAATATTATCAAATTCCGCTTTTTCAAGAGTTTCACCAGATTCTACTTTCGATAGTAATTGTATCTTTCCCTGTGGTGTATATTCTTCACCTTTAACTTTTGTAACCGGGCATACGTCCCAGCACTTTTTGCAGTCTATACATGAATCAACTGCCTGTTTGTAATCTCTCATATTGTTACCCGAATGTTAATTATATAATATGTAGTAAAAAAGGTTTATAGGAATTAACCTATTTATTCTGAATTTATATATAATAAACCCAACAGCCCAATGAAACGACTTAAACTTATCAACAGAGTTTGTTTGTCAACGTGTTAATACCTATATATTAGGCACATTTTAATGATTATAATAAAAGTTATTTACTTTTATATTATAACTAATAAACTCTCAATTTTTTCCTGCAAGAATAAACAAAATACTATAAATCAATCGTGGATTGGTAGTGTAGAAACCCTAACCAAGAACAATCCCGTAATATCATGATTTAAGAGTTACATCAGGCATTCCACTTTCTATGATTTTCATTTTTTCACTCTGGACTTTAAAATACGTTATTTTTTTATTTTAAATTTCTTTAAATGTTTTTGCGATGGATTCCCCATTCACATGGATCGAAAATTCAGAAAAGTATCCAAAAGGAGTAGTATGAACCTCAATCTCTTTATCTTTCAGTTTTTCTTCAATATCAAATATGATTTCTTCTGCAAATTCGGGAGATGAAACGCTTGAAGACAGATGTGCAAATGAATGCAAAACAATTTTTTCTTTATCCACTTTATTAAGATACCACTTGATATTTTTTTAGAGCTTTTTTTAACACCTTGTTTTTTCTATTCTCATCTTCCATTTCTGCATGAATAAAAACCACGGCAGTATCACCTATTTCTTCTTCTTTTTCTATATCTTCTACATTTTCAAGAGTTTTGCTGTAAGTGTCATACCAAAATTTTTCGGTATCAAATAGTAGCATTTTCATGATATAACCGCCTATGAAGTATAAATCTGTAATAAGTTTACTTTATAAACATCGGTATACTTGTTTATTCTAAAATTTGTTATAGTTATGTATTAGTATTATTTTTAGCATAGAAATATATGGTAATCTGTAACTACCAATCTTTTCGATTAAAAAATAGAAAAAAATTATCAGTCAATAAATAAATATATCTTTTCAGAACTTAAATCCTTTTTATCCATAACTTGTATAAAGGAGTTTTAGATGAAACTGGACAGGATTGAAATAATACAGGGTGACATCACGAAACAGAATGTAGATGCTGTTGTAAATGCTGCAAATAAATCGCTTCATGGAGGGGGAGGTGTTGACGGTGCTATCCATCGTGCTGCAGGACCACAGTTACTTGAAGAATGCAAAAACCTTGGTGGATGTGAGACAGGTGAGGCAAAAATAACAAACGCCTACAAACTTCCTGCTAACTGGGTTATCCATACTGTTGGACCAGTGTGGAAAGGTGGCGGCCACCATGAAGATGAACTGCTTGCAAAATGCTATATAAATTCACTGACCTTAGCTAAACAGTACAATATAAAGACCATAGCTTTCCCTGCTATAAGTACAGGAGTTTATGGATTTCCAGTTGAAAGGGCTTCAAGGATTGCAATAAAACAGATAATTGATTTTCTTGAAAATGATTCAACCATGGAAAAAGTAATCCTTGTCTGCTTCAGTGAAAAGGATTATGAACATTACCAAAAAGCTTTGTCTGAATTAACATAAAACAAAAGAGGTATATTATGATAGGTATAATGTCGGATTCCCATGACAATATGGATGCGATATATAAAGCAGTATCCGTATTTAATGAAAAGAAAGTGAATTCTATATTACATGCCGGTGATATTGTATCTCCTTTTACTGGTAAAGCACTGAAAAACCTTGAATCGAAACTGTATTATGTTTTCGGTAACAATGACGGCGACATTTTGACCATTAAAAAATGGTTTGATGAGATAGGAGCTGAAAACTGTGGTGATTTTGGAGACCTGACAATTGAAGATCGGCATATAGCTTTGGTACATGGTGTCAATAATTCAATGGTAAAAGCGATTGCCGGTTCTGGAGATTATGATGTAGTTGTTCGTGGTCACACCCATAACAGAGGGACAGAATACATTAAAGGGACATTGATTATAAATCCTGGAGAATCTGCCGGCGTTCTTACCGGCAACAGGTCAATAGCACTTCTTGATACAGATACTTTGGATGTAGAGTTTGTAGAAATCTGATATTTTTTAGTACCCCCTTTCAAGTATTTCGATAAGCTGGTCTGGATATGGCATATTGTTCTGGATTTTTTTATACACATTTTTTATAAAGATGAAGAAAACCACGATGTCTTTAGCATCGTGGTATGATAAATAGTCAAAAAAAGATAAGTATTTTGCTAAATGATTGTATGATGAATGTATTTAACCCAGAAGAACCATCTCCGTACTGATAAACAGACGTATGAGACCTTGAAGAGGTTGACCAAACTGTCCAAGAACCTGTACAATTTTACATTGTATACGATTAGACAGTACTTCTTCAACTATGGCAAATACCTTAATAAGAATACCGCTTATCATACGGTCAAAGAGAACGAAAATTACAGATTAATGCCATCTCAGGTAGCCCAGAATACTGTGGAAACTGTAGATGGCAGTATGAAATCGTTCTTCAAACTTCTGGATAAGAAAATAAAAGGAGAATATGAAAAACCAGTTTCACTTCCAAAGTATCTGGATAAAGACGGAAACTTCATCTGTACATTCAAGAAATATCAACTGAAGGTTATCGACGATAAAATCAGACTATCATTGGGTCCTGAATATGGTAGAACATATGGAACCAGATTCTTGTATTTCAAGATACCTGACAATATAATAGGTCAATACATCAATCAGGTCAGGATCGTACCGAAATACAAAGGTAGATGGTTCGAGATAGAATACGTATATCATGAAGACGGGGAGATTGCTGAACTTGATTATAATAGCCATCTATCGATAGATCTTGGAGTAGACAATTTTGCAACCTGCGTGACGACCAGTGGGACTGCATTCATATTAGACGGCAGGGTTATCAAATCTTATAACCGTTGGTGGAACAAGGAGAAGAGCAGGTTGCAGTCAGTCTACGATAAACAGGATGTAAATGATGGAATCAAGCTGGATAGATTCTCTAATAAAAGGTTCTGGAAGATAAACGATTTCATGAACCAGTGCGTTAATCATATCGTTAAACACTGTCTGGAAAATAGAATCGGCAACATCGTGATTGGAGAGATGAAAGAAATCAAACAGGAACAGAATATCGGCAAGAAAAATAACCAGAACTTCCAGACGATACCATTTGCTAGATTTAAACAAAAATTAGTTTCAAAATGCGAGTACCACGGTATAAACTACCATGAATTGAATGAAGCTTACACTAGCAAGGTTGATGCACTGGCTTTAGAACCTATCAGGAAACATAAGAAATATCTCGGTAAGTGACATAAAAGAGGAATCTTCCAGTCATCTACAGGTAGACTGATTAACGCCGATATCAACGGTGCACTGAATATCTTAAGAAAGGTAATCGGTGATTCCCTCGCAGGGATAACCGATAGTGGGGATGTGAACTCCCCGGGAAGAACTTTGTAAATTGAAAATTTACAAATATCTTTAAATCTTTGATTTAAAGAGTAAGGCTTTCAAGGTAAATTTCTTCCGAAGCCGCTGAGTCTTTAGCTCAGCGGTAGTTCACTGACTAACCTATTGTAACAGTCAGAATTTAGAATTTTGCGGGTTAACTCTGTTAATTGCAAGATATTTATAGCACTGATTCTATGTACCAGATATGTCTTATAATCCAATAGGTACAGTTTCAAATTATGCAGATGAAAAATCTCTGCATATTCTCACATTGTGGAAGGACAGTATTAGTAAAATAGAATCTTATAATAACTTGCAATCAAAATTTGATAACAGGTATTCTCATTTTATAGTAGTCCATGATTCTTTTGATTTTAAATTTTCAGAAAAGCAGGAAGAATGGAACCTGAGGTTTACCGGTGATATCGGTGTTTCTGTTGTGGAATTTTTAAAATCCGATGATAATGGTGTATATGTAAAGGGCCTGTTTGCAGAAAATAATTCAAACGTTTATGAGGTTTTGCCATACACCTCTTTTGATTCATTAAATGCTACTTATCCACACCCAGCAATGAAAGAATTACGGACAAAAGTTCTTGGTCAGATACTTCCTAATATAGACGGGAATTATATACTTGACATTGGATGTGGAGTGGGTTCTATCACGATGGATATAGCAGAACAAAACCCAGATTCCAGTGTTTATGGTATAGAAATCGAGGAAAATTTGATAAACCAGTGTAAGATGAATTCAGAGATTCTGGAAATTTCAAATGTGAATTTTAAAACCGGTGATATCTACGACCTGCCATTTGAAAATGATGCAGTGGATACAGTGACTTGTTTCTTTATGCTGCATCATCTGGATGATATTCCTGCAGGTCTTGAGGAAATAAAAAGAGTTTTAAGCGGAGGCGGTCATTTAATCACAACTGATCCATTTGGACACCATCATGGACCTGAAATAACAGAAGAGAACTGGAAAAATCACTTCGAAAACGCTGGTTTTTCTACAAATATCGAAAAAATAGGTAACGCACTGGTTACTTTTGCAACATTAAAATAATCATTTAAACTATTGAGAGGACGCAAACAACAATTGCGTCCTTCATGGCTGATATTTCTACTCCAGAGGGACTTTTTAAAATAAGTAACTGGAATTGCGGTTTTAGTGTTACTTTTGTTTTTTTAAGTAACACTCTGTAATTATTGGTCTACCTTATCTAAATAAGTTTTGGTAATACTTTGGAATAAATTTGTGTTATTCAAGGTTTATATTTTCGAAAGATTAAAGAATGCGTGTCACATGCTACCACACACCAATCATTAATAGAAAAAGGAGCAAGAACTATGCTGGGGATTGAAGATCCGTATATATTGTTGGCTTATATTCTTTCATTTCTGAGTGCTATTGGATGTGTTATCTACGGTATTTTTAATTGGAATAAAGAGGAAGATTAATAGTAGTTAAAGGAGTTTAAAAATGGCTGTAAGTACCCCTGTTCTGGCAGTAGTTGTACTGATTTATCTAATAGTAATATTTTATTTGGGATTACTGGGATACAGACGGACGAATGAAACTGAAGATTATATGGTGGCTGGTCGAAAAATAAACCCCTATATTCTTGCGCTGTCCTATGGAGCTACATTTATAAGCACATCCGCTATAGTAGGTTTCGGTGGAGCAGCTGGTGCCTATGGAATGGGTCTTTTGTGGCTTACTTTTATGAATATAGTTTTTGGAATATTTATCGCATTTGTTGTGTTTGGTTCACGCACCCGCAGGATGGGTGTTAACTTAGATGCTGTAACATTTCCTGAATTTCTTGGTAAACGCTTCCAGTCACGTTTTATTCAGGGATTTTCAGGAGCACTGGTCGGTATATTCATGCCACTTTATGCCGGTATAGTACTGATTGGTGGAGCAAGGTTTGTTGAAACTGCTCTCTCAATTAACTACGATGTTGCTGTTTTAATACTGGCTATTATTATTGCAGCATATGTTATAACAGGGGGTTTAATTGCGGTAATGTATACCGATGCTCTTCAGGGTACCCTTATGTTTATCGGTATGGGTCTACTGCTTATTTTTACCTACATAAAACTTGGTGGTGTTACTGAAGCTCATCAGGCACTAACTAATATGGCATATCTTGTGCCTGAAAAGTTGGTTGCCAGCGGACACATGGGTTGGACTGCTATGCCTGAATTAGGTTCCCAAATATGGTGGACGGTTGTATCCACTTTTATACTCGGTGTAGGGATAGGCGTTCTTGCACAACCACAACTTGCAGTCAGGTTCATGACGGTAAGAAGCAGCAGTTCTCTGAACAAGGCAGTTCTTGTAGGTGGTCCTTTTATACTGATGATGGCAGGAGTGGCATATATTGTTGGTTCTCTTTCCAATGTTTACTTCTTTGATAACTTTGGAAAGATTGCACTTGAGGTTGCAAATGGTAATACCGACCTAATAATGCCGGAATACATCAACTCTGCAATGCCTGACCTTTTTGTAGTATTGTTCATGCTGACACTGTTATCAGCGGCAATGTCTACTTTAAGTTCACAGTTCCATATAATGGGTACTTCTATAGGTCACGATTTTTATAAAGAATTCCTCAAGAAAGGTAAAGGAAAAACCACTTCAGATGTTGTTACAAAAATAGGTATTGCGGTTACCATTGTTGTAAGTGTAGTGCTTGCCTATGTGCTTCCAATAAGTATTATTGCAAGAGCAACGGCTATATTTATGGGTCTGTGTACTGCAGCTTTTTTGCCAATGTATATGGGTGCACTTTTCTGGAAGGGTATGACAAAAGAGGGGGCTATATCAAGCCTTATAATCGGTACTTTCTCCAGTCTTTCCTGGCTTATATTTGTTCATGAAAAAGAAGCAGTTCCGCTCGGTATAAGTCAGGCACTGTTTGGAAATGCTACTCTGCTATCTGGTGTATGGACAGTAGTCGATCCGATATTGGTAGCAACACCAATTTCTTTGATAACAGCAGTAGTTGTAAGCCTTAAAACAAAACCACCCTCAAACAAACATTTGAAAAAGTGTTTCAACAAAATAAAATGAGAAATAAAAACAGGAAATTACTGGTTCATTGGCAGTGTTAAAACTCCATAAGGCATAACCTGTATACTGGCATCGGGGTTTTCTGCCAGTATATTGTCCAGTGTTTCCTGTATGCTTTTTGCCGGTTTGAAGAACGCATTTTTAGCATCTTCTTCCGGCATATTGGACACCAGATAAAGATTGAACTTTTTTGCCATTTTAGCAATATTTGCAGCTTTATGACCACCAAGTTCAAACGAACAGTTGAATTTTTCAATGGTTTCTTCAGGAGTTTCAAGTTCTCTTGTCCATTTTTCAAATACAGCATTTCCGAGACATTCCTGACATTTAGCTGAAAGGATTATCGAGCCGCCTTCAACAGCTGCATTTTTTGCATTTTCGAGACCTTTAACTGCCTGATAAAGATTCAGGTCTTTTGGATATCCACCGGGGCTTACCACTACTATATCCGATGGTTCGACTTTAACCTTATAAATGCTGTCAAGATATTTTACACCCTTTCTATGGGCTTCAATCACGTCACCAGCGGTCGCATAAATTATATCTTTTTGACTGCTTAATACAACATTAAACAAAAAGTCAGCCCCTACCATCTGTGCAGCTTCCTCTATATCGGTTCTTACAGGGCTTTCTATCACACCGGTGGTAGCCTTGTCATCTCTCATCATTTCGTGGTTTGTCATGACGGTTTTTTCAGAACTTACTGCTGGAAGGATTGCTTTTCCACCGCCACTATATCCGGCATAATAATGAAATTCTATATTACCGGTGCAGACAATCATATCAGAATCAAGCACTTCTTCAAAAATCTCTACCGGAGTTCCGTTGCTTGTATCACCAATATGTCTGCAGCGTTCTCTGTCATGCTCGATACATCTGACACGATTGTATATGTCTGAACCCACAAGCTTTTCCATTTCTTCTTCAGTCTGATTGCGGTGGAGACCAAGACCAAATACAATTGTTATATTTTCATCCTTGATTCCTCCGCGATACAGTTCATTTAAAAGGGGTGGTAACATCTTTGATGTAGGAGCAGGACGAGTAGTATCGCTTACAAGCACTGCTACGGTTGATTCATCATCTACAATCTCTGAAAGTCGTTTACTTTTTACCGGATTTTCCAGAGCTTTTTGCATTAAAGATGATTCATCTTCTGTAATTTCCGGTTCTTCTGGAACTATGACACGTGATAAATTTTTGTCTGGTATATCCAGAGTTAAACTGTCGTGCCCATACGGCAGTTTTATCGAACTCATGCAGAAAAAGAGGAGATTAATGCTATATATTATTTTTTGATTTTTAAATATTCCACCATTGCCTTTGTATCCCGATAACCTCGTCCACCCTTTTTAATACATTTTCTGAAACATTGTTTTTCTGAATTTCTATTAAATGAGGCTCAGAATTTATAGCCGTTATAACCTGATAGATAGATTCAGCCAGTTTTTCATGTTGATATCCGCCTTCCAATACCAATATAAACTGTTTGCAGGTAAGGTCGGCAATTCTTTTGATATATCCTGCCAGTGTAGCAAATCCTTCAGAAGTTAACTTCATGCCGCCAAGCATATCATTTTCCTGTGCATCCATCCCTGCAGATACCATAATTATGTCGGGCTGAAACTGCAATGCTACAGGCATAAATATTTTATCAAAAACATAGGCATACTCGTCATCGGTTGAACCGGCAAATAATGGAACGTTGATGTTGTATCCTTCACCTTCTCCAGATCCGGTTTCATCCATCCATCCGGTACCCGGAAACCATGGATAGCGGTGAGTAGACATATACATTACAGTGGAATCTGAATAAAATGAATGCTGGGTACCGTTTCCGTGATGGACGTCCCAGTCGATTATAAGAACACGTTTCATTCCCTGTGATTGAGCATATTTTGCAGCAATGGCTATATTATTAAAAAGACAGAACCCTTTTGCTCTATCGGATTCAGCGTGATGTCCGGGAGGTCGTACCAGTGCAAAAGCGGAATTATTGGTATATGTTTCATTTACTGCTCTGATAGACCCACCGGCAGCAAGAAGAGCTGCACGATATGAATCCTTTGATACAACAGTATCAGGGTCAAGAGGTATTTCATTGTTGCAATGATATTCAACTTTTTTAATATAATCTGGTGTGTGGATAGTTTGAATCTGGGATATTTCAGCGGTATTAGGTTCTACTAAAGGATGGTTTTTAAAAACATCTTGCTTTTCCAGATACTCTACAGCATGGCTGAGACGTATGGATGATTCAGGGTGGTTGCCAGTATTGTGTTTGAGATAATCCGGATGGTATATGATGGATGTCATAGTAGTGTATAATTGTTATGAATTTTGTAGATTTTAATTTTCCCATTATGTTCAGGAATATTTTCCAGTAAACAGGTTATATATTCCAGCAATAATGAAACCGGCAACAACAAGCAAACCTGCCAGATTAGGTAACAAAACCTGATTTTCCATAGAGGGAATATTGTTAAGCATTAATAGCCCGAACAATATAGCAAATGCAATCATAAAAAATAACATACCTGTTTGTACAGTACCCATTAAAACACCAAATTGTAAATAATAAAAAGCTAATAAAAAACTTGTCCTTTTTATTATATAACCTAAAAAATTTCCTACCGAAAAGTTAATTTGTGTATAGTGGTTTTATATACTGCAGATATTGAATTGAATAATTTATGATACTGTTTCTAAAATTGATATCGATTATATTTTCTGCGTTTTAACTTTGATGAGATAAGGGTTTGGATAATATGGAGAATTCTGTGCAAACTGTTCTAAAAGGTGCTACTATCTTTGATGGGACAGATAATGGTTTTCATACTGATGCTTTGTTGGTATTTCAGGATGATGAAATTGTATATATTGGTTCACAAAAAGATTGTGATATAAAAATAGATGATGAATCATTGTTTTATGATGTATCTGGTCAATTTATAATACCGGGTCTTATAGATACCCATGTTCATCTGGATTTACATGGTTTTCCAGATACTTATCAGGAAAACCTTCTGGATGATAAATACAGGGCTATTCGTGCAGCTATAGATATGGAAAAGACTGTAAATTCAGGGTTTACTACAGTCAGAAACGTGGGTTCTGTAAATTATATAGATATTGCTGTAAAAAAGGCTGTCGAAGATGGGCTTATTGCAGGTCCACGTATATTGACAAGTGGTAAAATAATCTGTATGCAATCTGCTGGAAGTGAGTATTTTTCCGGTATGTATCGCGAAGCGGATGGGGTGGATGAAAACCGAAAAGCTGCACGTGAGCAACTTAAAGAAGGTGTAGATTTTCTTAAAGTCATGGCAACAGGAGCAATAATGAATCCCGGAGGGATACCAGGTGCACCACAGCTTGATGTCGAAGAAATAAGTGCAGTTGTAGATGAGGGTTTAAAACTGGGTATATATACAGCAGCCCATGCACATGGTTCAGAGGGTATTAAAAACGCTATTAAAGCAGGTGTCAGAACGATTGAACATGGAACACTGGCGGATGAACAAACGCTGAAGATGATGAAAAATAACAATGTATATTTAGTATCTACTCTGTCATCAAATTATTTCATGGTACGAAAGGAAAATGAAGCTTTGATTCCAGATTTTATGCGTGAAAAGGCTGAAGAAGTAGCCCAGATGCGTAAAAATGTTATTCGCAAGGCGTTGGAAATAGGGGTAAAGGTTATTATGGGTACTGATGCCGGTACACCATTCAATTATCATGGAAACAATAGTATGGAACTTGTTAGATATGTTAGAGAAAACCTGATGACACCTGAACAAGCTATTATTGCATCAACCCGTACAGCTGCAGAGGCTATTGGTCTGGGTGATGTTACAGGGACACTTGAAGTTGGGAAATCCGCAGATTGTGTAATCCTTAATAAAAATCCAATGGAAGATATATCCTGCCTTCTGGAAACTCAAAATATCATTATGACTTTTAAGGAAGGTAATCCACAAAAGTGTTTGTGTGAATGGAACATATAATATTTTCATATAAATTAAAAACAATATGGGGTAAAGTTATTGACTGACAATAAAAAGAAAATACTCATAATATGTGAGCAAAGTGATATCCATCTGATTATGGAAAGCTTCAACCATACTGATAACTATCAGATTAGTATAGAAACCACAGAAGATATTCTTGGGAGAGGTGTCACAAACGCTCTAAAAGACATCATCCAGCAAATCAACAATAATCCTGATATGTATGACGGAGTGGTGGGAACCCATGATTCATCTGCAGTTTTTGCATCGGTTATATGTGAACATACAGGTATGCCTGGTATTTCTGTAGAAGGTGTAGTTAACTGTCAGAACAAATATATATCACGGCAATTACAGGAAAAAATTGTCCCTGAATACATTCCTAACTTTTGTTTGGATGAAGAGTATCTCAGCAATTTGGAAAAATCTTTACCGGCATTTGCCAAACCTGTACGATCCAATGTATCATTTGCGGCTCAAAAAATTGATACTACCAAAGACCTACAGCAATTAATTAATGATTTTGGAGAGTATATCAAGGATTACAACCAGTATTATGTGGACTCACTATCATTGTCAAGTTATGATAATCCTGAAAACCTGTATACATGTAACAAGTTTTTATGTGAAGAACTAATTTTTGGTACACAGGTAACTGCTGATTGTTATGTGTACAACCAGAAAGCACATGTTTTTGCGCTTACAAAAGCAGCTTTTTTTGATGATAAAATAAGTTTTTCCCATCATGAGTTTCCTTATCAGGTTTCGCCTGAAACAGAACAAAAAATCTATAATATGATTGATAAACTGGCAAAGAATCTAAAACTTGACAACACTTTCATCAATGTAGAATTAAAAATTGATGAAAAAACCGGTAATGTATCTATTATCGAAGTTAATGCACGTATTGCTTTCCAGTTTGCAAAAACCATTGAAACTGTCAAAGGATTTGATCCACTCCATTTAATCTGTGATCTGGCATCTGGAGATGAACCTGATATTTATCCTGAGTTTGCTCCTGAATATTCGATGTGTTACAATTTTGAACTACGCAAATTTTCAGACAAACTGGTAACAAAAATACCGGATGCAAGAAATATAGCCCGGATAAAAAAAATCTATCCAGGAGTTGAAATACGAAACCTCATTTTAAATGGGGGTAAGTTATCCGATTACAAACACAACCCTGAAAGTTACAGGTACTGTATACTTGATATTCCGGGTAACAACAAAGAGGAAATAATGGATAAATTAGAAGATATCAAAGCGATGTTGAATTATCGTTTTATGGATATTGAAGAAACTGAATACCCTCTGCAAGGACAAAGTTTTTGATATTTTATTCTATAGTTGAACACAGATTATTTGTTATTAATTTGCAATATATTTCATCTTTTGTTGGTATAATTATAATTATAAGCAACAAATATTGAGTTATCGACTATAATAATAAATATCGAAAATTTTTAGTAGATAATGCTATAGTACGAATAGAGAGAGCTGTTAAGGCATCCATATGAAACCCCCCAAAGATGTCAATCATTTTTTTACAGCTCTCTCTAATGTTGTCCTGTTTTATAATAATGGAAGGTAGAAAACCCTGATGTCTTCAGCATCAGGGCTGAATACCGTCCAATATATAACGTAACATATAAATAATGTTAAATCATAATAATTATGGTATGTTAAAAGCTTACAAGTATCGTATGTATCCAAACCAAATCCAACAGGAGTTAATCGCAAAACATATAGGAGCTTGTAGGTTCATATACAACTGGGCATTGGAGAACAAACTCAAATCTTATGAGCAGGATGGTAAAGCAATATCAAGATTTGAATTGAACAAACAGATAAGGGTATTAAAACAAGATCATGAATGGTTGAATGAAATTAACTCTCAATCATTACAGGGAGCTACTCTTAACCTGGAAAATGCTTTTACCAAAATTTTCAGAGAAAAATCAGGTTTTCCAAAGTTTAAATCCAAGAAAAACCCAGTACAATCGTTTTCTGTTCCTCAGTATTATAAAGTCGATTTTGGTAATAATAAAGTATACATACCTAAAATCGGCTGGATAAAAACAAGGCTCCATAGAAGTTTTGATGGTAAACAAAGGACTGCGACTATAACAAGAACACCGACAGGAAAATATTATATCAGTATTTTAGTCGATGACGACAAACAATTACCACAAAAACAGACATTCTACGAAGTTAATACAGTAGGAGTCGATGTAGGAATCAAAGATTTCGCTGTCACATCCGATGGTGAAAAAATCGATAATCCAAGATACCTGAAAAATTCAATTGAAAGATTGAAGGTATTACAGAAAAGGCTCAGCAGAAAAAAGAAAGGTTCTAACAATTACAAGAAACTGAAACATCAAATAGCAAAATATCATGAGAAAATTGCTAATCAGAGAGAAGATTTCCAGCATAAGTTAAGTAATAAACTGATAAGCGAGAACCAAGCTGTAGCACTGGAATGTTTGAATGTAAAAGGACTGCTGAGAAATCATAATCTGGCACAGCATATAACCGATGCTTCATGGAGTAGTTTTGTACAGAAATTAGAGTATAAAGCAGAATGGTACGGTAAAAATATTATCAAGATAGGACGATTCGACCCATCAAGCAAAATCTGTCATGTATGTGGATATTATCATCAGGATTTAGAACTTAAAGACAGAGAATGGGAATGTCCTGACTGTAAAACGATACATGATAGGGACATCAACGCATCAGTTAACATTAAAAAATTCGCACTGGATAAACAGAATCTAATTTCACCTTTGGGATGAGGGGTAGAGCCTGTGGACTTGTTCCCATAAGGGAAAAGGATGAAACAGGAAGCCACTTGGTTTTTAGCCAAGTGGTAGTTCACTTGTGTTTGTTGATGACAAAAATCCAAAACAATTATATGCTTGAAAATAAATGTAGCTATCCATATAACCTACTTAAATTTAAGTACAATCATTAATATCAGGTGAAAACAATGGCAAGATTTCCAGAAGCGGAAGAGAGGATACTCAATAAAACAATCTGTATGGATTGTAATGCAAGAAACGCTCCGAAAGCAGAACGCTGCAGAAAATGCGGCTATAAACATCTACGTGGTAAATCCAAAGACTCAAGAGGCTGATTTAATCAATGCAGGTTGAAAAGTACCTTAATGATATATCAAAAAATCAAGGTACAGTTCATTTAACACTCATAGACCCTGCATCCCAGTCTCCTGATGAAGCTGCAGAAATAGCATTTGCAGCAGCTAATGGTGGGTCTGATGCTATCATGGTGGGTGGTTCAATTGAAGCAGGTGGAGCACTTTTGGACCAGACCCTGATAAAAATCAGGGAAAAAACCAGTATTCCTACCATACTTTTCCCTGCCAATGCGGGTGGTGTAAGTGCTTATTCAGATGCAATATTTTTCATGAGTCTGTTAAACTCCCGGGATATAAATTATATAACCACAAATCAGGCAATGGGTGCTCCACTTGTTTATAAATTCGGTATTGAATCCATATCTATGGCATATCTTATAATAGAACCCGGTGGTACTGTAGGATGGGTGGGGGATGCAAAATTAATTCCGAAAAACAAACCAGAAATAGCAGTATCATATTCACTGGCGGGCAAATATCTGGGGATGCATTATACCTACCTTGAAGCAGGATCAGGGGCTGATGAACCGGCTTCTCCCGAAATGATAAAAGCTGTCAAAAAAGTACTTGGAGATAATAAACTGATAGTAGGTGGGGGAATACGTGACCCTGAAACTGCAAGAGTATGTGTTAAAGCCGGTGCTGATATGATTGTTACCGGAACAGTTGTAGAAGAAACTTCTGATGTTGCCGCCAAGATTGAGGAAATTGTTTCGGCTATCAAAAATGAATAAAAATTTATTTTTTTGTTTTTGAGGTTTGCTTATGCTGAGATTGAGTAATGTTGTTAAAGATTATGAGATAGGTTCTGAAAAAAAACGCATCCTTGATGGTATAAATTTAGCAGTAAATGATGGTGAAATCCTTGGAATCACCGGAAGAAGTGGTAGTGGAAAAACAACATTACTTAGAATTATACGTGGTGTCGAAAATTTTGATGGCGGTATAATCGATTTGGATGGAAACGTAATAACACCTGAATCTGGTTATGAAGGAAAAAGGTTTTTAAACCTTAATACTGCTATCCATCTTCAACGTTCTTTTGGATTATGGGCAGGACCTGCCATCGAAAATATAATCAGAAAGCTAAACTTTTTTTACTCTGGTGACGAATCGCTTCCCTCAGAGGATTCTCCGTATTATGAAGAGTTGTATAACACTGCGCTGTCATATTTAAAACTTGTCGGACTTGAGAATAAAGCTCTTCATTCATCCAATTTTTTAAGTGGCGGTGAAAAGCAGAGATTAATACTTGCCCGACAGCTCTCGGCAAAACCCAGAGCTTTACTCCTTGATGAACCGGTGACAATGACCGGACCCGATACCAAGCAGGAGATACTTGATGTTATTAAATCCCTGAAAAACCGCCTGAATATACCAATTCTTGTAATATCACATCTTCCAGAAATACATATGTACCTCTCTGACCGTGTTATATATCTTGAAAACCAGAAGATTATTGATGAGGGTGAACCTGAAAAGGTGCTCAAAAATTTCCTCAAAAAATTGCAACCAAGTATTGAACTCTCAGATGTCCATAATAAAAAGCCCTGTATAAAAGTGCAAAATCTTTCCAGAAGATTATCACTGATACGTGTCGGAGAAGTCTTAAGCATCAAAAACCTATCACTGGATATCAATGAAGGTGAAATAACAGCATTTGTAGGCTCATCGGGTGCGGGTAAAACCACACTGCTAAAAATGATAGAAGGTCTGCATGAGCCAGACAATGGTAAAATATGTTATCTCCATAATGGTGACTGGGTGGATATCTCCCATTACAGTTTACAGCGCATGGAACTCCGCCGCAAAATCAGCCTGATGCATCAGGAATTCATCCTTCCTCCTCATTCGACTCTGCGTGAACAGATAGCTTTTAAACTCAAAATTAAGAGAGAGGGTGCTATCGGCTATGCAAGAAAAAAGGCTGATGAACTTGGTATTTCAGATGAATTGCTTGACCTTATCTATAAACTACCTGATATGTCAGAGGATGAAAAATCAGATATTTTACAAAAACTTGGTGTAACAGAAAATATCTATTATGAACTGTTCCCTGAAATAGAACAGGAAGATGTTGAATCATACGCCAGAGAGATATTTGATGCTCTTGACCTATCAATGGATGTACTTGATAAAACAACCTATCAGATGAGTGGAGGAGAGCATGTAAGGGCTTTTATAGCACTTTCAATGTCAACTTCACCTGAAATTTTAATGCTTGATGAGCCATTTGGTGACCTTGATCCTATAACTCTTAGAGATGTGACAAATTCTCTAAAATCAATCAACAAAAATTTTGGAACAACAATTGTTCTTGTAAGCCACCATATGGATTTTGTAAATGAAGTTGCACATAGGGCTATACTGGTTAACAACGGCGGTATTGAAATGGACGGAGAACCTAATAAAGTTTGCCGGTATCTTATAAACCAGAGTAATGCTGTATACCTTAATCAGTCAATTAAAGACTTGGCAAAATAAACATCCCAAAATTATAATTTATTTTTTGGTTTATTTTTCGATACATATTTACCTGATGACAAATAATTATTTTATAGGGGATACAAATACTACATATTGTAAAACGTTTCTTCTTATTATGGGAGGTTTTGTTTATGATTGAAAATGTGAAAAAATTAGCACTTATGGGAATTGGTGCATGGGCACTTACCGAAGAAAAAATAAATGAAACAGTTGAAGAACTCGTACAGAAAGGGGAATTGAGCAGGGAAGAAGGCAAAAATTTAGTAAATGAAATGATTGCTGAACGAAGGAAGCAGAAGGAAGATATTGAAAACAAGATTTCTGAAAAGGTTCAGGAAACATTTGAACAATCCAATATTGCAACAAAAGAGGATTACAATAACCTTGAAGAGAAGATAGACCAGATTCAAAACACACTGGAAGAATTAAAGGAAAAAAAGTAAAAGAGGATTTATATTTGCAAAATGCTGAATCTTCTTGGGATTTTTCCCCATCGCAGCCGGTAGTAGGTGATGTTTTAAAAATAAATGGGAAAAATATCCCTAAATCTGAAGTAAATATTGTAATCTCTTTTGAAAAAGATGTACCTGTTAAAGATGGGATGTATGAGTATATATTTAATAACGTGGATATACCATCTCCACCAAACCGTTATACAGTTACAGCCAAAAATGTAGAAAATGTCAAATTCAGCGTAAAATTATTATTCTGGTTTACCCGGAAAAGAAAATCTTCGTCAGGAGTAGCGGTTTTTGAGGATTCAAATGTTCCTCCCGGGACTTATGATACAAAAATACACGGTAAAGCCAATTCGGGTGAGTCCAGTGTTCGTCTGAATATTCAGGCATTACAAAAAATAAAAGCAGATTCTGATGGTAATTTTAGTTTCAGTTATGATACTTCTGCCCTGCCGCCCGGAGATTTTACTTTGAAGGTTAATGACTCAGCTGTAAATGTAACTTTATATCCAAATAAATAATATGAAAAGAGTTCTTAAATTTTAATTGTCAAAAAATTTTAAAGTGTAATAATAAATAAAGGGTATATTAATACCCATTAAACATTATTATATTATTGGTGTTTGTTCATGAGTTTCATGAATTCTGCTGATTCCATTACTGGAACGCAGTCTATTTCACATACATCGCTCCACGGCAGGTTGAATGCTCCATAAGATTCTGGATCATCGGTTTCAAAGAGTATAAAATATCTTCCCCCTGTCAAATCAACCCACTGGTTTTTGATGGTAATTCCTGATGGAACCTTTAATTCTTTAAAATGTTCCATAATGTCGTCTCTATTTTCAGGTTTCCATGTACTTATTGCCATAAATAACATTTAATTCACTCTCCCATATTTGTGTTATATAACACAAACACTTACATAATTAATTAGACTTTTAACGCATATATTTTTTTCTATTTATCGGCTTTTATTCTTAAGCATTATAACCTGATATTTATGTAGTAAGAGATAACATTAATTTTTATAACTGTAAATCATTAATCATCTAACATTAACCAACCACTATAACTGAGAATATGGCTCCCGGAACATTTCGCAAATACCGAATGTTGAAAAGGTATAAAGATATCGTTGATGTCCTCATAAAATATGAATTTGGGCATATAGTAGACCGAATGGGTCTTAGACCGTTTGGTTCTTTTAAATCAAGAGTTGGAAAAAGTGTAAAAAAAGAATACCGGTATTTAACCGGTCCTGAAAGGGCACGTATGGCTCTTGAAGAACTCGGTCCCACATATGTAAAACTGGGGCAGATACTTAGTATGCGCCATGACCTGATACCTGCAAAATATGCCAATGAATTTGCAAGGCTTCAGGATAATGTTCCACCATTTGATTTTGAATCAGTAAAACGCATTATAAAAAACGACCTTGGTAAGGATGTTTCTGAGTTTTTTTCAGAATTTAGAGAAGAACCTATAGCATCTGCATCTATCGGACAAGTTCATTATGCTAAACTGCTTAACGGGGATGAGGTTGCGGTTAAAGTACAGAGACCGGGTATAAGAAAAGTTATAGAATCAGACCTTGACATCATGTATAGTCTTGCTGGTTTTGCTGAACAGCATATAGAAGGTGCTGAGTTATACAAACCTACCGACATTGTTGATGAATTTTCAAAATCGATTCATGCTGAAATGGACTATGTAAGGGAAGCCACAAACATAGAGCGCTTTTCTAATAACCTAAAAGATGACCCAAATATCTATGTCCACAAAGTATTCTGGGATTTTTGTGGCGAATATGTGCTTACAACAGAATATATCAGGGGTATTAAAGGAGATGATTTTGAAAAAATCGATGAATATGGGTTTAACAGGTACAAAATAGCTGAAAACGGCGGACAATCATTTATGAAACAAGTCTTTGAAGACGGTGTTTTTCATGCTGACGCTCATTCAGGAAATGTTCTTATAATGTGGGACGGGAAAATAGCTCTTCTTGATTTTGGAATGGTGGGCTATTTACCGGATTATATCAGAAAGGGTCTTGTAGACACACTAATTGCAATTGTGGAACGTGACACATCAAAGTATATCGAAATACTTAGAGAATTTGGTATGGTAGGTTATGATGTAGACACATCAAAATTAACACTGGATATTGAATACATTTTGAATAAGTATTATGGAAGACCAATGTATCATATTGATGGTGCTGCCATGATTGAAGATATCGTTGCAGTACTTAGAAGAAACTGGGTTACAATTCCTAACAATCTGGCAATGTTGATAAAGGGAATGATGACAATTGCTGGTTTTGGGACTATGATGGCTCCCGGTTTTAATATAATACAGATTGCAGAGCCTTACGCCAAAAAATTAATGCATGAAAGATTAAGCCCAAAAAACCTATCAAAAACAGCTTTTAAAGACATCTGGGAGTTTGGAAGGTTTTTTCACAAATTGCCCAAACAAATGTCAAATATTCTTACATCTGTACAGGATGGTGAAGCAAGGATTGTTTTTAAACATGAAGGGATAGAGCCTGTCGTCTCAGAGATAAACGCTGCAAGCAATCGTTTGTCGTTTAGTCTTATCATTGCATCAATAATTATCGGTTCGTCACTTGTAATCCAAACTGGCATGGGTCCGGTTATAGGGGGCATTCCGTTGCTTGGTCTTGCAGGATTTGTAATAGCGGGAATATTTGGTATGGGACTTGTGATATATATTATCAGAAGTGGTAGTTTTTAATATCGTCTACTGTAAAAATCTATAATTAGAAAAAAAATAAATACAAATATTAACTGGCAAAACTGTGTATTAACCAATATTTTCAATTTATAAATATAGATTGTATGTATGTTTATATTGCTTTGGGTTATATATTGATGTGGAGAATAATCTTTCTGGATGTTTCAAAATGACAGATGCACTGATTGAGAGGAAACTTATTGAAATAATGCGTATCATAAGTGAAAGTGATAAACCAGTAGGTGCAAGATCCATAGCTGATGAATTAAACAACAGAGGTTATGGAATAGGAGAGCGTGCAGTTCGCTATCATTTAAGGATACTGGACGAAAGGGGATTTACTAAAAAAGAAGGATATTCGGGACGTGTAATTACAGAACTGGGGGAAAAGGAACTCAGGGATGCTCTTATAGGTGACCGTTTAAGTTTTGTAAGTACAAGAATAGAAGAACTAATGTATAGGATGAATTTCGATCCTGAAACAGAAGAAGGCAATGTTATTGTAAATATTTCTCTGGTTGATAATAATGACCTTGAGGATGCACTGGAAATTATTAAAATTGTAACAGCAAATGGTATTACAATAAGTCCGAGAATACAGATATTTGATGAGAATTCTGATTCAAAAATCGATGTACCGGAGGGGAAAACAGCTATTGCGACTGTTTGTAGTATAACAATTGACGGTATTTTACTAAATCAGGGTGTTCCTGTTGAACCTGCATATGGCGGTACATTGAATATTAAAAACAATGAACCTGTTAATTTCCAAGACCTTATATCATACAGCGGAACTTCTATAGACCCGATTAAGATATTCATGAGCAGAAAAACAACATCTGTTCTGGATGTTCTGGATACAGGCACAGGAAAAATACTTGCCAATATGAGGACTATACCTGCATCAGCCTCTGAAAAAGCTCTTGATGTTATAAATAGGATTAATGCTTCAGAAATCGGGGGTGTCATAAGAACCGGTGAATCCGGTGAATATGTATTCGGAGCTCCAGTTGATTTTGGTATGTCTGGTGTGCCAGTTTATGTAGGAACCAATGTTATCTGTGCAGTTGAGGAAGCTGGAATAGATGTGGCTACGTATCCTGTTTCTACAGTACTTGAATACAGTAACATGTCAAAACTTTAATTTTTCAAGATGTTTCCGATAAAACTTCGAGCACATCATCTGCTTTGTATTCAAGGCTTTCAAGGATATGGATACAGCCAAGATTTTATAAAGAACATGAAATATATTATAAACTGTTTGAATTCCCACGGTTCCTTGATAGATATAATAACAGATTGTGATGTTATTTGTTCTTTCTGCCCTTACAACAAAAACGGAATATGTAAATTGAATTCTGCATCAGATTTAAAAAAAATGGATGAACTGGTAATCGATAAACTTGGTTTGGAAGAACATATGGTGATATCACCAGAATATGCGTTTTCACTTGTAAACAAAAAACTGCAAAAAACTCTCGATGCAGATGAAGTGTGTGGTGGATGTATCTGGAAAGAGAAATGTCTCTGGTACCTTTCAAGAGACATAGAATAAAAAAAAGTAGGTACCTTTCAAGAGACATAGAATAGAAAAGTAACTGGAAGATTATTCTTCCAGTATCTGTTCTGCAACATCCCTATATGCGTCCATTACATAATCTATGCCTGAGACCTTTGCGGATTCTTCGGTGAGTGCCATGAGGTCCTTGCGGTCGAGTTTTGAGATGTTGAATTTTCTTGAACCTGCCATCAGTTGTTGCAGACCGACTTTGGTCTTTTGTGCATAGGAATAAATACCAAGTGCACCAAGTGGCATGTTCTGCATTTCATTCTCGCCATAGCGTTCTTCAAGTTCTTCATAGTGGGGGAATATTTCATCTATCCTGTGACCGTACTCTGCTACAGTCTTTGGCAGGTTTTCTTCTTCAAGCCAGTTTCCGATATTCTTGCCTACCATGCCTGGTATCATTAGTGCACGGCCCATGCATACTGCTTTGAAGTATGGTGAACCCATAGCAAGAGCTTTATAGATACCGTCTTCACTGGAGAACCCACCAGCCATTGCAAGGTCAGGAACTTTTTCACCTTTGTTATTCAATTTGTCTGCAAAATCATTAACAAGGGACTGTAAATAGAATGCTGGAATTCCCCATTCTTCCATCATTGGCCATGGACTCATTCCTGTACCACCGGGTGCACCATCATAGGTAAGAAGGTCGACTTTTGCTTCAGATCCGTATTTCATAGCCATTGCGGCTTCGGTCATTGAATATGCACCGGTTTTTAGAGTTACACGGTCAAATCCGATGGAATGCAGATAATCTATTTGTTCGAGGAATTCTTCTTTATCTACAAAACCAAGTCTTGAGTGTCTCTCGAATTCTCTTATTGCACCGACTTTATAAGCTTCCTGTACCGATGACAGTTCAGGGTCAGGTGTTACAATGTATCCACGTCTTTTCAGTTCAAGTGCACGATCAAGTGTTTTGACTTTAATTTCTCCACCGATACATTTGGCACCCTGTCCCCATTTTATCTCAATGGTTTCCATGTTGTGTTTACTTGCAAGATATTCTGCAACACCAAGGTTTGTATCTTCCACGTTAAGCTGGACAAGCATTTCTCCATAGCCTTCATGATACCTATTATAGGCTTCGATTCTGCGGTCCATTTCTGGTGATTCTTTGACTTTTCCTTCACCATCGAATTTGAGTTCAGGGTCTACACCGCAGACGTTTTCTCCACATACGAGGGTAATACCGGAGATTGCAGCACCTACAGCAAAGTGTTCCCAGTTCTTTCTTGCTATATCAGTGGAACCAAGTGCACCGGTAAACATCGGTACTGACATTCTTACTTTTTTGTTCCATCCATATTCAGTTTCAGTATCAACATTTGGGAATCTTGCTGTTTCAGGGCTTGCTTCCATTCCTTCAGGAAGCCCATGGGCACCGACTGCATATCCCTGTATGTTAAGATGTGAATAATCTACAGGATAATCTTTGTCTGCACCAGCAGTTATTTCTCCAAAAGGACCTGGATAAAGTACTTCTCGCCCTCTAAATGATGATTTAAAAATTTCACAGTTTCCACGGCATCCGTCTACACAGCGAGTGCATATACCAGACATCGGTGCTACACTTTTAGAACGGTTGAATGTTCTTGTTGCTTCATTTGCATTTGGTTGTCTTAGATTTCCCATATAATCCCTTTTGTGTGTTTATAATTATAGTTATCTTATATCACTGCGATTATCATCTACACAGTAAACGGCAATTAACTGGGGTGTAATCTTATATAAATTTTATTGTTAATAGGCTTTGCTTAAAATGTCCATTGTTTTTTAGCGAGTTCATTTGATTTACTTAGTATTAATATTAAGAAACGTTGTTTCTATAAATTAATTAAAGATGAAAGATGATAGTTTAATTGCCTAAATTATTTAATAATAGGGGGTTTAAAATTGGAAGAAGCATTTATAACTAAATATTATATAGGAAAAAAAGTATCACTTGATGCTGAAGGTAAAACATATCATGGCACAGTTGCTGAATGTAATGATGGCGTACTAAGCCTGAAGTGGGATGTTGAAGACGAATACACCCATATAGAAGTTGAAAAAATAACCGCTATCTGGAAAAGAATGTAAATTCAATGGAATAAAACTAACTACTAATTTATTAGTTTCAATGTCTTTACTCAAGCATTGTTTTTAATTTTTTATTTTTGAATTTGTTAATAGGTTACCTTTTTATTTTTTATCATATTATATAATATAATAAATTTCATAAGGCTTTGCCCAAAAACCCCTATATTTTTTGTGCAAACTAATCACTTTTTGTGCA
Organism: Methanohalobium evestigatum Z-7303; assembly: GCF_000196655.1. Lineage (GTDB taxonomy): Archaea > Halobacteriota > Methanosarcinia > Methanosarcinales > Methanosarcinaceae > Methanohalobium > Methanohalobium evestigatum. Next base: position 1,513,653 of record NC_014253.1, on the reverse strand, counting down.
TTTGCTCTAAGGAATTAGGCTTCCGTTTCATGTACTATTTGCACAAAAAAATGTCAAATGAATAACCCTGACACATAGCCTTAAAATCTAATTTTTAACTAATTATATAAAAAGTAGTTATCAACCTTAATCTTTAGAAAATAATTAAAAAATAAAAAAATTAATTATATAGTAATGGATAACCTGAAGATTCTTTTTATGTTTATTTACTATTTAATCACTTGCACAAACACCTCCTTCTTTATTGTCCATAATTCCATACTGATACATTGGTTGGAGTTCGACATTGTTTTCATTAACTTCATGTATCAGTACACAGATGTTGTGACAGAGAACTTTACAAAGCACTTCGTTTATCAATGCTTGCTCATCTCTACTTTTTAGTTGAACACCAAATTTCGATTTCATCATATTAAAAACGGATTCTACCTTGTTACGGTTCCCGAAATGCTTAGAGAATTCAGCTTTGTTATTAACGAATTTCCGATATTCTTCAGCCCATTCAGATACGCCTCTTGATTTCCCTGTAAGATTATTTTTGAATGGGATGAATGGTTCGGCACCCAATTTGCGTATCAGTTCTATGTTTGATTTAGAACTATAGGCTTTGTCAGCTGAAATCTCTTCAATATTGAAACGCTCTGCTGTTCTATATATCAAATCACTGAATGGTATATTATCATTTACTCTGTGTTGAGTCACTTTAGCGGCAGTTATGATTTTTGAATCCAAACCTGCCATTATGTGACATTTCATCCATATTCTTTCATCCTTTTTTACCTGATATTTATGTTCATACCAGGTATCTGTGACTGATGTAGAAAAACCGCTAGAATCGACTGCAAATATGTTTTCTACATTGACGAAAGGAAGGCCAGTAATGTCGATTAAGTACTGAAGCCAACTCTCCAGTTCACTACTTTTCATACAATTTAATATTGTATTATAATGGACGTGTGATTGGATGTATCCTTTTTCATGAAGGTATCTTACATCTGTGTCAAACCGCCTTCCAGACAGCATACTATATACTTTTGCCACCGAACAAAAGGTAGAATCTTTTGGCGGTGTTTTTGGCCTTCCATTTCCTTGTTGATATTCTGGAAGAAATTCACATATTTCATCAAGGATTTTGTACAGCGCTTCTTTTTCTGTGCATTGGTATGTGTTATATGCAGACCAATTCTGAGTAAATTTTGAAGCCTCTTCATGCTGCTCTTCAAGTTCTCTGAGTTTACTAGACAGTTCATCTTTAGGTGGAAGTTCAGAACCATCTTCGAAAGCTTCTACTGCGTATACATGTTTACAACATGTTATTCGGTGTTCAGAATCAGGACAGTTACAACTGAAACCTTTCATTTTATCAAACTTGACTTGATACTCCTTATTCTGGTCACCTTTAACTGTCCAAACCTTGTGGTTTCGCTTAATACTCCCCCTTTTTGCAATCAACAAACCACGTAGTTTCCTTATTTGATCTGGTAGTCTCTTTGGTAGAGTTATACCCGATACACTTTGCTTTTCTGGTTCATTACTTTCGATTGATTTTGCTGAACTTTCTTCATCGAGTTTATTTGAACCAGTTGTTATCTTTCCCTGATCCTTTTCTTTTTCTTTTTTTCTTTTATTCCATGTGTTTAATACGTAAATATTCGAATCTTCTAACATTAATTCGTTTCTCCTTGAATTTATCTCGATAGTTTCTTTTGTTCATATTTCTCTCCTCCTCAATACTGCTGTTTTTTATTATAGCAGTCTCTTTGTTGCTGGTTATATGTTCGTCTATCTATACAACTAGACTATTTTAATCTAGTAAATTTGGGCTCTTTCTGTCTTTTTGTTTATTACTTTGCTTGTTTAATCACCTCCAGCTTATTTTTTGCCTCCTAAGCTTTTTTAATAATCTCTCCTCTCCACTAAATATATTCTATATGTTTAATATAAAAATTTTCAGGACGATTTTTCGGTATTCCGAAACTATGATCAAATTAATACATAGATCAGTTATTAGAATTTTAATAAATTAGGTTCGGTTGGACAAATATTAATGCAAACTTTAAAATCAGTAACAATAAATCCTATTTAAGATTAAAACAAGATAAAAAGTCTACGCTTCATTGAAACATTGTTTTGAAAAAACCTTAATTCTTCATCATCACAGAGCATATCGATATTAAGTCTTAGTATTTCTTCAATATAATTCTCTCTCAGATTCAAGCTAGAAAATGTAACCGACTCAACTTTTTCCGCTTCGTAACCATTGATTTTATACATCCAGTACCACCAATAGGAATTATAAAATAACTTTTTAATATTTTTATCTTATATCTGGTTTCCATATATTGATTAATCATTGAAAATTTAATGTTATACTTTTTGTGCAGACGGACTTTTTGGACAATACCGTTTGGTGTCATTTGACTCTAAATGATTATAATGATCTGATAAGATCATCAGGAACAGCCTGCTCAATATATGGATTCAAAAAATATTTTTTGTACTTCCCACTACTTTCAAAAGTAATTATATCATCATTGTGGAATTTCTTAATATGCCAATTTATGGTTCCTTTGTTCAATGAATGTTTATGTAAAAGTTCCTGATTTGTTATACCGGGTTGTTCTTTTATCGATTTCAACAGCTGTTTACTTGTTTCATTCTTAAGATGTGGGATAATCGTTTTTTCGATATCATTGAATGTATCTGAATTTTGGATAGCCAGTGTGTATTTGTCTGATTTTATCAACCTGATTTTTTCCATGGTTTCGAGCAGTCTAACATGATATCTCACGGTACCCCTGCTTATAGCCAGATTACTTGATATGTCAGCTATACTACAACCAGGGTTATTAACTATATAGTTGTAGATTCTTCTACGGTTTTTGTTGCTGAACAGGTCTTTTATTATACTTAGTATAAACGGCAGCAGTTTAACTCCGCTCAAAAAAGTAATTATAATCCCTGAAATGTGGGCAATTTGGATCCATAAAGGTAAATCCCAAAACGTAATAGTTTTGTCTGCACCACTCGTATCCACACCTTCTTGACCTTCGATGTTTTCATCATGAGGTGTTACTTCATAGCCCCCATCTTCTGCAAATGCTGGATTGGTGAATATAAGAATAAAAATGAAAATTAGTATTACTTTTTGCATAATCATATCAGATCGTATAGTCTTCTGTTCCATCAACTTGTTGCCCATACACTTTATATTTCCAGTTTCCAGAGGCTAATCCATTTGGATTTTCAACATCAAGATTTATCCTGCCATCTATAGTTCCGTCATCGCTGTCATAATAAGGTCCTAGTTTATGACCATCGGCTGTATAAATAGTGAGTTTTAATGAATCATCCACATCTCCCCAATTCAGATCAACGTTTAATATAGTGGACCCATCTTCTACATATTTATTATGCCAATCAGTTTCTCCCTGTGAAATTGAATCAGAAACTGTCATAATACCTACACTGGTTTCGGTGTCCTCTGCTGGTTTAACAATATAACCATCTTCTTTTGTTATAATTGATTCATTATCTCCATTTGTTGTTGCAGTAGCAAACGATACAGTTAACAGCAAGACAAGTGTGAGTATACATATCTTCCTAAACAATTTCATCACTCCCGCAAATTAATCTGTTAATAAAACAAATAAAAATCGCTTTATTTATTTTTTCTGACCATTCCATCAAACTGAGTATCTAATAGTTCGTAACAGTTTGACAGATTGGTTATAAATTATTTATAATGTAAGTGCATTAGATTGGTTCGAGAACATCGAAAAAAGATGTTCTCAAGATACAATCTAATCTGGGGCGAGTTATTGTATCAATATATACCAACAAAAGGTTGTCTGGGGGCAAGGTTTGGCATATAATTCGTTGCCTAATCTTGCCTCTTGGACTACAAAAGTAAAACCAAGAGGTGAACAATATGAAAGGTATAGCAAAAATAGGAATATCTGTGCTGTTCGTATTGCTAGCGACCATGGGAACATCTATGGCTGCTGGAGGAGATACATATTCAGGTGCTGTAGAGATAAATGTACCTGAAGACCGCTTAGGTTACTTCGGAGAGTACGAAAAAGGAACAGGAGACGACTGGTTCAAATTTGATGGATCTGGAGGAGATTGCGCAGAAATTGATCTGGACTATACATTCACCAATGATTATAACGGTGAAATGTATTTGCATGACGAATACGAAGGTGATATCGAAGCACATATTACAGATAGCAGCACAGACCGATATGCTAACAGTTTAGATGGCTCCTGGCCAAGAATTGAAATTAATGGAGACTGGGGTGCAAACTACGAATTTGTTGCAGGTATGGACACTGATAAATGTAGTTAAACCTATAGGAAGGGGTCTAAATTTTTAGACCCCATTTATTTTTTACAATCAGAGGGGTTGAATGCGTAAAAAGTTGAAATTAACATTGTTGGTTATCGTGTTGAGTTTGTCAATAGCATTCATTCAGCCGGTTTGTGCAGGTAATAATACAGATTCGATGAATGTATCGATAAAATCTGACCTTGATGAGACATTGGGCAACGACACCCTTGACCTTGTAAACGAGAGTCGTCTTGAGGTGGATGGAGATCCAGACATGTATGTTCACTGGTCTCCTGACGGAACTCGTGCATTGTTACTTACCAGACTTACAGTGCATGCTAAAAATAAACCTGAAGCAACCACAAGAAGTGAAATAAAGGCATTATACCTGATGGAGGCTGACGGTTTTGATATAAAACGAATAGCATGGGGGGAATGTACACCCTATACACGTAAAGTGGGTAATGATAAATTAATAGGACTCCCATCATGGAGCCCTGATGGAGATGTATTTACCTATACATCAGAAGAACTTGCTAAGAATGGAAATATCTTAGGTGAATTTTTAATTGTTGATGCAGACAATTTGAATACGATTGAGAAGGGATCTTTTATATCTAATAAAATAGATTTTATAAAAAAATGGTCTCCTGATGGAAGTTATTTGTTATACAGAGGATACAAAAAAGGTGAAGGTCCAAAATGTTATCTATTAGATTTGACACGAAATATTACGCGAAGATTTCCCATTACACAATATAACCCCGAAGATATCACATGGTCACCTAAAGGAAATAAAATAGCTTTTTTAGGTGAAGATAAGGGAAACGAAAGTGCTTTTGTATATAACCTGGATAATGGAAACCTTAGAAACATATTTTCCACAAAAAACTCATCCATCCATAACCCACTATGGAGTCCTGATGGTAGAAAACTTGCTTTTAGTAAGATAGAAGATAACAATGTCAAAGACGTATACGTCATAGATATAAATGTAGTAAACGGCAGACCATATAAACTAACCACACTCCATGGCGGTATTTTGGTGGAGTGGTTGGATAGTGAGAAACTTTTATACACTGAATATTCTCCTGAAGATAACCTCTATTCTATATCTGTAAACAGTAGAAATAAAACACTATTGTATAACAGCACCAATGAAAGTGGTATAGATTACTCATATAGTGACCATAGTTTTGTCGATCCTACAGGTGAGTTTGTATTTGTAGAGGAACAGACAGGACTTAATTATAAGACGAATGGTTATATAAATAAATTCACACTGATGGATACTGACGGTTCAAATAAAAAAGACTGGAAAATAAATCCACAAGGTTTTGAATGGTGCGGTGATGATTTACTTCTTGAAGTTGTAACTGAAAACGATACCAACAAGCTCGTCATGGTTAATGCATCTACAAAATCAGAGAGCAATACATCTGTCAATGGCAGCCATATTGAAAAGATTAACTGGAACCCTACGGGTCGTTATCTGTTTACAAGGACTTACAGTCAAAAAAGGTCCAAACAAGTATATCATAACCAGATTATGGAAATTTCCGGTTATGGTAAACCCATGCGAATAGATGTTGATAATGAATTAACAACCAATAGTTCGGTTAAAATTTCAGTTAAAGCAGTTTCCGGTAGTGTTGGTAATGCTACAGTATATTCAAATGGAGAAAATATCGGAAGAACGAACTCAGAAGGAGTATTATCCCATCAGTTTAAAAATAACGGAAGCTACCGGTTAAAAGCCGTAAAAGTTGGATACATTAACGCCAGTCATAAGGTGTCAATAGGCGGCAAAAGTATAGTGGATAAGGTTGGAAGTAGGATTGATAATTCAGTGTCTGATAAAAATGAAACAGATAATCCCGGATTGTATGGTAAACTATTGTTTATAGTGGTACTTGTGGGATTGACCTTCTTAGCATTTTATGGCTACCTGAAGTTCAAAAAATAACTTTATTTTGAGTGGTATGATGGTGCAAAATCTGAAAAATACATTTGTTATTGCACAGAAAGAATTTGCAGATAACCTGTGGAGCCCAAGGTTTATCCTGATGGTCATTGTGTTCACACTGGTTGTTTTCTCATCCAGTTATAACTCTGTAAACTCTGTAATCAATGTTAGTAACTTCTCATTTTTAGCAGGATTTCTAACTGTCACACAAACTATAGCAATCTTCCTGCCGTTGTTGGGATTTGCACTTGGATTTGACAGTGTTGTTAAAGAAAAAAAATCTGCGTCGTTGAACATCTTTCTGACCCACCCGGTATACAGGGACAACATTATCACAGGAAAGATATCAGGTGCGATGATTACACTGTTATTTGTGGTATTCATATCGGTTGTATCCTCGGTAGGAACGAATATTATAATTTCAGGAATGAAAGTGGGCTGGTTTGAACTGGAGAGGACACTGATATTCGCGATTCTTACGTATCTCTACATGTCAATTTTCCTGGCACTTGGTATATTCATATCTACATCTGTAAACAGTGAAATCAAATCTTTGATTTACGGCATCTGTACATGGCTTGTACTATGTGTGATATACAGCGCCATTGTAGTGATGATAGCAAGTGCTGTCACCGGTCAATCACCGATGTACCTGAATAATAATGATGAAGTATTGGACCTTAATGAACAATTGACGAAATTATCACCGGTTTACCATTATGCAAAGCCTGTTCAAGATCAACCGGGTTTAACAACGGGTGGTGTTTCAAGAGGTAAAATTGTAAAAAATACTCTTAAATTGTTTGATAACCGCTATACACTTATCCAGTGGTTGGAAGAGTACTGGGAAAATATACTGGTTCTTACTGTCACGCCCTTGATTTTGCTTATAATGTCGTATATCAGTTTTTTACGTCAGGATATAAATGGGGAATGATATGAACAGCGAATCTGGAGACAATAAAGGAATAGGTCTAAGAAATATACTCTTTGTTGCACAGAAAGAGTTTGCAGACAACGTCACAAATTCCATGTTTCTGTTACTGACTGCAACTTACTTGCTAATCATTTTCACATTTTCATATCGGAGTGTTATACTGGACACTAGCCTGAAGTATGGCCTGTATGAAGATTTCATATTGTTATCCGTATTCGGAGGATTAATTGAACAGGTTGGCTGGTTCATCCCACTGATAGGTATTGCACTGGGATTCAATACAGTGATAAAGGAAAGAAAATCAGGGTCTTTGAACGTTTTACTGACTCATCCAGTTTTTAGGGATAATATAATCGCAGGCAAATTACTGGGAATAACAGGCGTGATTGCATTTGTAATTATGTCTACAGTTGTTATATCGTCCGGGACATTGATTGCTATGCTGGGTATCCAGGTCAGTTTAATGGAAATCACAAGGATTGCATTGTTTTCCGTTTTCACACTGTTTTATGCTCTTATCTATGCCGGTATTGCTGTTCTGATATCCACAGTAGTGTATGAAGCTACAAATTCGCTTATTTACAATGTTGCTATTTGGATTTTGACCTGTATATTTACAGGTTCGATTATGGAAACACTCTCTGACCTATTGACAAAGGCTGGCATCGATCTGAAGGCTTCTGAACTGATTATGATTTCACCCCTTCACTACTACAGTAAAATAACTCAGGGTACAGCAGATATGAGTTTCTTGGGAGTAGGAGTTCAATATGAGATAGATGGAATTCTTGATGCACAATTTACACTTGCCCAGTGGTTCAACACGTTCTGGACCGATATTACAGCCATACTGATAATACCGATTATTCTCCTGTTCGCATCTTTCATCATGTTCATGAGACAGGATATAACACTATAATATGGAGGATTTGTTGATGTTTGATAAAGTGGATTTTAAACGTTTAAAGATTTGTATCATCGCTTTCATCCTGTTAATTTCTATATTTTCACCTTTATCAGCAGCCGAGGATGATGACTGGGCATCAATTGCAGCAACAAGTACAGTGACAGGTAAGGTTGTCTGTCCTGGAGATACTGCAGAATTTACACTTGATATTGAAAAAGGGTGTAATGTTTCTGATAAAGCATGGTGCTCACTATCTGTCAGTGAAAAACCTGAGGACTGGACTGTCGGGTTCTATAAAAACAACGACGAGGTAACCCATATCACATTTTCCGAAGGTGAAGACGAAACAGAGGAAGTGACTTTGAGAGTTGAAGTACCGTCTGACGCTTCAGAAGGGAGATATTCAGTATGGTCAGAAATTGACCCTGATGATGGTGATGTCATCTCAAGAAGGTATGCAGTTACAGTGGATAAAGATGCAGGTATGAGTCTTGATATGTATTCTAATGCTCCCGGGCTTGTTACAAGACCGAATGACCCCGTTGAATTCGATGTCACATTAAAAAACGATTACGATAACCGTGTAACAGTTGACCTCTATACTGACAAAAAACCCGAAAACTGGGATGTTGAGTTTTTACAGGATGAAAACGGTCAATACAGGCAGAACAAAATCAGTATAGGACCAGAGAATACGCAGGATTTCATTGTAAAAGTCCATCCCGACAGCAATTCTTCCAATGGAGTCTACCCTGTCATCATTAACGCCATTCCGGAATTCGGGGGTTCAGAAATATCGCAAAAACTTGAATTATCTATTGACAGGTCACTTGAGAAAACCGAAGTATTGAGTGTGTTCCCAAATACCCGCAGCATCACACTGAACCCAGGGGGGTCCAGAGAAATCACTGTCAACCTTCGAAACTCTGGAGACCAGACTCTTAACAATGTGGAATTAAGGGTACAGACCGATTCAGGAATTAGTACAGATGTTAAAAGCTTTGGTGCTATTGATGAACTGGAATCCGGGGATTCAGAATCAATACCTGTGGAAGTATCAGCAAGAGCCAGTGTAAATTCAGGCTCTAATGAAATTTTAATGCGTGCTGTAAGTGACGAAGTGCAGAGTGATGACGAGCAGGTTGAAGTTAGTATCGAAAAATCAAGTAGCAGTGGTTTTATCGGTATCGGTATGGTGCTGGTAGCTGTGATTGTACTTGCTTTATTTGTTTACAGGTTCGGAAGGAGGTAATTAAGAAATGCAAACCCTGCAAACAGAGACAAAAGATCAGACCAGAGATGAAAATGTCATAGAGATTCAAAACCTGACAAAGAGATTCGGCAAACAAAATACTATAACAGCAGTGGATTCACTGACATTCAATGTTAAGAAAGGAGATGTTTTCGGATTTGTTGGTCAAAACGGTGCGGGTAAAACCACAACCATGAAGATGTTGATAGGACTGCTTGAACCCAGTGACGGTTATGCAAAGGTCGCAGGATATGATTCTGTAAGAGAAGTGATAAACATCCGTGAGGTTACAGGAGTGCTTCCGGAACCAGCCGGATTTTATGGTAATCTTACTGCAAGACAGAATTTGAGGTTCTATGCAAAATTATACGATATGGATTCTGAAACCAGAGAAAACCGTATAGTTGAACTGCTGGAGATGGTCGGGCTGGATGATGCGATAGACCAGAAAATAGGCGGTTTTTCTACAGGTATGCTCAAGAGATTCGGGCTTGCACAGGCGTTAATAAACGATCCTGAAATCCTGTTCCTTGACGAACCCACAAGTGGTATTGATCCTAAAGGTGCGCAGATGATGCGTGATTTGATAAAACAGCTCAGCAGAGAAAAAGATGTCACAATTTTTCTGAGTTCTCATTCAATGTCTGAAGTTGAAGAAATCTGCAGCAGGATAGGTGTGATTGATAGCGGCAAACTCCTGGCAATCGGAACTGTGGACCAGCTAAGGGATATTATCAGAGAAAGAGAAGGTGTAAACTATTTGCTTGAGGTCTGGGATATATCATACAACGATATGGTTGAGAAGTTGAACCTGATGGACGGAGTTCATGATGTCAAAACCTTGGATGGAACATTACAGGTACACGCAGACAGCGGGATGCGGGCTGAGATTGCAAAAACCATCAGTAAATCAGGAGGCACGATATCAAGACTTGAAGAGGAGCGGATGGATTTACAGAGTGTTTTCCTTAAACTGATAGGTTCCTGATCCAGAGTTTGAATTTTCTATATAAACAGTTTGACAATATGGTTATAAATTATTTATAAAGTCACTTACAAGTCTAATATGGAACATTGAAAAAGATGTTCTGAGAGTCCAACCAAATCTGGGGTGTGGTTGAACTCAAAATATACCAACAAAAAGTTGCCCAGAGGCAAAAGGATATTGGTTTGTTATAATTTAAACCTTTTTTGATTGCCTCTGGATAATGGAGGTAAAACAAAATGAATACTGAATTTAAAGTGGAATATATGAAAATAAAATTAGGTATAGCTATATTTTTTATATTAACACTTTTTACAGGTACAGTTTCTGCAAGTGCAGGTTGTACTATAGATTCGAACATGGGTGAAAATCTGGATACAAAAGTCTGCGATGCTCAAAACTATACGATAATGATTGAAGGTAAAAGTCTAGATAATCAAAACATTATGCAGCAACGAAGTATGTTTATAGATAAGTTTCTTAATGAAACGAATGACGAAAAAGAACCAAGACATATAGGCAAAGTCAAGAACCTGAAATCACCCAAGAACACAGAATTGGTAGCCTATGGTTTCAAGATGCTCTCAAATGGTGCTGTTAAAGAATATAGAGGTTACTGTAACAATGTGTCAAAAGGATACGAAAAAGCATTGTCTGAGGCAGATAAATGGTATAATAATATAAGTATTAAACCATCTAATATAGCTAAAACTAACGATGGAACAGATATAACTACAAGTGAATTTGGAACAGCAAGTAATGACTGGGAACTAATAAGTTCATATACAAATGAATATACATACTCGCCACATGGAGACTATGAGACAAGAACCAGATGGTATTGGGATGATGAAGAAACAAATAGCGATAAAGATTATTTCATGCTTAGGAGCAGAGTTACTTTAATGCCAGGAAAGCAACAATACAGCAGTGATTGGTTAAATAACTACGCTTATATAAATCATGATTGGGCATATTACGATTACCCTGGTACTCGAGACCTTGGAAACGCTAAACCATTTGATGAGAGTGGTGAAACTGAAATTAGCATAACATTATCAGGATGGTCTGTTTCAGGTACATGGACAACAACTATTCCTGATTACAGCATAGATGATAAAAGCGACTATATCGATGAAGTAGCTAAATGGGAAGCGGATATTAATCCAGGATCTGATTCATGTGGAGTAAGTAGCTTATCAATGGAACCTGGTTCTACTATGGAATGGTCTCAAAGTGACGCAAGGAGCGGAGAATGGGTAGATTTAGCCCGTTTTGAAGCAAAACCAGAATGGGTTGATATTGACCCTTATGATACATTCACCCCTGGTTTTTTGGGACATGCGTGTTGTGTCAAGTGGACTGGATCAGATTACACAGATGGATAATCCATTAAAGATTTATGGTTTATTCTTTTTTTTTATTTTTTTCTTTACATAATGAACGTATGGTTTAAAATCTGTGGTACTAAAAATAGTAAATATCACTGTAATATGACCGAAAAATGGCATGGATTCAAATTTTAATCAAAAACTGCCAAATTTTGTGATTATAATAAGAAGTTTATACTCAGAACAGATAAGACTTTAATTTAAGTTTATTTTTTATAAAATTAAGTAAAATGAATTTTTTGGTCAAACATTTTAGAAAGATTGTTAACTTTTTGGTCAAAGCCTGTCAAAGTAGTTTTTAGCTAGCTCTTTTTCTAATAAGTCAATCATGCATTTTGAAATTTTTGAAAGTAAACTGATTGGACTTTTTGTGCAAACACTTTGCAAAAATTGTCAACTTTTTGTGCAACTCGTTAACTTTTTGTGTGGAGGAACTTTTTAGGCAAAGCCATTTCATAAGTTAATTTTATATATTATAAAGTCGACATATAGTTACCGGTTACCTAAAAAATAAAATGGATTTATTACCATAATAAATAAAAAATATACAAACATTTAATAGCATAAATTAAATAAAATAAAAGCGGGAGATTGAATGAACATCCATACTAAAGAAGATGTAATAAAGGCTATAGAGCAGTACGATGTAAAGTTTATCCGGTTACAGTTTTCGGATATACAGGGAATTGTCAAGGATGTGGAAATACCAGTAACCCAAATAGAAAAAGCTCTGAATGAAGGTATTTCTTTTGATGGGTCATCCATTGAAGGTTTTGTACGGATAGATGAATCAGACATGGTATTAAAGCCTGATGTTTCAACATTTGCAATCCTTCCGTGGAACCAAGAGAAAGGTGTAGTTGCACGGATGATATGTGATGTCCATTTACCAAATGGTGAACCTTTCGAGGGTGACCCGAGATACGTACTTAAAAAAATGCTCAGAGAAGCAAAAGAAATGGGTTACGAATTTAATGTAGGTCCAGAACTTGAATTTTTCATGTTTAAAAAAGAAAATGGTGAAGCAACAACAAAACCTCATGATTTTGGAAGATATTTTGAATTCGCTCCTGCTGACCTTGCAGAAGATATACGCAGAGACATCGTATTGACTCTTAGCGACCTGAATTTTGATATTGAAGCATCTCATCATGAAGTTGCATTCGGACAACACGAAATTGATTTTAAATACAGTGATGCACTAACAACTGCTGATAATGTAATGACTTTCAAATACGTTACAAGGACAGTTGCAAAATTACACGGACTACATGCAACTTTCATGCCTAAACCAATCTATGGAGAAAATGGTTCCGGAATGCATGTAAATCTTTCATTGTTTGGAAATGATGGTAATGCTTTCTACAATCCCAATGGAGACATGGAAATTAGCGACGTAGCCCGCTGGTTTATAGGTGGAGTATTAAGACATATAAGAGGGATAACTGCAGTAACCAATCCAATAGTCAATTCCTATAAACGTCTTGTACCGGGTTATGAGGCACCGGTTTATATATCATGGTCGGGAGCAAACAGAACTTCGTTAATCCGTATACCTGCTGCACGTGGAAACAGTACACGATTGGAACTTAGAAACCCTGACCCATCATGTAATCCCTATATTGCCTTTGCAGCAATACTTGGTGCAGGTCTGGAAGGTATCAGGGAGAAAATTGATCCTGGAGAAAAGGTAGAATCCAATATATTTGAGTTAAGTGACCAAGAACGTGCCAGATTAAATATTGATACTTTGCCTTCCATGATAAATGAAACTGCAAGTCATCTGGAAAATGATGAACTTCTCAGGGATGTACTCGGTCCTCATGTACACAACAATATCTTAAGAATTGCAAAAGCTGAATGGGAAGATTACCGGATACAGGTACATGACTGGGAAGTCAACAGATATTTGAATTCTATATGATTTGTGCTTTAAATATACGTGAAGCATATCAGGATGATTTTCATCGGATTCACAGGTTCATGGAACTTGTGAACGATGAATTTTTTCCACCTCTTGATAAAAGAGAAAAAAGTATAGATAAGCGAATACAGCAAACTATTTTAAATACCAATTCTGCTTACCTTATTGCAGAATCTGAAACAGAGAATAATTTTTGTTTTATAGCAGGTCTTATCGGGTTCGAAAAATATTGGAAAAGCGAAGATGATGCGTACATCAATTTTCTGGCCGTACATCCTGAATACAGAGGTATGGGGTTAAGTTCTAAACTTGAAAAACAACTTGAACTAAAACTTAAACAGGATGGTATTTTGTACATAAATGTTTGTACATGGTCTACAAACAAACCTGTTTTAAATTTTTATGAAAAAATGAATTACCGGATAAACAGTGTTTTGAAAAATGATAGAGGAAATGGTATAGATACTATTTATTATTACAAATGCTTATGATTTGCCAAATTTTTAACTTTTAACTGGTTTTAAAAAGATATATTTGTATCAACCTATATAAAATAGCAAATCTTAATCATTTGAACGGTATTGATAGATTAAATTAATGCAATTCTAATTTGGAACTTTATGGTCAAAGCCCCCGAAAGCGGCTTTGCCTAAAAACCTCTATATTTTTTGTGCAGATTAACTACTTTTTGTGCAGACGGACTTTTTGGGCAATGCCGTTTGGTGTCATTTGACTCTAAATGATTATAATAATCTGATAAGATCATCAGGAACAGCCTGCTCAATATATGGATTCAAAAAATATTTTTTGTACTTCCCACTACTTTCAAAAGTAATTATATCGTCATTGTGGAATTTCTTAATATGCCAATTTATGGTTCCTTTGTTCAATGAATGTTTATGTGAAAGTTCCTGATTTGTTATACCGGGTTGTTCTTTTATCGATTTTAACAGCTGTTTACTTGTTTCATTCTTAAGATGTGGGATAATCGTTTTTTCGATATCATTGAATGTATCTGAATTTTGGATAGCCAGTGTGTATTTGTCTGATTTTATCAACCTGATTTTTTCCATGGTCTCAAGCAGTCTAACATGATATCTCACGGTACCCCTGCTTATAGCCAGATTACTTGATATGTCAGCTATACTACAACTAGGGTTATTAACTATATAGTTGTAGATTCTTCTACGGTTTTTGTTGCTGAACAGGTCTTTTATTATACTTAGTATAAACGGCAGCAGTTTAACTCCACTTAAAAAAGTAATTATAACTCCCAATATGTAGGAAATTTGTACTCTCAGTGGTAATTCCCAGAATGTAACAGTTTCATCTGCACCACTGGTATCTACATTTTCGGATTTCTCAATTTCATCCTCGTCATAAGGTGTTACTTCATATCCCCCTTCTTCTGCAAGTGTTGAAGTGGAGAATATGAGCATAAAAATTAAAAACAGGATAATCTTTCGCATAGTATCATATCATTAATTATTCTTTGTGGATTACTGAGTTCAATCATAGTCATAGTTATCCACATCAACTAAACATTCGGTGTTGGCTGTAAATCAGCCACATTATAAATCAGATGAAACTTGGGGTATTTATTTTTTATGTCCATATTCTCAAACTGAATATCTGAAAGTTTGTAACAGTTTGACGGTTTGGAGATAAAATGTTTATAATGTAGTTACATTAGACAATTATTAGGGCATTGAAAAAAGATGTTTTCAGGATACATCTGAATTCGGAGTGTGTGATTGTATCTATATAATATCAGTAAATTTGCTTGAGGATAAAGTTGGTTATTTTATATCTTGATTCGTCCTTTATAGCCCTCTTTAAATATACTGTAAATAGACAGTTCCAGTGGAGATATTTCATGAAAAAAACCATGATATTATTCCTTATAATCATTTCACTATTAGCATCTAACTGTAATGCTTCAGCTAACCTTCAGGAAAATACAAATGGTTCAATAAAAGTTGAAAAAGTCATTTCGATTTCAAATGTAACAGATCCACATTTCTATGAACTTGCTGAAAATGCTAATATGGAAGTTAAAGACAGTAGAGATATAGTTATGGTGGGACGTTGGGGACCAGATGGAAATAGGTTGCTGGTCAACTCTAAACATAACCCATTGAATGGTGTTGAACTTCATGCTTTATATATGGTAAGCCCAAATGGAACAGGAGTAAAAGAAATTGTTTCTACACCTAATAACACAAAGGACAAATCATTGAGTATATCGCCTCCTGACTGGAATCCTAATGGAAACCGAATTGGTATTGGCTTAGGTGTATTCAGGGTGAAACAACTTGATGCTATCGCTAATTTGTTTACAGGTAATTTAAAAGTTATCGATAAAAACATTACCACCATCAACTCCATGAGAGAAAATCTGATGGATGTAAAATGGCAGGGACCTTTTAAATGGGGTTCAGATGGATTAAGAGCTCTTATTCTCATGAAAGATAAAAAAAGCCAGATGGAATATCAATTATATCTGGTAGATATGGACGGTTCTATCCTGAGAAAACTTGGCAATAAGTCAATTGATGATGTCAGTGATGCTTTCTGGAGTAATGACGGCGAAAAAATTGCAATACAGGGTGATGGTATTTGGGTTGTAAACAGGAACAACTCAAACCTAAGACAGGTGACTCAGAAAGGAAGTTTCCTTGAGTGGGGTAAAGAAGATGAAAGATTATATTACAAAACAGGCAGTGTTTCAACAGGTTATAGCATTTATATGGTTAATATAAATGGAACTGGAAATAGAAAAATTTCTGAGAAATGTTATAAGGATGATGTTTTCAGTTTAAGTCCTGATGAAGAAAAGATTTTGTTTACCACATTCCATAGATCCAAGCTGTATATATCTGATTCTGACGGCGGTAACAAAAGGTTATTTCTTAATATCACAAAAGAACGACATATTCCAGATCAAGGTGCCACCTGGAGCCCTACCGGAAATAAAGTCTCATATATAGAAAACGGTGACCTTTATACTATAAATACAGACGGAACCAATCGATCCAAAATTACATCAGATGTGGGGCAGTATAAATGGAACCCATCAGGTGATTATATTGCCTACATCACTGTAAATGGAAGCGACAAAAGACCTATATTAGTAGCAACTCCAGAAGGTAATAAGAAAACCAGAATCTCTCCTGGAAGACATGAAAAATTCTTGCTAAAAGATGGAGGATGGAGTCCTGATGGAAGCAGATTGCTTTTTGGGTCTATAGATTATGGACGTGGACTATATGTAGCAAAATTTGAAGGGTATAAAAAGGTAATGTCCATCTACACACCTACAAAACTTAACAAAGAAAAAGGTGATGAATATGTACTTCAGGTAAAATCGTTATCTAAACCTGTAGGAAATGTATCAGTTTCTCTTGATGGCAATAATATAGGTACAACCAATGCGACCGGTCATCTGACATACAAAATTAACAGAACCGGTAAACATCAATTAAACGCTGCCAAAGAAGGTTATCAACCCACAAGCAAATACGTTTTACTGCAGAGTGATAATTCCACACAACCCTCTGATCCTACAGCAAATGATAAAAAATCGTCTGATAACCCCAGAATTTCCGGTTTTGGATTGGTTTCTGTTTTTATTGTATTAGCTATTGCTTCGTGGAGGAGGAAACAATGAAACACAATACTTTAAACGTATTTGTGATAGCTCAAAAAGAAATCGAAGATAATCTCCAAAGCTCAAGGTTTAAGGTGCTACTTTTTATATTTACTCTGATTGTATTCTCATTCAGTGTACGGGAAGGAATGAGTGGAAGTAATATCTTTGAACAGGGTTTTCTTGATGTCGCCCAGATCATGGGTATTTTCCTGCCGATTGTAGGAATTGCTATCGGTTTTGATGCTGTAGTCAAAGAACGAAAATCATCATCTCTAACTATCTTTCTTACACATCCGGTGTTTAAAGACAACATTATAACTGGAAAAATGGTAGCTGGATTGGTTACTCTTGCAATGGTAATTGTTATATCAGTTATATTTTCTGTTGGTACAGTTCTTATACTCACCGGTGTTCCGGTCGGGCTGATGGAATTGAATAGAATTTTTCTCTTTGGTATCATTACATTTGTATACCTTTCAGTATTTTTGGCAATGGGTATATTGCTGTCTATATTTTCCAGTAATCAGACTAATTCATTTATTTACGGAATTGTTATATGGATAATCCTGATTTTAATGTTTGGAACGATTTCATCAGCAACTGCCTCTATTGCTACAGGTGAATCAATTATAGACATGGAGAATAACCAAGAAGCTGCAAAATTAAATAGTGATATGCAGAAACTCACACCTATACATCATTATGCTGAAGCTGTCACTGGATTTTCAGGAATAAGTGTGGGAAGTGTAAACTTTAATAGTGACCAGAAGGCAAGTTCTGGAGTTTTTGACCTCAGTCACACCTTAGGAAAGTGGTTTAATGATTACTGGATGAATATTGTTACATTGCTGGTTATGCAGTTTTTACTTTTTGCAGCATCTTTTGCAATGTTTATGCACAAGGATGTTAACAGGTGATAGTTATGACCAGGAGTATCAGGAAAATAGCGGTTATAGGTCAAAAAGAATTTGCAGATAGCCTTTGGAGCCCAGTATTTTTGTTATTGCTATTAACTTTTACTTTAGTAATATTTTTTGCCAGCTACTGGCAGGGTATGTTGGGTGAACATCTGGGCAGAATAACCGCTGGTCCCTCATCTGTCCTTATGCTCGGATTTAAAAATCTTGCAGATATCATGGCATGGTTTACACCCTTAATAGGCATTGCGCTGAGTTTTAATGCGGTCATAAATGAACAAAAATCCGGTTCACTTAATGTTTTATTGGGACATCCGGTGTTTAGGGATAATATTATTCTGGGTAAAGTGTTTGGTGCTTTATTAACAACTGCAATAGTTTTATTCATATCAACAGCTGTATCAGCTGGTACATTGCTAATGTTTTTTGGTGTAACTGTAACTGCAGCAGAACTGGTAAGGATTGCTCTGTACGTAATAATCACTTTCCTTTATACATCAGTATTCATAGGTATCGGGTTTATATCGTCAATTAAATTAAAAGATGCATCAGATTCTCTAATTTACAATATTGTTATATGGTTATGTTTATCCATTGTTTTTACTGTAATAGTTAATGCCATCTACCTTCTTATAGAACATACTTTAGTAGGCAACCCTGACAGCTGGAACGTTATTGGTGGTATCTCAAACATTTCACCGATGCACCATTATGCAGAGTTGATTACTGGAAGAGCCAATTTAGGGTGGTCTGGTCCGGGAGTCGAGTCTACAATTAAAGGGGTAATTGATACGCGTTTCACACTTTTCCAGTGGTTAAATGAATTCTGGACTAATTTGGTCGTGCTGATTGCAACACCTGTTATACTGTTTGTCATTTCTTTCATTTCGTTTTTGAGAAGGGATATAACATTGTAAAATTATAGTATTAAGGGTTAATATACATAAAAAACTGGTTTCTGGTATCATGTTACTCAATTACAATAATATTTCAGAATTTAACACACAAACAGTTTGACGGCTTGGTTATAAATTATTTATAATGTAAGTAAATTAGATTGGTTCGATAATATCGAAAAAAGATGTTCTCAAGATACAATCTAATCTGGGATGAGTGGATTGTATCAATATAAACCGACAAAAGGTTGTCTGGGGCAAGGTTTGGCATATATTTCATTGCCTAATCTTGCCTCTTGGACTACAAAACTGAAACCAAGAGGTGAACAATATGAATGCAATTAAGGGAAAGCAGTTAGGAATATTGTTAATAGCATTGGTAATAATAAGCATCGCAGTTGTACCAGCTGCAAGTGGAAATGAAAACACTAATTCAGATAAAAAAACATTAAATGAACTTTATTATACGAAATCTGAATTACAAAGTCTTTACGATAAATACAACATTTCGGAAAATGATATAAAATTCTCCAAAGACAAACTACCACACTATCTAAAGGGTACTATACTCAACAGCGACAAAAGAGTAATAGCTACTGAAGACGGCACACCACCCGAAGGATTGGTAAAAGGTGAATATTATGAAAAGGTTATAAGCCATGACAAAATGAACAGCATTATTGACCAGGCAAGACAGGAGTATGTAAATAAGTACGGTGTTGACCCCGCAAATCCAAAAGTAGAAATGGTCAATGGTCAACCTTTGCCAAAAGAAGAGGTTAAAAGATTAGTAGAAAGTGGCGACCTTAAAGTAAGTTCAGAGGATACCGTTAATACTGAAACGAGTCAATAAATTGGATTGAAAAGTACTTCATTAGATGCGTCATTTGTACCTTGGGATCCACATGAAGTAAATGGAAAAATTCATGAACATATTTTTGTAGCTTCAGACGATCGACATGAACCTACTGGAGCAATAGTAAACCCTACTGATGAGGCATTAGCTAGATTTGAACAATTTAACATTAATGTAGATCGAACATGGTATTGGAATGGATGGGATGCAAGTGATGTATCCCCTGCTGACGATAGTAGTAACGCCCTTGAGGATTTGATAGAAGATACAAATGTGAGAGATGATGCAAACGATATAGTGATAGGTTGGGCGCATGATATGGATCACAATGGAATAGCAAAAATTGGTGGACCTTACTGTGTATGTTCGGACAGTGCAAATTTAAAAGTCGATTGGCCACATGATAGTATTGTACAGCATGAAGTATCTCATAACTTTGATGCTGAAGACCAAGGTTATTGGGGTTATGAGCATCCTGAATGTATAATGAATTATGAATGGGCTTACTTGGGAAGAAACATTTGGTGTTCAAGTTGTGAAGATGTTGTACAATATGGAATTGAGCATTAAATTAATTAATCAATTCCATTATATTTTTTACAGGAGGGGGGTTAATTGAGTTATCTAAAAAAAATATTAGCAATTTTTATAGTTTTTTTAGTCCTAATAACAATTGTAAACCTAGCACCTTTAGCATTAATGACCGTCGAACCGCTTTATATCATCGAGAACAATGATAAATATCCTCATAATGCAACTGTCAAAGTTACCGGTAATGGAGGAGAATACTCTGAAAACACAACATATCACCTCGAACCAGAAGAATCTGTTAGTGTAGAAAAACCGATAACTCTCCTAATAAAATGGTCGAATCCATTCAAAAAGGGATATCAGTATTATGCATCTGGAGATTATCGGTATCATGTTATATTTGAGAATACTTCAGTAACCTACTATTCTACTCCACATCTTGTAAATACTGTAAAATTTAAGCTAATTAATGAAAACGGTAATTTTTATGTACACGTTAGTGAATACTCGTAAAATCGAATTTTATTCAACATGAGGATTTAGTATATAGGGGGAGAAAAGAATAAAGAAAAACTCATAGACTACATCCAGTTGCTTTTATCGTTTCTGATAATGACTGGTGCTACCTTCTTTATAGGTGGATTAGTAGTCGATATACTTAATTCTAATCTCTATCATCACAACTAGCACTTCATCGTTCTTATCAAGTAATGCTTGCAATAGCTGTACTGTTTATTGGTAACCTGATAGTGGCACAGAAAAAGAATGCTCATATTGCAATAGCATCTTTTTTGATAACGTTTGTTGTTGGGGGGCATGATAATAATGATTCCGTTTTATTATGCAGGATATAGCCATGCATCAGACAAATATAATATCAATGTAACCGAGGTAAGTGATGTATATGTTTATAATGCAAATAAAATACCAGATAATTATACACGAATTACTGAAAAAGAACTGGATGAATATCCAAAGCTCAAAAATGCACTGAATAAAAATGGAGAAGCCAGTTTAACTGAATCTGAATTCAATGAATTGGACAGGTTTTTAACGGAGTATTACCATGGTAGACCGTATATCAAATACAAAGAGAAGTATTACATGATTGAACTTGATTACAATGTTACTTGATTAGTAACATAAATAATCTCTATCCAATTAGATGTCATTTCTTTTTTGCAATTGTTATTGTTAGTTGGATTTTTCTTTTATGGTTTATATTGTTTGTATATCTAATCAATCCCAACAGTTTGACGGTTTGGTGATAAAATGTTTATAATGTATTCGCATTAAACCGGTATAGAAAACCAATAAGGGTACATGGAAGTCAATTTAATTTTAGATGTATAATTGATTAGATTTTACTATTTCAACATGTGGTTGACAGAAATCCTAATTTATAAATCAGAGGGGTTGAATGCGTAAAAAGTTGAAATTAACATTGTTGGTTATCGTGTTGAGTTTGTCAGTAGCTTTCATTCAGCCGGTTTGTGCAGGTAATAATACAGATTCGATGAATGTATCGATATCTTCTGACCTTGATGAGACATTGGGCAACGACACCCTTGAACTTGTAAACAAGTCTCGTCTTAAGGTTGACGGAGGCCCAGCTATGTATATTCACTGGTCTCCTGACGGAACTCGTGCATTGGTACTTACCAAACTTACAGTGCATGCTAAAAATAAACCTGAAGCAACCACAAGAAGTGAAATAAGGGCACTATATATTATGAATGCTGATGGTTTTGATATAAAACGAATAGCATGGGGGGAATATACACCCTATACACGTAAAGTGGGTAATGATAAATTAATAGGACTCCCATCATGGAGCCCTGATGGAGATGTATTTACCTATACATCAGAAGAACTTGCTAAGAATGGAAATATCTTAGGTGAATTTTTAATTGTTGATGCAGACAATTTGAATACGATTGAGAAGGGATCTTTTATATCTAATAAAATAGATTTTATAAAAAAATGGTCTCCTGATGGAAGTTATTTGTTATACAGAGGATACAAAAAAGGTGAAGGTCCAAAATGTTATCTATTAGACTTGACACGAAATATTACGCGAAGATTTCCCATTACACAATATAACCCCGAAGATATCACATGGTCACCTAAAGGAAATAAAATAGCTTTTTTAGGTGAAGAAAAAGGAAACGAAAGTGCTTTTGTATATAACCTGGATAATGGAAACCTTAAAAACATATTTTCCACAAAAAACTCATCCATCCATAACCCACTATGGAGTCCTGATGGTAGAAAACTTGCTTTTAGTAAGATAGAAGATAACAATGTCAAAGACGTATACGTCATAGATATAAATGTAGTAAACGGCAGACCATATAAACTAACCACACTCCATGGCGGTATTTTGGTGGAGTGGTTGGATAGTGAGAAACTTTTATACACTGAATATTCTCCTGAAGATAACCTCTATTCTATATCTGTAAACAGTAGAAATAAAACACTATTGTATAACAGCACCAATGAAAGTGGTATAGATTACTCATATAGTGACCATAGTTTTGTCGATCCTACAGGTGAGTTTGTATTTGTAGAGGAACAGATAGGACTTAATTATAAGACGCATGGTTATATAAATAAATTCACACTGATGAAGACTGACGGTTCAGATACAAAACACTGGAGAATAAATCCACAAGGTTTTGAATGGTGCGGTGATGATTTACTTCTTGAAGTTGTAACTGAAAACGATACCAACAAGCTCGTCATGGTTAATGCATCTACAAAATCAGAGAGCAATATATCTGTCAATGGCAGCCATATTGAAAAGATTAACTGGAACCCTACGGGTCGTTATCTGTTTACAAGGAACCAGATTATGGAGGTTTCCGGTTATGGTAAACCCATGCGAATAGATGTTGATAATGAATTAACAACCAATAGTTCGGTTAAAATTTCAGTTGAAAGAGTTTCCGGTAGTGTTGGTAATGCTACAGTATATTCAAACGGAGAACACATCGGGAGAACGAATCCAGAGGGAGTGTTATCCCATCAATTTAAGAATAACGGCAGCTACCGGTTAAAAGCCGTAAAAGTTGGATACATTAACGCCAGTCATAAGGTGTCAATAGGCGGCAAAAGTATAGTGGATAAGGTTGGAAGTAGGATTGATAATTCAGTGTCTGATAAAAATGAAACAGATAATCCCGGATTGTATGGTAAACTATTGTTTATAGTGGTACTTGTGGGATTGACCTTCTTAGCATTTTATGGCTACCTGAAGTTCAAAAAATAACTTTATTTTGAGTGGTATGATGGTGCAAAATCTGAAAAATACATTTGTTATTGCACAGAAAGAATTTGCAGATAATCTGTGGAGCCCAAGGTTTATCCTGATGGTTATTGTGTTTACTCTGGTTGTTTTCTCAGACAGTTATAATTCTGTAATCAATGATAGTAACTTCTCGTTTTTAACAGGATTTCTCAATGTCACACAAACTATAGCAATCTTCCTGCCGTTGTTGGGGTTTGCACTTGGATTTGACAGTGTTATTAAAGAAAAAAAATCTGCGTCGTTGAACATCTTTCTGACCCATCCGGTATACAGGGACAACATCATCACAGGAAAAATATCAGGTGCGATGATTACACTGTTATTTGTGGTATTTATATCAGTTGTATCCTCGGTAGGAACGGTTATTATAATTTCAGGAATGCAGGTGGGCTGGTTTGAACTGGAGAGAACACTGATATTCGCGATTCTTACGTATCTCTACATGTCAATTTTCCTGGCACTTGGTATATTCATATCCACATCTGTAAACAGTGAAATCAAATCTTTGGTTTACGGCATCTGTACATGGCTTGTATTGTGTGTGATATACAGCGCCATTGTAATGATGATTGCAAGTGCTGCCACCGGTCAATCACCGTTTGACCTGAATAATAATGATGAAGTATTGGACCTTAATGAACAATTGACGAAATTATCACCGGTTTACCATTATGCAGAGCCTGTTCAAGATCAACCGGGTTTATCATGGGGTGGTGTTTCAAGAGGTAAAATTGTAAAAAATACTCTTAAATTGTTTGATACCCGCTATACACTTATCCAGTGGTTGGAAGAGTACTGGGAAAATATACTGGTTCTTACTGTCACGCCCTTGATTTTGCTTATAATGTCGTATATCAGATTTTTACGTCAGGATATAAACGGGGAATGATATGAACAGCGAATCTGGAGACAATAAAGGAATAGGTCTAAAAAATATACTCGTTGTTGCACAGAAGGAATTTGCGGACAACATCACAAATTCCATGTTTCTGTTACTGACTGCAACTTACTTGCTAATTATTTTCACATTTTCATACCGGAGTGTTATACATGGTACCAATATAGGGGGTGGAGAGCTTACCTTAATATTTGGTTTCAGCGGCTTAATTGAAGAAATTGGCTGGTTCATTCCTCTGATAGGTATTACACTGGGATTCAATACAGTGATAAAGGAAAGAAAATCAGGGTCTTTGAACGTTTTACTGACTCATCCAGTTTTTAGGGACAATATAATCACAGGCAAATTACTGGGAATAATAGGTGTGATTGCATTTGTAATTATGTCTACAGTTGTTATATCGTCCGGGACATTGATTGCTATGCTGGGTATCCAGGTCAGTTTAATGGAAATCACAAGGATTGCATTGTTTTCCGTTTTCACACTGTTTTATGCTCTTATCTATGCCGGTATTGCTGTTCTGATATCCACAGTAGTGTATGAAGCTGCAAATTCGCTTATTTACAATGTTGCGATTTGGATATTAACCTGTATATTTACAGGTCCGATTATGGAAACACTCTCTGACCTATTGACAAAGGCTGGTATCGGTCTGAAGGCTTCTGAACTGATTATGATTTCACCCCTTCACTACTACAGTAAAATAGTTCATGGTGTAGATGATATGAGTATCGGAAAGGTAGGAGTTCAATATGAGATAGATGGAATTCTTGATGCACAATTTACACTTGCCCAGTGGTTCAACACGTTCTGGACCGATATTACAGCCATACTGATAATACCGATTATTCTCCTGTTCGCATCTTTCATCATGTTCATGAGACAGGATATAACACTATAATATGGAGGATTTGTTGATGTTTGATAAAGTGGATTTTAAACGTTTAAAGATTTGTATCATCGCTTTCATCCTGTTAATTTCTATATTTTCACCTTTATCAGCAGCCGAGGATGATGACTGGGCATCAATTGCAGCAACAAGTACAGTGACAGGTAAGGTTGTCTGTCCTGGAGATACTGCAGAATTTACACTTGATATTGAAAAAGGGTGTAATGTTTCTGATAAAGCATGGTGCTCACTATCTGTCAGTGAAAAACCTGGGGACTGGACTGTCGGGTTCTATAAAAAACAACGACGAGGTAACCCATATCACATTTTCCGAAGGTGAAGACGAAACAGAGGAAGTGACTTTGAGAGTTGAAGTACCGTCTGACGCTTCAGAAGGGAGATATTCAGTATGGTCAGAAATTGACCCTGATGATGGTGATGTCATCTCAAGAAGGTATGCAGTTACAGTGGATAAAGATGCAGGTATGAGTCTTGATATGTATTCTAATGCTCCCGGGCTTGTTACAAGACCGAATGACCCCGTTGAATTCGATGTCACATTAAAAACGATTACGATAACCGTGTAACAGTTGACCTCTATACTGACAAAAAACCCGAAAACTGGGATGTTGAGTTTTTACAGGATGAAAACGGTCAATACAGGCAGAACAAAATCAGTATAGGACCAGAGAATACGCAGGATTTCATTGTAAAAGTCCATCCCGACAGCAATTCTTCCAATGGAGTCTACCCTGTCATCATTAACGCCATTCCGGAATTCGGGGGTTCAGAAATATCGCAAAAACTTGAATTATCTATTGACAGGTCACTTGAGAAAACCGAAGTATTGAGTGTGTTCCCAAACACCCGCAGCATCACACTGAACCCAGGGGGGTCCAGAGAAATCACTGTCAACCTTCGAAACTCTGGAGACCAGACTCTTAACAATGTGGAATTAAGGGTACAGACCGATTCAGGAATTAGTACAGATGTTAAAAGCTTTGGTGCTATTGATGAACTGGAATCCGGGGATTCAGAATCAATACCTGTGGAAGTATCAGCAAGAGCCAGTGTAAATTCAGGCTCTAATGAAATTTTAATGCGTGCTGTAAGTGACGAAGTGCAGAGTGATGACGAGCAGGTTGAAGTTAGTATCGAAAAATCAAGTAGCAGTGGTTTTATCGGTATCGGTATGGTGCTGGTAGCTGTGATTGTACTTGCTTTATTTGTTTACAGGTTCGGAAGGAGGTAATTAAGAAATGCAAACCCTGCAAACAGAGACAAAAGATCAGACCAGAGATGAAAATGTCATAGAGATTCAAAACCTGACAAAGAGATTCGGCAAACAAAATACTATAACAGCAGTGGATTCACTGACATTCAATGTTAAGAAAGGAGATGTTTTCGGATTTGTTGGTCAAAACGGTGCGGGTAAAACCACAACCATGAAGATGTTGATAGGACTGCTTGAACCCAGTGACGGTTATGCAAAGGTCGCAGGATATGATTCTGTAAGAGAAGTGATAAACATCCGTGAGGTTACAGGAGTGCTTCCGGAACCAGCCGGATTTTATGGTAATCTTACTGCAAGACAGAATTTGAGGTTCTATGCAAAATTATACGATATGGATTCTGAAACCAGAGAAAACCGTATAGTTGAACTGCTGGAGATGGTCGGGCTGGATGATGCGATAGACCAGAAAATAGGCGGTTTTTCTACAGGTATGCTCAAGAGATTCGGGCTTGCACAGGCGTTAATAAACGATCCTGAAATCCTGTTCCTTGACGAACCCACAAGTGGTATTGATCCTAAAGGTGCGCAGATGATGCGTGATTTGATAAAACAGCTCAGCAGAGAAAAAGATGTCACAATTTTTCTGAGTTCTCATTCAATGTCTGAAGTTGAAGAAATCTGCAGCAGGATAGGTGTGATTGATAGCGGCAAACTCCTGGCAATCGGAACTGTAGACCAGCTAAGGGATATTATCAGAGAAAGAGAAGGTGTAAACTATTTGCTTGAGGTCTGGGATATATCATACAACGACATGATTGAGAAGTTGAACCTGATGGACGGAGTTCATGATGTCAAAACCCTGGATGGAACATTACAGGTACACGCAGACAGCGGGATGCGGGCTGAGATTGCAAAAACCATCAGTAAATCAGGAGGCACGATATCAAGACTTGAAGAGGAGCGGATGGATTTACAGAGTGTTTTCCTTAAACTGATAGGTTCCTGATCCAGAGTTTGAATTTTCTATATAAACAGTTTGACAATATGGTTATAAATTATTTATAAAGTCACTTACAAGTCTAATATGGAACATTGAAAAAGATGTTCTGAGAGTCCAACCAAATCTGGGGTGTGGTTGAACTCAAAATATACCAACAAAAAGTTGCCCAGAGGCAAAAGGATATTGGTTTGTTATAATTTAAACCATTTTTGATTGCCTCTGGATAATGGAGGTAAAACAAAATGAATACTGAATTTAAAGTGGAATATATGAAAATAAAATTAGGTATAGCTATATTTTTTATATTAACACTTTTTACAGGTACAGTTTCTGCAAGTGCAGGTTGTACTATAGATTCGAACATGGGTGAAAATCTGGATACAAAAGTCTGCGATGCTCAAAACTATACGATAATGATTGAAGGTAAAAGTCTAGATAATCAAAACATTATGCAGCAACGAAGTATGTTTATAGATAAGTTTCTTAATGAAACGAATGACGAAAAAGAACCAAGACATATAGGCAAAGTCAAGAACCTGAAATCACCCAAGAACACAGAATTGGTAGCCTATGGTTTCAAGATTTTTTCAAATGGTGTTGTTAAAGAATATAGAGGTTACTGTAACAATGTGTCAAAAGGATACGAAAAAGCATTGTCTGAGGCAGATAAATGGTATAATAATATAAGTATCAAACCATCTAATATAGCTAAAACTAACGATGGAACAGATATAACTACAAGTGAATTTGGAATAGCAAGTAATAGATGGGATCACATATGCACAGTTACTGATGATTATATATACTCGCCATATGGTGATTTTAGTATAACTACACGATGGTACTGGGACGATCAAGAAAATGATGAAAATACAGATTATTTCCTGTTAAGAAGCAGGTATAATATGCTACCAGGAAACCAGTTAAATGATAAAGACTGGTTCAATTCTAATGCTACTATACATCACGATTGGATATATCATGACTATTCCGGCACTCGTCAAATGGGTGATGCTAAACCATATGATGGTAGGAGCGAGCCAAAATCAAGTTTAACATTGTTTGATGATGTTTTTCCATCAGCATTGTCAATAACTATCCCAGAATATAATTTAGACGATACAAGCGATTATATCGATGAAACAGCTAAGTGGGAAGCAGAAATCAATCTACTGTATAGTATTTTTAGCGGAAACAGTACAACGATCGAAACAAGTTCAACTATGGAATGGTCTCAAAACAATGATAGAACTGATGAATGGGTGGATTTAGCTTGCTTTGAAACAAAACCAGAATGGGTATATTTGAATCCTTATGATATATTGAACCCTTATGCTGCATTTACCCCTGGCTTTTTGGGGCAAACTTGTTGTATCAAGTGGACCGGGATAGCATTTCAAGGGTCAAGAGATAGTTGATTTGAATAAAAGCCAAAAAAGATTGATTAGACTCTTTAGATGTATATACTGCCGGTTTCAATGGTAGTTCAAATAAAGTAAAAATACAGTGTCAAAATGCAATAAATTGCTTTATGGGAAGTAATAATATGAGTCAAATTGATAAAAAAGTTCTTATTTATTTTGTTTTTTCAATTTTTGTATTATTGGCAGTCCTAATAAACCCATCAAGTCATGACATGAGGATTGGAGGTTTGTACATTTCTTTTGAAGAAGGAACAACTGAAAAATATGCAAGATCCGTTATAGATGATTCTAATTTAAGAGAGGACATTAAGTTGGATTATAATATTGATCATTTGCATAATCAATATTATTTAGTAGTAAATCAAGATAAAAAATCAGTTTTATATAATGAATTGATGAAAGCAAATATTTGGATAAGAGATGAAGAAGTAATAAAAAAAGGGGACAACTACCTAATAGTTGTTTCAAAATCAATTGCTAATAACAAAGATTTCCTTGATATTTTGTCTAAACAGGACTTGCAATTGAAAAAGTTTGTTAACTGTTATATTTATTTTAGTAAACAACCAAAAGATTGGGTTGGCTATGACAAAGGTCAAAAGATAAAAAAAGAACTATTAGAAAAAGATAAAATTATTAGAGTAGCTCTTGTTCCTATAGATGGATAAAAAATACAGTACTAGATATTATCAGTTTATGTTTTTATCGATAATATATCAGTACAATCCATGTCATAAAAAAGGTTTCAGTTTGACGGTTTGGAGACAAATTGTTTATAATTTTCTGCAGTTAAATGGGTGTATCAATAGATAATATTGATATCGAGAGGGATAAATAGCATGGGAGAAGATAATAAAGGAATCTACATATTGTTACTGGCTTTGGTAGGTACACTTGCCGTTCTTTCACCTTTCCTGTATGATGCTTATGTGAAAACTACAGATGATTACTATGTATCTGCTCATCTATCTGATATTACACCAAATGATTACACAGGTATCTCTGATGAAGACTTAGATAAACATCCAAAGTTAAAGGAAGCACTTGATAAAACAGACATTGTTGAATTAACAGAGTCCGAGTACAGTAAAATAGATGAATTTCTTGCAGAAGGTGATGACGGTATCACATATATCAAGTACAAGGACGATTACTACGGAATATGGCTGCAGCATATTGTTCGTTAATCACTATTGAATATTACAATAACAGAGATATCAAATACAAAGGGGGAGTATTATATGGTTGATCTTAGACATTCAACTGCTTGATAAGAGAGATGCTTTATGAATGAGAAGAAAAAGAACAGTATTAAATGGATAATTATACTATTTACAATTTCTGTTGTCTTGGTAGATTCTATTGGTCGTTATATAAATGATTACTATGCATCTAAATCATCAGCAGACCGTCATTATGACATAGTTGCACAAAAATCAGAAATCACACCAAAATCACAAAAGAAGAATTGGATAAATATCCACAGCTTAGAAAGGTGTTAAATAATGAAAGTGATAATGAAATTGAAATAAATAAATCTGAATATAATAGGTTGAATAATTTCCTTAATACTCTACCTCCTTATGAAAGTGATAAATATATAATGTACAATGGTTCTTTTTACCAGTTATATATCAGTGTGGAAGTAAGTTAACCATATGATTAATAACTTGTTTTGCTAAAAACTTAACTTTTTGGTTGTTTTACATTTAGTCTTACATTTTGAAAAGATTGTTAACTTAATGGTCAAAGCCTGTTAAAGTAGTTTTTAGCTAGCACTTTTTCTAATAGGTTAATCATGCATTTTGAAATTTTTGAAAGTATCCTGATTGGACTTTTTGTGCAAACACTTTGTAAAAATTGTCAACTTTTTGTGCAACTCGTTAACTTTTTGTGTGGAGGAACTTTTTAGGCAAAGCCATTGGGAACAAAACTTTTATAAATCATAAAGTCAACAGTAGGTTACCGGTTACCTCAAAGCAAAACAACCGGAACAAATAACATCTAACATCACCAGAATATAATTGGGAGTTTGAAAACAATAAAAGTTACAGTGGGTATTTTTGAAATAATACTGTATATTGTTAAACTGATTAATTTAACTAATAAAAATTACAAAGAGGTAGAATTAATTAATGAAGTCCAGCTGCTATATACCTTCTGGATGTTCCATCTCAGCGATGATGAGTGAATCCGGTAAACGTATAGATGGAAGAGCTATTACCAAGTCAATAGCTCTAATGCATGACCGTTCAAACGGACTGGGAGGCGGTTTTGCAGCTTATGGTATCTATCCACGTTATGCAGAGCAATATGCTTTTCACATGATGTTTAACAGTTTTGAAGCAAAGGGAATTTTTGAAGATTATCTGAAAGACCATTTTTATATCGTTCATGATGAAGAGATACCTACCAGACCGGGTGCAGTGTATGAGGAGGATACTTCAGGTATAAACATCGAATATGGCATGAACCCAATAACAGAATCACCTGTACTCTGGAGATATTTTGTAGATGTACCTGGAAATAGAACCCAATTTGTTTCAGAGAGTGAATATGTTTTTGAAAAAGTAATGGAAATCAACTCCAAAATAGAAGGGGCATTTGTAGCATCATCAGGAAAAAATATGGGGATTTTTAAGGGACTCGGGTATCCGGAAGACATTGCAGCTTTTTATAATCTGGATGAATACAAAGCTTATATATGGACTGCACATGGCAGATTTCCCACCAATACACCGGGATGGTGGGGTGGGGCACACCCATTTGGTCTTTTGGACTGGTCAATTGTTCACAACGGTGAAATTTCATCCTATGGTATCAATAAACGCTACCTCGAGCCGTTTGGTTATAGAATGGAACTGAAAACAGATACTGAAGTTGTCGCCTATCTGTTCGATTTACTTGTAAGACGCCATAATATGCCTATTAAAACAGCAATAAGTGCACTTTCAGCACCTTTCTGGAAAAATATAGACAAAATGCCCGAACGTGAAAGAAAAATAATAACAGCTATTAGACAGGTTTATGGCAGCGCCCTTTTAAACGGGCCTTATAGTATAGTATTGGGACATAGCAGGGGTATAGTCGGGTTTAATGACAGAATTAAGCTACGACCCATGACCTGTGCCAGAAAAGATGATATGCTCTACATGTCATCTGAAGAATCAGCAATTAGAGAAATCGAACCCAAACCTGACACAGTTTGGAGTCCAAGAGCTGGTACTCCTGTTATAGGTGAATTGTATGAGGAGGTAGAATAATTATGGCATCCATACCTCCCGAATTTAAAGTATCCATTGATTCTGCAAGGTGCAGGAAATGCGGAATATGTGTCAATAACTGCAGTTTTGGAGCTCTTGAATTCAGGGATGGCAGAGTAATCCCTGATGATAGCAAATGTGTTGCATGCTACAGGTGTGTATCCAAATGTCCTGACAATGCAATAACTATAAGCAATTATCAGTGGGCTAACAGAGGTAATGCCAACTGGACACCGGAGGTCGCCAGCAACATTCAAAAACAGGCTGAATTTGGAGGAATACTTCTATCAGGCATGGGTAACCCCAGACCCCATAAAATTATCTGGGATCATCTGTTAATCGATGCCTGTCAGGTAACAAATCCATCTATAGACCCTTTAAGAGAACCGATGGAATTGCGTACATATCTTGGAAAGAAACCGGATAATCTGGAATTTGTAGAAAATAAAGAAGGTGAAATTGAACTTGCTACAGAATTGCAGCCACAAGTGAAGCTGGATGTACCGGTTGTGTTTGCTGCAATGTCATATGGGGCAGTAAGTTTGAATACCCACAAAGCTCTTGCACTGGCTGCCAGAAAATCAGGAACTCTTATGAATACTGGTGAAGGCGGTCTCCATGAAGACCTCTATCGATATTCTGATAATATTATGGTACAGGTGGCTTCTGGAAGATTTGGTGTGCATAATGAATACCTAAATACCTGTTCAATGATTGAGATAAAAATAGGTCAAGGAGCTAAACCCGGTATAGGAGGTCATCTACCCGGGGAAAAGGTAGGTGAAGATATATCAAAAACCCGGATGATACCATTAGGTACTGATGTATTGTCGCCCGCTCCACACCATGATATATACTCCATTGAGGACCTTTCACAGCTTATCTATGCCCTTAAAGAAGCAACAAATTACGAAAAACCAGTAGGGGTAAAAATATCTGCAGTCCATAATGTAGCAGCGATTGCCAGTGGAGTCGTACGTGCTGGAGCTGATGTTCTTACAATCGATGGATATCGCGGGGGCAGTGGAGCATCTCCAATGGTCATCAGGGACAATGTCGGTATACCTATCGAACTTGCACTTGCTACTGTTGACCAGCGTCTTCGTGATGAAGGGATAAGGAACAGGGCATCCATCCTTTGTGCAGGAAGTATAAGAAGTAGTGCTGATGTTGCAAAAGCCGTTGCACTGGGTGCAGATGCAGTAGTAATCGGTACTGCGGCACTTATAGCAATGGGTTGCAGTGTATGTCAGAGATGTTATACAGGTAACTGTGCATGGGGTATAGCCACCCAGAAACCTGAGCTTGTTAACAGACTTGACCCTGAAATAGCAGCTCAGAAACTTACCAACCTGTTATCCGGATGGAGTTTTGAATTGAAAGAAATCCTTGGTTCACTTGGAGTTAATTCTATAGAATCACTTCGAGGTAATCGTGAACGTCTGCGTGGTTATGAACTTGATGAAAAGACACTGGAATTACTCGGTATCAAACCTGCAGGTGTTGGACAATAATCAGGATGGATATAGATGGTAAAAAGAATCGATTGTAAGAATTTATATTATAGACATTTAAATAAAATCATTCAGGATGAGGCAGAAAGCGGGGAAACTGAATTTATACTTGATAACCTCAACGGTCAACGTTATCTGGGCACAGGTATAAACAAAAATGTAAATATCACGGTAAACGGTACACCAGGAAATGATTGTGCAGTATTTATGAACGGTCCCTCGCTTACAATTAATGGTAATGCACAGGATATGATAGCAAACACCATGAATATGGGTAAAATAACAGTCCATGGAAATGTGGGTGATGTTGTAGGTTATGGAATGCGTGGTGGAAAACTGTTTATAAAAGGTAATGTAGGTTATCGTGCGGGTATTCATATGAAAGAATATAAGTCCCAGATACCTGTAATCATAAGCGGTGGTACTGCCAGAGATTTTCTTGGTGAATATATGGCAGGAGGTATATTTATCCTGCTTGGTATTGATAATGATAGTGAAATAATAACAGGGGATTATCTGGGTACAGGGATGCATGGTGGAGTTATCTATATTCGGGGTGATGTTGAGAATGATACACTCGGTAAGGAAGTAAAAAAACTTGACATTGATGAAGAAGATAGAAAGATACTGAGACAATACCTTACCGAATATTGCCAAGATTTTGGATTTGATGTTGATAAAATCATGAGTAAGCCTTTTATTAAGCTACTTCCATTATCCAGTAGACCATATGAGAATTTATATGTATACTGAAATCTTTGGAAATATTTGATAGTATTGATGAGGCTTACAGTCAACTACCCCTCCTTAACTGAAGCGAATGCTTCAGTTTGAGGAAGGAGCTTGTTTTCATAAAGCAAGTTCCTGGTTGACCAGACCACTGGATATGGGTTATATATGTTAATAATAATAGAAAAAAGTCCAGTAAACGATACCGGAGAATACAACAGTAGTCACCCTGGGATGCCGCCTCAGTCCCTTGCTCTGAGAATGCAGTCTAAACAGTTCTGGCGGAGTAGGAACAGTGGCTGTACTTTTAAACCTCTGGTACTCCGGTCGAGAGGAAGTCGGAAGTCAGGATTGAACCCGACAGTCCTGACCTACGCACAACTCCCATGAGGAGGAATTACAAATGCATGTTTATGTATTAAGCAAAAATAAGAAACCGTTAATGCCCACAAGACCTGCTAAAGCCAGAAGATTGCTGAAATCTGGTAAAGCCAAGGTCGTCAGAAGAACTCCATTCTCTATCAAACTACTCTACGAAACAACTGAGTACACCCAGCCAGTAATTGCCGGAATGGATTCCGGTTCTAAATACATCGGATGTGCAGCTGTTGCTAACGACGAAGTCATGTACCAGTCAGAAATCAAATTGAGAGATGATGTATCCAAAAAGATGAAAGATAGAGCTGATCACAGGATGAACAGAAGATACAGAAAGACAAGATACAGAAAGCCGAGATTCAACAACAGAGGTAACTCCAAGAAAGAAAACAGGATTGCACCATCCATCAAGAGCAAAGTGCAGTCCCACGAAAGAGAAAGAAGATTCGTTGAATCCATCCTACCTGTCAAGAAATGGATAGTAGAAACTACTTCATTTGACATACACAAAATCACGAATCCAAATGTTTCTGGTACAGGTTACCAGAATGGTGACCTGAAAGGATACTACAACATTAGAATCTATGTATTGCACAGAGATGACTATACCTGTCAAAAATGCAAGAACAAATCAAAAGATCCGAAATTAGAATGTCACCACATCATATTCAGAAGTAAAGGTGGTACTGACAGACCTAACAATCTAATCACTCTCTGCGAAACCTGTCACAGCAAACTGCACAAGGGTGAGTTCAGTATAAACAAAAATCCATCTAACACGAAACACCCGACTGAGATGGGTATTGTCAGGTCGCAGATAAGAAAGCTTAATTGGAAGTTTCAGGAAACTTTCGGGTACATAACCAAGTACAAGAGAGAACAGAAACTAAAACTGGAAAAAACCCACTACAACGATGCAGTAGCAATCTGCTGTGATGAGAATAACCCGAATTTACAACTATCTAATGTAGTGTATTATAAAAAACACGTCAATAAAGGTGACTATCAGCAAACTAAAGGTGTTAAATCCGAGAAGAAAATCCCAACAGGAAAACTCCACGGATTGAAGAAATTCGATTTCATCGAAACTCCATATGTTTCCGGATTCGTCAAAGGGAAAAGAACATCAGGTAACTTCAGCATCATGGATATATTCGGAAATACTTCCAAGAAAAACCCAAACGTTAAGAAAAACTGCAGGAGAATCTCAGCAAGATGCACAACACTAACCCAACAAATACAGATTTAAAAAATAGGTCGCATTCCTCTCCCAGCTCGCGCAGGGAGTCTCCTGCGACCAATTGGATGAAAATTGCAATAATCGGAGGAACAGGACATTTAGGTGAAGGGCTTTCAATTCGCTGGGCTCAAAAAAATGAGATAATTATAGGTTCAAGGAAACCTGAAAAAGCAGTTGAAGCGGCTGAAAGATATCTTTCAGAAATGAAAAGCATTGGTTGTGACACTTCAAAAGTAGAAATCAGAGGAATGGGTAATAAAGATGCATCCAATGTTGCAGATTTGATAGTGCTTGCTGTGCCTTATAAGCATGTATTTAAAACACTTGAACCCATATATAGCGAACTTGAGAATAAAATACTGGTAACTCCTATCGTCCCCATGAAAAAAGTAGGTGACCATTTTGAATATACACCTCCAAAGCAGGGTTCAGCAGCACTTGCAATTCAGGAATCGGTTCCCGATTCAACCAAGGTAGTGTCAGTTTATCATAATATACCTTCATGTAAACTGAAAGATACAAGCTGTGACCTTGGATATGATGCTGTAATCTGTGCTGATGATGATGAAGCAAAACAGATGATTATTGACCTTACAAAAGAAATGAATTGTCTTCGCCCGCTTTATGGAGGTCCTCTGGCAGTATCAAATACTGTAGAATCCATAACACCCCTGCTACTCAACCTTGCTATTATGAACAACTTAAAAGATTTGGGTGTTAATTTCTCCTGAATCAGATATTTGGTGACCAAAATGCCTGAATCAGATTTTTCTGAAAAACTCAAAAAAACAGGTGTTGATATACTCAAATGTATGCAGTGTGGTGTGTGTAGTGGTAGCTGTCCTTCTGGACGCCATATGAGTTTAAATATAAGAAAAATCATTAAAAAAGCCTACAGCAACGATAGAAATATACTTACTGATAAAGACCTCTGGATGTGTACTACATGTTATACATGTCAGGAAAGATGTCCCAGAGGTATAAAAATCGTTGATGGCGTTTACAAAATTCGTAATGTAGCAGTTCGTGAAGGTACAATGCTTTCAGAACACAGGAAAGTAAGTCACCTGTTGCTGGAGACTGGTCATGCTGTACCTATTAATGAAGAAACAAAACAAAAACGTGAACAGCTTGGACTGAACCCACTTCCAGAAACAGTGTCTAAACATCCTGAGGCACTGGATGATGTTAAAATAATCTTAAAATCCTGTAAATTCGATGAACTTGTATCATCTAAAAAGGAATAATTTATTATTTCATACATGATATTGTGTAGATATATGAACCCTGATAAACTGTCACTTTTTCTTGGATGTATCATTCCAAACCGATATCCGGGCATAGAAAAAGCCACCAAACTCTGTCTTGACAAGCTGGAAATTGACTGGATAGATCTTCCCAATGCATCGTGTTGTCCA
Source organism: Methanohalobium evestigatum Z-7303 (assembly GCF_000196655.1). Classification (GTDB taxonomy): domain Archaea; phylum Halobacteriota; class Methanosarcinia; order Methanosarcinales; family Methanosarcinaceae; genus Methanohalobium; species Methanohalobium evestigatum. The sequence goes on along the minus strand of NC_014253.1, from coordinate 1,475,809 downwards.
GCACCTGGGGTATTCAGGTCATTTGATATGAATACATGGCTTGCAATCGCGGGCAGAAATATATCTATATCTGAGGAACTGGAAAGAGATATATTAACCATATGCAACGGATGTTATGGGTCGCTTGCTGATGCAAATAATAAACTCATAAACAGTGAAAAATTAAAGGAAGAAACAAACAATCATCTTAAACAAATCAACAAAGAGTTCAGGGGAACTATAAAAATCAGGCATATTATTGAATATCTTTACAGGGAATTTGGACCTGAGGATATCAGTGAAAGGGTAGAATATCCTCTAAATTTTAATGTAGCACTGCATTATGGATGTCATCTTGTTAAACCATCAGGAGAAAGGAATCTGGGGAATGTGGAAAGACCTGAATTTTTCGATGAATTGATTGAATCAACTGGTGCATCGAGTTTGGATTATCCTGATAAAATGGAATGCTGTGGTGCAGGAGGAGGTGTTCGTTCTGCACTCCATGATAAAGCTCTTGAAATAACAAACCACAAGCTTTCACAGATAAAAAACAGGGGTGTGGACTGCATTGTTAACGCATGCCCGTTCTGCCACATGCAACTTGACTCCGGTCAGGCAGAACTGAGGGAGAAATTTGGAGTAGATTATGAAATACCTGTTCTGCACTACACACAGCTACTTGGTCTGGCTTTCGGTTACACTCCTGCAGAACTTGGAATAAACCTAAACTACATAAAAAACCAAACATTTCTTGATAAGCTGGAACAAATTGTAACCAAGCAATAAATATCTTATTATTTATCAGATTGTTTATTTTTTGTATTCCCGTGCACAGGACAATTCTTCTTTGTTGCTGGACTACAATTTATATATTCTCCTGTTTCATAGAAATGTTTGAAATGGTCCATCCATAATGGATATTCATCAGAATGATGGATAAAATCCACAAATTTTGTCAATACATCGATAGTGTCGTCAGTTAACACATGTTCAATTCTGCATGCATCTTCATCAGCCGTATTGCTGTCCACTCCCAGTACTGTAAGGAAGTCTTTCACGACTCCATATTTTGCTTTTGTGTTCTGGGCAATGTTTTTACCTTTAGAGGTAAGTGTAACTCCACCATATTTTTCGTAATTGATATACCCATCATTTTTTAATTTCTGAAACATACCAGTGACACTTGATGGACTGGTACCAAGTGCTGCAGAAACATCTTTAACCTGTGCATACCCCTTTTTGGAGACCACAGCTTCTATAGTTTTTAAATAATCTTCAGTTCTTTCAGTTGTCATATTAACCAACAATTTTTGGATATCCAAATTATATTTGGATAATTGCTGGGATTTTATATAAAAGTATTGTTATTAATCACTGGGTATAACAATATGGTAACCATTTATGTATTCCACATCAACTTTTACTTCATAGACCTGTTCTATGTTTTCAGGTGTTATTATATCACTTCCACCGTGCTTGAATACCCTTCCATTTTTAACAAGAACATATCGGTCTGCAAAACGTAGTGCAAGATTTAGGTCATGCATTGTAAAAACCGCAGATATTTGGTTTTCATCCACTGTTTGTCTTACGGTTTTAAGGATTCCAAGCTGATTTTTAAGGTCAAGACTGCTTGTTGGTTCATCAAGAAGCAATACCTTTGGTTCCTGCACCAGAGCTCTTGCAAACATAACCTTTTGCAGTTCTCCTCCACTTAATTCATTTATATTCCGAAGAGACAGTTCTTCAAGTTCAAGTTTATTAATAACAAAATTAACAATCTTAATATCTTTATCTTTTACATGAAATCCCATATGTGGTTTCCTGCCAAGAAGGATTGCATCAAAAGCAGTAAGTCTTCCAACTTCGGACCGTTGGGGCACATATCCCAAACGTCTTGCTATCTCATCGTTTTTCATCGACAGGATTTCTTCATCTTCAACTTTTATTATTCCTTTTTTTGGAGGGAGAATGTTGTTAATACAACGAAGCAGTGTAGTTTTACCAACTCCATTGGGTCCTAGAATTGCAAGGATTTCTCCATGATACAATTCAAACCCTATATCTTTTAGGACATTTCCTGATTTGTAGTTAAATTCCAGATTATCGACATCCATCATCAATGTCTATACCCCCTTACCAGTAGATAGATAAACAGAGGAGCACCCATAAACGAGGTAAGAATCGCAACAGGCAACACATGAGGCGAGAGCATCAAACGTGCAGCAGTGTCAGATGCCAGCAAAAGCAATCCACCTGTTATGCAGGAAGCAGGTATAAGAAAACGCTGTTCATCTCCGATGAATCGGCGTGCTATATGGGGGCACACTAATCCTATAAACCCGATTACTCCAAGGAATGATATTATAATAGCTGTTACAAAGGATGCCAGAAGCATACCCCAGAGCCTTATCCTTTCTACATTAACACCAAGCCCTCTTGCAGTTTCATCACCGGCATCGATAGCATTGTAATTCCATCTGTTATGAATAAAATAAATCATTGCAGGGACAACTACCGCGGTTATGATACCGAGTTCTCCCCAGTCCGCTCTTCCTACATCCCCAAAAGTCCAGAATACTACTGCTGCAAGCTCTACATCATCGGCAAAGTACTGAAGAAACATTGTCCCTGCTGTAAATAGTGACGACAATGCAACTCCTATAAGAATCATAACCTCGGGTGATGCGCCTTTATATTTTGATATTGCCAGTAACATGAAAGTTGCAACAAGAGACCAGAGGAAAGCCACAATTGTAGTTATATATGGGTTGTTAATAATTACAGCACCTGCTCCGGTACTATGCATGGAACCCGCACCAAGTATTATCACTGAAAAAGCGGCTCCAAAAGCAGCTGCATTGGAAATTCCAAGCGTGTAGGGTGAACCGAGAGGATTTCGTAATATGGACTGTAGGGCTACACCAGATACAGATAGACCCACACCAGCAGAAATTGCAGCAAGTGCCCGTGGGAGACGTATATTCCAAATAATAGTAGAAGAATTCTCTATATTTTGACCAAGTAAAACCCGGAAAACATCATTCAAGGGGACATTGGCGTTACCCACTGATATTGAATAGAAGAATATTGTTATAAGAAACAGAAAAGATATCAGGATAAATGTAATCTTCTTTTTGACGTATTTATTATAATTCAGGGGGATGCTTTCTACATCTTCGTTAATATCCATTTTTTTGTCCATGAAATCCATTCTGACACCCTGCTAAAGTAATATTAAACTAAAATTAGAAAGGAAAAAAGGAAAATGAGCGTTAAAACTTATCAATTAACCGGGATTTTTCCATAACCACGTCCAAATCCTTTTTCCAAATCTTCATATACAGGTTCTGATACCAAGAACTCATAGATTTTGTTGGCTTTTTCTTCAGGATTGATATCACTGAATCTTTCAGGATAAATCACAGTTCCTAGATAGTATGCATTTGCCAGTACAGTACCATAGTTCTTGGTGTACCAGTTGTATGGAAGTACTCCATAGACTTCTCCTTCTTCTACAGCTGTAAGTGAGCGGTAGGATGGGTCGGTTTTAAGTTGTTCTACAGCTGATGGCTGTGCATCATAGGTGGACAAATCTACAAATAGTATATCAGGGTCCCATTCGATAATAGCTTCCTTTGATGCATCAGCATGATCTGTTCCCATATCACTGGCAACATTCTTTGCGTTTATAAAATCAAATGGTGGATACGCTGGTTCTGTTGACTGGTAGCCATGTGAACCTTTATAAGCGATACCACCTATGTATACGCTTCTTTTTTCATCTTCTGGAATATTATTGGTTCGTTTGTTCAAATCCTTAATTGTTTTATTAAAGAACTGGATGACATCTTCACTCCTCTCTTCTTTATTTAACACATCACCCATTATCCTAAGAGACTTGAACATTTCATCACGGTGAACTCCCAGTGTGCCGTAATTGAGGGCAACTACAGGGACGCCAGTTTTTTGTTGCAGTTTATCTGCATCATCGGGTGATGTTACATATGTCCAGAAAATGACTTCAGGATTTACTGAAACAATTTTTTCAGGGTCAGTATTACCTCTGTATTCACCAATCAGGGGTTTATTTTTCAACTGAGGATTTGCTATCCTGTAAGGACGTCTGTTTTCATCTTCTCTTAATTCGATGCTTTCCACACCTACTACTTTATCTTGAGCGTTGAGATAACATTGATATCTAAGAGCTCCCGGTCCCTGAGCTACAACTCGTTCGGGGTTTTTAGGCACATCGACTTCTCTACCAAGGCTGTCTGTAATCGTTACTGTGCTAGAATTTTCTTTTTCACTTCCTGCACTGGTATTATCTATACAACCGGTACCTGTACAGATAATTAATATCATTATTACCATTGTTGCAACTATCCATTTCTTCATCATATATCCTCTACTTTATCTGGTTTATTATGGTTGTTATCTTTATTTTTGGATATGCTTGTTTATTCATATAAATTTATTCATTCGTAACACTAAATGCCATCTATGTTGGACATTGTATGAAAAGCGTTAACAAAACAAAATTATTAAAACAGAATTGTAATGTGGTGATTATATAAATAATTGAAAATGAATAAGATATAGGTGATTTGATGAAGCAGTTGTACAATTATCTCAAAGCAGCAACTGAAGGTGAACAGAAAAAAGAAAAAAAGCATGATATGGAAGTATTCCAGAAAGCTGAAGAGCTGGCAGAGGAATATGATATTAAATATGATAATGAGTCATTTGTGCCGGACGACGATGAACTTGCAGATTCGGTTTTTGAAGCGGGAATAGATCTTTTATCATCTACAGGTGTTTACTGTATAGATACTGAAAGAATTATACCGGTTGATAAAGATGACATTTTAAAATCGATTTATTCACTTAAAGAACTCGAAATCGGAAAATACAGAGAAAAAGTACCTGTTCCTGAAAGATGTCCAGTGGATTCAACACCGCCTGTTATTATAGGAGGACCAATGGGTGGAACAGTTTCTGAAGAAAATTTTCTTAACGTTCATTTAAGTTCTGCAAGAGAGCCACTTGTGCAGGGGATTTATGCTGGTGTGATTGATAAGCTGGAAGGTAAAGGGATAAAACCGAAAAGCCCGTTTGAGATGTATGCGGCATTGAAAGAAGCAAGACTGGAAAAACTGTCAACCAGAATAGCAGGCAGAGAGGGTCTTGCTTTGATGGGTCCCGGAACACCTACAATTTCGCAGGCATATATGCTTGTATCAGCTGATGAATTATATTCAGAATCCGACCCTCAAGAAGTTTCCCAGCTGGATGAATTGAAAACTGATTATGAAACATTTTATAAATCCATATATCATCAGGAACATGGAAACCACTACCTTTCAGGTCAGTGTCCCATTTTCGGAGGGACATCAATTGCATCTGCACCAGGACTTGCGATTGTTGATGTTGCAGAAACCATACAGGCAAAAATTGTTACCGGTGCCAGTTTCCATGTTTCGGGTGCCATACATGTAAATACCAATTCATCATCTACAAAAGAAGTAATTTGGGCATCCAGTCTGTCATCTATAGCACTTTCACGTAATATGAATTACTATAAAGCCAGATATTATTGGAATCAGGCAGGTTGCTGCACAGATATGATGTTTTATGAAACTGCAGCACAGGCAATAGCAGATACTGTTAGTGGTAGAGACATCCTTATAGGTCCTGCCGGTGCACGTGGCGGAACTGCTGACCACTCAACAGGTCTTGAATCCCGATTCATGGCTGAAATAGCCCATATGGCAACAGATCTAAATCTTTCAGAAGCTAATGACATAGTCAGTAAAATTTATTCCAAATATAAAGACAGATTCACTAATCCACCAACAGGAAAACCTTTCGATGAATGCTATGTGGTTAATTCCGAATACGATATGGAACCTACAGATGAATACATAAATCTTTACAAAAGCATATTATCAGAAATTGAAGATTATTGCGGATTATAATCTCCCTTTATTTTTTTGAGGATAACCCGATACAGTTTTTTCGGTAAAATCCCTTCTTCAAATTCATCAATATCTACAATTTCAAAACCTCTGGAGAGATGTTTAATTTTATCTTTATCAAAAAAATGTACAATGAAACCGTCTTTTATCTCATAAAGGTCTTCTCCCCGATTTATACCCGTTCCGTATCTGATGTCATTTTTGTTTCTTACAGTATATATATTAAGACCTCCGGGTTTTAGAACTCTCCAGATTTCATCTGTGATAAATTGAAGTTCTGAGGTGGTTAATGCCATGCAGTACAGCATGTGAGAATAACATCCATCAAAAGTTTCGTCTTCAAAAGGCAGTGGGTTTCTGACATCATGCTGGACAGGATTTATATATTCGGCTAATCCCTGATATCTTGATTTTTCTTTAATTATTTCAATACCTTTTTTTGTATAATCTACCACATCGACTTTAAAACCGTTCTGTGCAAAATTAATGGTATCTCTCCCTTGACCACCACCCAACTCAAGTATTCGGTTTTTATTTTCCTTTTTTAATAACTTGATGGTTTCCATGGCAAAAATACTGGGCATATTACCAAATTTTTCACTGTGTTCTGTGTAGACATTCTCCCATTGTTCATACTGTTTATTCAATAATTCTTTATCAATTGAAATACAAACCATCCCCCTAATATTATTTTTTAGTGATATTGTCGATAGTTAACTCAAAAGTACCGTTTACTCCATTGACACTCACATTATAAACACCTGCTTTTAAACCTTCAACATCAAGAGATATGTTTTCTTTAAATGGTACAATCTGCTGGGTACAGAGTTTGTCTTTTGGACGTTTGGTTGTTATTGTAATATTGAAACTGTTTCCCTGTTTTTCTTTTTCAATTTCATGGATTTGTGTACATCCATCTGGGAAGTATCCTTCTGCCACAACTATTACTTGTACAGGAAATGACTCAAGTATGTTGATTTTGATGTTTTCTATATTGGCTGTTTTGTAGATGTATTCGGTTGTCTCTGAATTGTTGTTTTCTGACCGGTTGTTAGTATTGTTTGTCGTGTCAACACACCCTGAGAAACTTAGAACCAATATAGATAAAGATATTATTATGATTGTTTGAAAAACCCTATTCATTTTACTGCTCCCCTATATAGGATTATCAGTTTTTTTATTTAAATACTCCTGCCATATTAAAACAAACTTTTATATAATTTCTATCCAATTAGATACCTCGCTGGATTGAGAACCAATAGGTTTAAAAATTAGTTTTGTATTCCTTTCAACTGGGCGTGTGGCCTAGTCAGGACATGGCGACAGCCTCCTAAGCTGTAAACCAAGGGTTCAAATCCCTTCACGCCCGTTTTAATTCTTTAATAATCATATCATAAAGGTGGTATTGCAGGATTTGATTCGAAAAGCAAGAGTTAAGGATGTAAAAACGATTAAAGATATGGTTAATGGCTATGCAAAGGAAGGATTAATGCTTGCACGCTCATATAGCGAACTTTATGAATCCATCAGAGATTTTTATGTTTATGAAACTGATGGGGAAGTAATAGGTTGCTGTGCTTTGCATGTTATGTGGGAAGACCTTGCTGAAATACTGTCATTTGCTGTAAAACCTGAATACCAAAATAATGGTATAGGCTCAGAACTGTTAAACACCTGTCTTGAAGATGAGCATGCACTTGATGTGGGAACGGTGTTCACTCTTACCTGTATACCTGAATTTTTTGAAAAAAGAGAATTCAATAGAGTTGAAAAATCATCACTTCCACATAAAATCTGGAACGGATGTATAAAATGTCCCAAGTTCCCAGAATGTGATGAAATACCTCTTGTAAGAAAGTTAAGATAACATTATAAACTATCAGTAACAGTGAGGGAGAAATATCAGACCTCTTGTATTTAGTAACGGGCAGTTCCTTGTATGTGAAGATGAAAAGGGGGTTATTAGAGACCTATATTATCCTTATGTAGGTCTGGAAAACCACGGTAATTCGATGCGTACCGGAGTATGCGATCTTGATAAACAGCTGTGTAGCTGGCTCGAAAACTGGAACCTCGAACAAACATATAAATCAAGTTTTTCCAGGGATTTTATAAAACCTGGTACATCCGGAAAAACAGAAGTAACTGAAAAAAAGAATTTATCAGAAGGTTACGTATCCAATATAGGAGAAACGTATTTTGAAAATCCTGAAATGGGTCTAAGAATCCATATCTATGATTCTATACACCCTTCCCTTAACTATTTTTACCGTATATTTGAAATAGAAAATACATCTAATACATCAAGGAATCTGAGATTTTTTTCCACACACAATTACAGGATACTTGAGGATAAACTTGCAGAAACCGCAGTTGTTGACAGGGATTTCCTGATACATTACAAACGTAACCGGTATTTCCTCCACAGCAGTTCCCCTCAATTCGACCAATGGGCTGTCGGGGATGCTGAATGGAATGGTTTTGAAGGAACATGGAAGGATATGGAAGATGACGGTTTATTGAGTGGTAATGTAGTTGCACACGGGTCGGTGGATTCAACTGTAGGGTGGACTATCTCTAATCTACAGCCCGGCCAATCGAAAGTGATACATTTCTGGATTGTAACCGGAAAGAATTATACCAGTACAGTTAAACTACACAACAGGATAAAAGACCAGGAAGATAATTCTCTATTTCGTAAAGTTTTCAGTTTCTGGAATTCTTTTATTGAACGTTTTACTATATTTCCTGAATACAGAGCAATGGACCAGTTGCCTGATAAAATCAGAAGAATGTTTTATCGCAGTCTTCTTGCGACCATATCCCACATGGATATAAATGGATCTTTAATAGCATCATGTGATACTGACATAAAACAGTTCGGAGCTGATTATTATACATATTGCTGGCCTCGTGATGCCTCATGGGCAGTTGTTGCTCTTGACAGTGCAAAATACCACAATTTGAGTTTGGAAGTTTTTGATTTCTACTCAAAGGTAATATCAGAAAAAGGTTATTTCCTTCACAAATATACACCTGCAGGGGATTTTGGCAGTACATGGCATCCTGTTCCAATGATTCAGATTGATGAGACCGGTTTACCTCTTTATGCTCTTTATAACAACTGGTTGATGTCGCGTAATGTCTGGACTATAGGTAGATATTTCATGTCTATAGTAGTTCCTGCTGCTAATTATCTGGCGAGTTCCATCGACTCTGACGGACTGCCGATTTCAAGTTTTGACCTATGGGAAGAACGCAAAGGTGTGCATACCTATAGTGCATGCACTATATATGCAGGACTTTATGGTGCAGCAGAGATTGCAAAAGCACTCGGACATGATGTAGAGTTTGAATACTGGTTGAAATCGGCAAAAAAGGTCAAAAATGCCATAATAGAATATCTTTATGATGAGCAAAAACAGCGTTTTAAACGCTCACTTCATGATTCAACCATCGATTCATCCCTTTTCGGTGTCTGGTATTTCGGAATCCTCCCATCGGATGATGAAAGAGTGGTAAACACTATGAAAGCGATAGAATATGAATTATCACGTCCTTCCGGTGGAATAGCCAGGTACATGGATGATAATTACATGGGGTATATGAACAGCTGGATTATTTGTACTCTCTGGGTAGCACAATGGCATATAGCAATAGGAGACCTTGACAGGGCACTGGAATTTATAAACTGGTGTGCTGATAACAGTCATCCAACGACAGGGTTAATGGCAGAACAGGTGGCAAATGATGGTTCTCTCAAATCAGTATTGCCACTTATGTGGTCACATAGTGCATTTGTACTTACAATATATGAGTATCTAAATGCGATAAGTGAAAATTACTGCAAGCTTCAATAAAAATGTTTTACCATATGTACTATATTATTTTTTGTATCAAGGGCTGTAATTAAAAAACCATTTTTCAAATATAGATTGATGGCTCTTTTTAATTTAATATTGGTTTTTATTGTAGCAGTTTTATAATGTTTTTGTGCAAATTCAAGAGTTGCGTCAAAAAGTTTTAATCCATATCCTCGGTTTCTAAAACTTTTCTTAACATACATCCGTTTTATTTCACATCTATTATTATCAATCCTTTTTAAAGCACCTGTTCCTACAATTTGACCGTCAGCAATTCCGATATAAAATACAGACCCATCAGTTAGATAATATTTTTCAATATCATCAAGATCATAATCCTTTTCAGGGTCATATTCAAAACCATGCTCATTGAGGATTTCCAGAACCAGATTTTTTACTTGGGTATTTTGATACTTTTTGCATTCCTGGATAATCATTATAAATAGTCCTTAGGATTGTTTAAAAAGTCCATTGTAATAGTTTTAAGAATACGAACTCCAATTATAAGTACTTCTTCATCAATATCGAATTTACTGGAATGGTTGATTTCAACAACATTTTTCTGGATATTCTTTGTTCCAATTGTAAAATAAAATCCTGGAATGTTTTTAACATAAAATGCAAAGTCTTCCGAACCAAATAAGGGCTTGGCATTTTTATCGATTTCAACTTCTGGGTGTTTATCTTTTAGTAGCTTATATACTGCACTGGCAAATTTATCATTATTATTTAATACAGGATAGGCACGAATGATATCAAGGTTATATTTTGGGACATCAGAAATACCTTCTATAGAATAGGCGTACATCAAATTATCAAGTTTTTGTTTTATAACAGATTCAATAATATTGATATCTTCATCATGGAATGTCCGGAAACTCCCGACTATATCCAATCTGTCCATAGACCGGTTGAATTGTTCTCCCCCTTCGGTTTTTCCAATACCCAAAACATATCTTGAAGGACTGATTATTTTTTGAATTTCATCATGTATAGAACTTAAAAAATCAGAAGCTATAAAAACCGGGTCTATGCAATCATGAGGGTTTGAATGGTGTCCTCCCTTTCCAAAAATGCTAAGATTTAATCGGTTTGAACTTGCCATAAAACAGCCGGATTTAAATTTGATTTTACCAAAATCCATGTCTCCGAATATATGAAGCCCAACAATAGCATCCACATCATCAATTCCACCTTCTTTGATAATTTTGGATGCACCTCCAGGAGGCTGTTCTTCTGCAGGCTGAAAAATCAGTTTTATACTTCCGGGAATCTGGTTTCGCATTTCATTCAATAACCGTGCAGCACCCAGTACGATAGCCATATGACCGTCGTGTCCACAGGCGTGCATGATACCTTCATTCTGTGATATATAATCTTTGTTTAGTTCTGTTTGTTCTTCGGCAACTCTAAGAGCATCCATATCAGCTCTCAGGGCTAAACATGAACCCGGTAAATCACCTTTAATGGTAGCTATAACACCTGTATCAGCGATTTTTTCTGATTCAATACCTATATTGTCAAGAAATTCTATTATCTTTTGTTGAGTATTGTACTCCTCAAAACTTGGTTCTGGATAACGGTGTAACTCACGGCGGATGTTGATAATCCAGTTTTCAATCGATGTCAAATAAATATCCTCGGATTGCTTTTTGAAACAAATACGGTTTTACTACATATAGAAGTTACCACAAATTAATGTTCCTTTTGTGTATCTACAAGATTTCCGTTAGAGTTATAGAGGTATACTTTGTCTCCTGTATTGTTCCAGATACATTTATCCAGTCCCAGATATATATCGCTACTGGTGTTAGTACCTTTGCCAGTGTGGACTGTTACCGTTTCGCCAGTACCCAAATTAAAAGAATTGAGTTTATAACTGTAATTATAAATTTGTTCATAATCTTTGATTATCCAGTTTTTAAGGTTTACCGCAGATTTTTTGCTATTCTTAATTGAGACCCACTCCTTATTTGGATTATTATCTGCACCCAGCTTAAACTCATTTATGTATATACCCGGATTCCCGGATTCCCGGATTCCCGGATTCCCGGATTCCCGGATTCCCGGATTCCCGGATTCAAAAAATGGGTTTTTAGGTAGTGGTTCTGCAAACCCAAAAGCAATGGTCACAACTGTTGCAGCCATTGTAACAGTGAGTATAAACATTATTACGATACCCACAACAGGGGATGCGGCAGTTTTATCACCAAGCAATAATTTTACCGCCCAGACCTAAATTTTAGTAAGTAATCTTTAAAATGGTTCTTTCTCAGTAAAAAAGTTTTGCTGGTTAAGATATTTCAACAATCAAAAAAATTAAAGCTGATTATCCAGCTTTAATTTTTCATTTAGAATTTCTCTTAGGAATTTGTGTAGAATTCCACCGTTTCGATAGTATTCCAGTTCTATATCAGAATCCAGTCTGACATCAGCTTTGAATGTAATATCATCACCATTTTCTGTTCTGGCTACAACTTCTACTTCATTGCCTGGTTTTAGATTCTCTATTCCATTTATATCGTAGGTTTCATTACCCTTTAATCCAAGCGTATCGGTGTTTTCTTCTTTTTTGAACTGTAAAGGCAAAACACCCATTCCTACAAGGTTACTGCGGTGGATTCTTTCAAAGGATTCAGCGATTACTGCTTTAACACCCAGCAATTGTGTTCCTTTGGCTGCCCAATCTCTGGAACTTCCTGTACCGTATTCTTTACCTGCCATCACAATAAGAGGTATATTGTTATCTTGGTAATTCATGGCGGCATCGTAAATACTCATTTCTTTTCCTGTTGGATGATAAAGAGTCCATCCACCGTTTCTGTCCACCAGTTTATTATTGAGGCGTATATTTCCAAATGTACCTCTCATCATCACTTCATGGTTGCCTCTTCGTGAACCATAAGTATTGAAATCCTCCTCTTTTACACCCTGATTGAGCAGATACTGTCCTGCAGGACTGTCAACAGGAATAGCTCCAGCAGGCGAGATATGGTCTGTTGTTATGTTGTCCTCCAGATATGCCAGAACCCTTGCGCCTTTAATATCCTGTAGTTTTGGGGTTTCATGGGGGAAGTCTTTAAAAAACGGTGGCTCCTGTATATAGGAGGAGTTAGGGTCCCAATGGTACTGGTCATCTTGTGGAACATCCATATCATCCCAGAGCTCTGTACCTTCCATGACATGTGAGTATTCATTTTCAAACATGTCAGAATCAATGGTATCCTTTATAATCTGGTTGATTTCATTCTGGGTTGGCCAGATATCTTTCAAATAAATTGGCAACCCATTTGGATCACAACCCAGTGCTTCATTTTTCAGGTCAATATCCACGGTTCCAGCTAGTGCATAGGCAACGACAAGCATTGGTGATGTAAGATAATTGGCTTTGATATAGGGGTTTATCCGCCCTTCAAAATTCCTGTTGCCGCTGAGAACAGCCGCTACGGTGAGATCCTTTTCTTTTATCTCATTTTCTACACTTTCATTGATGGGTCCACTGTTTCCTATACAGGTAGCACATCCATAACCAACAAGATGGAATCCGAGAGCTTCAAGATATGGTAAAAGTTCGGATTTATCAAGGTAATCTGTTACGACTCTGGAACCAGGTGCAAGGCTTGTCTTAACATAGGGTTTGACATCAAGACCCATTTCAACTGCATTTTTGGCTAATAATCCGGCACCTATTAAGACAGATGGATTAGATGTATTTGTGCAGGATGTAATGGATGCAATAGCAACTGCTCCATGGGTTATGGTGGTAAATGAATCCCTGCACTTGATATAGCTGGTATGATGAGCTGACTGGGTATGTACGTTACTTATGTTACCTCCTTCTTCAAGCCATCTATTATAGTCAGGGTCATTTTCCTGTATATCCTTTTCACCTCTTTTTTCTGCAAAGGTTTGCTTCATGAGGTTGTGGAAATGCTCTGACATATTTTCAATAGATATCCGGTCATAGGGACGCTTGGGACCTGCTATGCTGGGCTCGACGTTGCTCATATCAAGTTCCAGTTTATCGTTATACATTGGTTCATCATTTTGAGAATCAAAAAGAAGTCCCTGCTCTTTGGTGTATTCCCGAACCATATTTACATGTTTTTCACTTCTTCCAGTAAGCTTCAGGTATTCCAGAGTTTCCTCATCAATCGGGAAATAGCCCATAGTAGCTCCATATTCAGGAGCCATGTTGGCAAGTGTTGCACGGTCTGGAAGGCTTAATTTCTCCAATCCGGGTCCATAAAATTCAACAAATTTACCAACAACACCATGTTTTCTCAACATTTGAGTTACAGTAAGTACAAGGTCAGTGGCTGTGACACCTTCCTGTAGTTCTCCGTCCAACTTAAATCCAACAACTTCAGGAATGGACATATAATATGGCTGTCCCATCATGACAGCTTCAGCTTCTATACCTCCAACACCCCATCCAAGGACACCAAGCCCATTTATCATGGTGGTATGTGAATCAGTACCTACAAGGGTATCGGGATAAGCAATTTTTTCGTTTTTGTTTTTACTGTTCTTAAAATGCACAAGAGGGGCAAGATGCTCAAGGTTTACCTGATGTATAATACCTTTTCCTGGTGGGACGACCTGGAAATTGTCGAAGGATTCCTGAGCCCATCTTAAAAGAGAATAGCGTTCTTTATTGCGTTCAAACTCCTTTTCTTCATTGTACTTTTTTGAGTAAGCAGTTCCAAAATAATCTATTTGTAGTGAATGGTCTATCACAAGGTCTGCAGGAACTTCAGGGTTTATTCTTGATGAATCTCCTCCTTCTCTCTGCATGGCAGATCTCATGGCTGCTATATCTACAACCGCTGGGACTCCGGTAAAATCCTGCATTAAAACTCTTGATGGTATAAAAGGGATTTCGTGTTCTGGTACTTTGTCAGGACTCCACCCCGCAAGTGCTTTAACATCGTCCTCGGTAACCAGATTCCCATCAACATTTCTGAGTAACGATTCAAGTAATACTTTGATGGAGTTTGGTAGTTTAGAGATGCTTCCCAGTCCAAGTTCTTCCAGTCTGTTCAAACGGTATATTGCTACTTTTTCGTTATCTGTATCAATAAAATATTTAGCTTCAAAAGGGTCGTAGTCTGTACCCATTGTCTCACCTTTTTGAATTTGGTTAAATAGACCTTGCTCTTGGTCTTATGAGCCTGTTGTCTGAATATTGCTCGAGGCAGTGAGCAATCCAGCCTGATACTCTTCCGATGGCAAACACAGAAGTTGCAAGCTTGGGATGTAATCCAAGATATTTATATATAACACCTGAGTAAAAATCGGCGTTTGGGTAGATCGGTTTATTCTGTTTTTCTACTAATTCTTGTATAACCGTATCTTCTATCCTTTCTGCAATATTGTATAGTGTAGTATCCCCTTTATTTTCTGCCAGTTTTTTTGCAAGGTCTTTGTAGATATTTGACCGTGGGTCATAGGTCTTATATACCCGGTGACCGAATCCCATTATTTTCTGATTGTTTTTTATTGAATCCACCACATATTGTTTAGCATCATTTGATGAGGATACTTCATCCAACATGTTCATAACAGCCATTCTGGCGCCGCCGTGTAAAGGACCTTTCAAAGTATCGAGTCCTGAAATTATTGCAGAATGAAGGTCAGAAAGTGTTGAAGCGGTTACACGAGATGAGAATGTGGACGCATTTAATTCATGTTCAGCAGTAAGAACCAGGTCTTTTTCCATGATCTCTGCTTCGAGTTCATCAGGTTTTTCACCACTAAGCATATACAAAAAATTGGCACCATGCGAAAGGTTGTCATCAGGTAATAATGGATAATAACCTGTTTTGATTCTTGAGAACGAAGCCACAATTGTAGGGAATCTGGCTATCAGTTTGATAGCTTTGCGTATATTTGCATCGTGTGATATATTGTTTAAATCCGGATCACAGTGTGACATATGGGATACAGCTGTGCGTAATGCATCCATTGCTTCTATATTAAAATTGCATGTTTTAATTGTCTGGATTAGATTCTCATTTATCTCCCTCTCATTTTTTAATTTACTGGAAAATTCATTCAATTCTGTGTCACTCGGTATAGTCCCGTTTAAAAGGAGATGTCAGCTACCAAAGACTAAAGTCGTTGGCTTGTCAGGTTAAACTGACAATTTAATTCGAGAGAAGGCTGGTCGCTTTTCAGGTTCGAAAGTAACCCTTATTCTCTCCGGTCTGCTGACGAGACCTCTATCGGTTATCCTTTGGATGGAATCACCGACTACTTTTCTCAAGATATTCAGTGCACCGTTGACATCGGCATTGATCAATTGACCGGTGGAAGACTTGAACAGTCCTCTCTTGATTCTTCTACCCATATATTCTTCATGTTTTCTGATGGGTTCCAGAGCAAGTGCATCGGTTTTACTGGTATAGGATTCGTCCTCTTCTATGTAGTTGATTCCGTACAAATCACATTTGGACTGTAGTTTACTTTTGAACAGGAAATATGGTATGCTCTGGAAATTCTGATTGTTCTTTTTACCGATATTCTGTTCCTGTTTGATTTCTTTCAGTTCACCGATAACAATGTTGCCGATGTCTTTATCTATACATGTTTTAACAATGTAATCAACCGACCTGTTCAGGAACTCGTCCACCTTGTTATCTCGCTTATTAGTAAGCCTACTCAATCTTTTGGTGAACTTGTGTTCCATACTCTGTTTGTCTTTCACACCCTGCAACTTTGCCTTTTCTTTGTTGTAGAACTGGTTAATGGATTTGATGTGTTTACCGTCAATTATCTCGGCTGTACCTGTGGATGTTTCCACAAAGGTTGCAAAATTATCAAGACCTAAATCGATTGATAGATATTGATTTTTGTCCAGATTCATGTCTTGTGGTTTTTTATCATAAACATACTGAATCTGGTAGAATTTACCGTCATGTTTTGGAACAATCCTGACTTCTTTTAATTCATCAGGATTGATATGGTCTGGTAATTTGAAAGTTAATTCATCACCATTAAGATTATATTGTTTTTTGAATTCCCTACTCATGCCTAGTTTGAAATATCTACCCTTAATAGACATTCTTTGAGCGGGATATATCAATACAAACCGCCCATTTTTGTCCAAGTAACCTGGTGTATTAATGGGTCGGTTGTAGTTTCCTTTTTTCCTTTCTTTGAGCAGTCTGAAATAGCTCTTGAAAGTCCTATCTACGATTTTGAGAACCTGTTGAGCATTATCGCTATATAACAGGCTGTAGTTATCATTATTTTTACAATAATGGTAATTATTGGTGTACGGTAAGAACTTGTTATTGTAGAAATAATACTGTCGGACATTGTACACCCCGACATTATACAGGTTCTTGGATAGTTTACTCAAAGTGTCAACTATCCAGTACTGCTGCTTGTTCATCCGTAGATAGTTTTTGGTGGTGAATTTCATTGTATTATATATATAATGTTTTCCTAAAATAAAAAATTTTGTTCTTTTAAGCAATGGGGTCTAAATTCCTCACTCTTTAAACCAAGTTTAAAGATATCCTTAAACAACTTAAATCATAGACTCTTTAAACTGTCGTTTAAAGATATTGGTAAATTTTCAATTTACCAAGTTTAAGTTTAACTCTAAATTTTTAATTTAGAGTGTCTTTGATTTAAGGAGAACGGGTAAAACCGTTGGTTTCCTTTGACCCCTATACCCCTTTCTCATGAAAGGTTAACCAGTTCATATATTTTAATATAATAATTTTACATTATTTGTAGGAAGTAAAATAAAAAAATATGTTTTTATGAAAAGTTTGTATTATTAACAAAAAATACATTTTTCAAATATTGTAAAAATATAAAATTTTTCTGTTGTTAATATAACTTTTATATTTTTAAAAATTAAATCCTTTCAAGGTTGGTTGTTAATTCAGATATTCTTTCTGTTTTATCAGGTCCTATAGCAATTAAAACGATGTTGTTATCAACATTACATATAGAACTTGCTGGAACTCCACCATATTCAGCTTCTTCAAATATTTCCTCCATTTCCGAAAAATCATCACATTTTAATAATTGTTTATCCCGATTGTTATTAAAATTCCAAATATCCAGATTTTTTTCAGGTGCTTTATTACTGGATTTTTTGGATACATCACATATTTTTTTAGATAAATCACCTGATGATAAATCAGCTTTTGTACAGTAAACGATAACCTGTATATATTCAGAAGTTGGGTTTTTAGGAAATAAATTTTCAACAAATTTGGTTAATTTATAGAACATATAACCACTTACTTATATAACAATACAGGTTTAATATTATTCATTTTTTGGTTGGTATTTTTTAGAATATAAAAACTGGATTAATGAATTTGTTAAAGAGGCAGAATTAACTGCCTCAATAAATTCATTTTTTAATATTTCCTGAATGAAGACCGCATTCTTTTTTGGTGGCTTCTTCCCACCACCACCGACCTTCACGTTCATGCTGTCCCGGAGTAACGGGTCTTGTACACGGTTCACATCCAATACTAATGTAGCCCTTTTCATGGAGTTTGTTGTAGGGGACGTCATTCTCGAATATATACTGCCATACCTGTTTAAGAGTCCAGTTAGCCAGAGGGTTAAATTTCACAAGTTCACCGCCACCAAAAGCGGAGTCGATTTGGACGACAGGAAGGTCAGACCGGCTTGGACTCTGGTCTTTCCTCTGCCCTGTGACCCATGCATCCAGACCATCGAGTGCTCGTTTTAGGGGTGCTATTTTTCTGACGCTGCAGCATTCATTATGCCCATCATTGTAAAAAGAGAACAACCCTTTTTCTTTCACGAGTTTCTCTGTGGATTCACGGTCGGGCATATATACATCTATATCAATATTGTAATAGTCGCATATCTCTTCTATAAACCGGTAGGTCTCTGGATACAGTCGTCCTGTATCAAGAGTAAATACACTTATGTCATCCCTTATTTTTTTAGCCATGTCTATAAGAACTACGTCTTCTGCTCCGCTAAATGATATTGAAATGTTGGGTGTATATTTATCAAGTGCATAAGAAATGATTGTTTGAGGGTTTTCATCATCAAGTTGTTCAGCTAATTGATTAATTTCTTCTGATGATTTTAATATTTGTCTGGACATGTTTCAGCCTCTGGTACTGAAAATTTTAATTAGTCATGGTTTTGGTTTAATACCAATTGTTTGTAATTATTAAATCCAACTCTGTCGATTTTGTTTCTGAATTTTCCATCCGGTTGAACATTTTCTTTTTTAAGTGGTGCGTAGTTGCAATTCTGCTTGTATTTATTATGCTTATAGTTGGTTTTGTAGTGTTAAATTATTTTTTTAAAATCGATGTGGATGATTTACAGTCTGTAAAGAAGGCTCTCAAGGAGGAAATGAACAATATCAGTAAGATTGGCAAATATAAAATAAAAGATGTATTAAACCCTGGATTAATATTAAATTTGACTTCCTGAATAGCTTTTATAGTTATGGCTCTAACCTATTGGTCTGTTATTGGATTAAGTATTATATAAAACAAACCAATGTAATAATCAATCAACCGCTGAATTCTATAATAAACATTGTACCATTACCTGAATATATTTCAAAATCACCATTAACCTGATTCACTAAACTGCTCACAAGCTGAAAACCAAGAGTTTCTGCATCTCTAATATCAATATTTTCAGGTATACCCCTACCATTATCGGCTATAATTAGTGTATAACATTCTTTGTAATTTTTATAGAGTTGAATATCCACTTTGCCAGATTCACCTTCAGGGAAAGCATATTTTAAAGAATTGGAAACAAGTTCATTAATCAGCATCCCGAGCGGTATGATAATATCGATTCCAAAATAGCAATTCTGGACATCTATATTTAGGTCAATGTTGTTCTTATTATACAGGTTTGTCAGATAACTTACAAGCTCTTTAATATAATCTTTTGAATTTAGGTTGTCTAAATTATTTGTCTGATACAGTTTCTGATGCACGAAAGACATTGATATAACACGGTTTTGTGTATCTTTAAATGCTTCAACCACATCTTCATCTTCAAATTTTTCTGATTGAAGATTGAGCAAACTGGAAATCACCTGAAGGTTATTTTTAATCCTGTGGTGGAGTTCTTTTTCTCTTGTGATTTTTGATTCTTTAATTTTGTTTGCATATTCTCGAATTTTTTCTTCTCTTTCGACTTTATCTGTTATATCTAAAATGACGCCTGTCAATCTTTCTGAATTTCCAGAATTATCTCTTTTAGTTATTTTTCCTTTGTCAAGTAACCATAACCATTTTCCAGAGTTATCCTTAATACGGTATTCACTTTCGAAAACAGTTGTTCTCCCAGCGTAATAATCATTTAACGCTTTTGATACACGATTTACATCATCAGGATGTATTAGATTCCACCATGTCTGTGTATCAAGTACCAATTCTTTATTGCCACAGTCTAAGAGCTTAGAAAACTGTTCACTGAAATACAACTCTCCTTTCTTTATATCACAGTCCCAAACAGCTAAAGAAGTACTATTTAATGCAAGTTCTAATATTTCTTCTTTATATTTTAATTTCTCTTCGGTCTCTTTGCGTTCGGTTATATCGCGACTATTAAAAACAAAATATTTGATATCACCGTAATCGTCATAAACAACATTGACACTTGTCTCTAACCAGACATAATGACCTTTTGAGTGGCGGAACCTGCATTCTGACCTTATAGGGTTTAATGTCTGTAAAAATTCAAAGTACAGTTTTTCTATATGTTTCAAATCATCAGGGTGGATGAATTCAAATATATTTTTATCAACTAAATCCTCAAAATGATATCCAAGATGATGTTCATGTGATGGTGAGACATATACGAAATTACAATTTTTATCTGCAAGACAGACCATATCCCATATGTTTTCTGTTATGTCTTTTAGAAGGCTGTCTTTTTCACAGATGTTTTTTTCTAACGTTTTCTTATCAGTAATATCCTGAATACTTACAAGGACTTTTGGCTGGTTATCTGTATTGATAAATGAAGTTGACAAAAGGAGGGTCAGATGTTTTTCATAACCATTTACTATAAAAGGTAAATTTACCTCTACATTATTATAATTTGTACCAGTATTAAATGTATCAAGGACTGTATTTCTTACTTTACAATTTTTACAATGCGGTCCGAATCCACAGCCTTCAGGGTCATCCAGTGAATGTAGACATCCCAGAGCATCTCCGCCTCTTAAACCTTTCAGATTTTTAGCAGATGAACCGGCAAATAACTCCGCGTTTTTATTTAGTTTCAGAATTCTTCTGTCAGAATCGACCAGCATTATAACTACTGGTACGTTTTCATAGACTGCTTTAAGTTCATCATCTATTTCATTCTGGCCTGTGATATCGGTTAATATGGTGATGAACTTTCCTTTTTCAGGGGATATTATAGAAACACGATAATGTTTACCAATATATGGACAATAGGTTTCAAAATTAGTTTGTTTGCCGGTTTCAGCTATTTTTGCATATGTATAAAGGTGTGGTATATATTCGGTGCCAAAAATGTCTGAAGCTTTACTACCTGCTAAATCTTCTTTTCTATAACCAATAATTGATTCGTATGCCGAATTAGAATCTATTATCATGTAGTCTGTTGGATAGCCATTACTGTCATAGATGATTTCAAAAATACAAACCCCTTCACTCATTGATTCATATATTGAATATAACATATTGTAAGATATTTCAAAATCCTCCTTAAAAAACCTGCATTACGTTTATGATGTTAGTTAATTTGGGCTATTGGTTTGGTTGCATTTAAGTGATATGTTTTAATAACAAAATATCTACTTTATATTTTTGCCAGACTTTAAATCCCAATATATCCACATGATTTATCCTTTAAACATATAATAAACCCCATCCCCTCTTTTTATGGTATTTTCTATTTAAGGTTACGAAGATGGGGTAACAGGGGTAAGTGAAAGCCAACGTTTTCTAACCGTTGGATGAAACAACCCCGTTGGTCATTGATTTTTCACCCATAATTTTTTAGTGTATTGGCTCATATTTTTCTAAAGAGGCGATGATATTTGATACTGACTTATAAAATCAAACATAATCGGGGTTTCTCTGAAGAACTTGCAAAAGCTAAGCAAGTAGCCGAATATGGTATCAAATATCGTACTCGTTCGTCTAAAGATGTCAAGCATATCGGATTGAAATCGGCTATTTCAAATCAGATTCTCAAGAAATATGCTAAAGACAAATCCGCTAAAAAGGTAACCAGTGTTAAACTGACAATACCTAACCAAAAAATCGAACTTAGAAGAAACGAAAGAAAGATAAGGATAGTACCTTTGAAGTTGAAACTGAAATACCATTTCCCTGATAATTTTGAAAAAATCAACCAGATTGAAGTCGGTGAAAAATACGTTTATGTGTCGGTGACCGTACATGAGAGAGAGCAAATAGAACCGGAGAATTATCTGGGTGTCGATTTGAATACAACCGGACATATAGCTGTGATGTCAAATCCAAAGACTGGTAAAATCTGGAAACTGGGTAAAAAAGCACAGCATATACATCTGAAATATAAAAACGACCGTAGGAAACTACAGGTCAAAGGGAAATATAAGAAGGTTAAACAGGTCAATGACAGAGAGTCAAGGATTGTCAGGGATCTGAACCAAAAAATCAGTTCCAGGATAGTGGAAACCGCTGCTGCCAATAACTGTGGTATCAGGATGGAGAACCTGAAAGGTATAAGGGATTCTGCAAAATGTAAAAAATCGTTCAAATACTCCCTGCACAGCTGGTCATTCTATCAACTACAATTTATGTTGGAATACAAAGCCAGGCTGCTTGGAGTTAAAATTGAATTTGTAGATCCTGAGTATACCTCGCAGGATTGCAGTAGGTACGGTTATCTGGATATTAGAAACGGTGAATTGTTCAAGTGTCCTCATTGTGGGCACGTTGATCATGCGGACGCAAACGCGGCGTTCAATATAGCTATGCGTTTCGGTGGTCAATGCGGTGCAGACAGAGATGCATCGTACGGGAGTACTGGTGCCCCGCAAGTGGCAACGGTGTGACGCCCACCGACCACAGAACCCAACGGATTTATCCGTGGGTGTACGTCATTTGGGTTTAAAACACTATAGAAAACACTGTCTTTTAAAAAATCCAGATTGTGCAACTAATTTTGCAAAAAATTAAACTATATCAGAGAAAAACTCAAAGGTAGTTTATAAGTCAGCATCGACCAAATAGTTTTCTGATGGTGGTTGTGGAGATATTGTTACATATAGAATAAGTACATTTTGTCCTGTATTATCAACAGACATTTCCTCAGACCCATCTATTTGTAACAACTCACTTTCATTCATAGATACTGGCTCACCGTCAACATTAACCACTGCTTCGCCTTTAATTACCTGTAAAAGTACAGTACAATCAAAATGGGTATGGTTGGGCAGTGACTGACCAGATGCTATATTTAATAAGAAAGCCAGTGTATTCTTATCATTGTAAATTACACGCTTTGCAATTTTTCCTTCTGGCTCTACCATATAATCATTTAATGAAAACTTTTGCATAGAAACACTCCCTTATTTATGATATCATTTATTTAATGCAGACTCTTTATAATAATTGTTTGTATACGTTACTCTTCATAACTATAGTTGTAAATCTTAAAACACTTTTATACATTTATAACAGTATATTATGAGTAGACAGCAAATATATAGTAATCTAACGACTAAATAGATATTGTTACAAGGGGGTTTGGGCGTTTCATGGTACATATAGAACGTGATACACTGGGGGATGTTGAAGTACCTGATGATGTCTATTATGGACCACAGACTGCACGTGCTGTAATCAATTTCAAAATAAGTAACCATCAATTGCCTGTTGAATTTATCAGGGCTCAGGCTGTAATTAAATGGGCGTCTGCAAAATCCAATATCAGAACGGGCAAATTAAATCCAGAGATAGGAAATACGATTATTTCTGCAGCATCTGAGGTAAGGGATGGGAAATTTAATGACCAATTTGTAGTGGATGCATTCCAATCGGGTGCAGGGACATCTCAGAATATGAATGCAAATGAGGTTATCGCAAACCGTGCACTGGAGATATTGGGCTATGAAAAAGGAAGATACGATATAATTCATCCCAATGACCATGTAAATATGTCCCAATCATCCAATGATACAACACATACAGCCATCCATATAGCAGCAATGGAATCTCTTAACAGCAGGTTGATACCAATCCTTAAACAACTCTATAATGATTTTAAAACAAAATCCGCTGAATTCAATAATGTTGTAAAGCCCGGAAGAACGCATCTTCAAGATGCAGTTCCCATTACACTGGGTCAGGAATTTAGCGGTTATACCAGAATGCTGGAGATGGGTATTGAACGTTTATATAACTCAATAGACAGACTGGCAGAATTGAACATGGGTGGTACTGCTGTGGGTACAGGATTAAACGCACCTGAAGGTTTTGGATATATTGCAGTAGAAGAAGTAAATCGTATTACAGGTCTTGATTTCAAATTGGCTGATAATTATTTTGAAGCCACCCAGAGTGCAGAATCCATCCTTGAACTATCTTCAGTTCTTCGTGGACTTGCTGTTAGCCTTATAAAAATAGCAGATGATTTTAGACTTTTTTCCAGTGGTCCCAGAACAGCTTTGGGTGAAATTCAACTTCCAGCGGTACAACCGGGTTCATCTATAATGCCCGGAAAGGTCAATCCTGTAATGGCTGAAATGCTTAACATGGTCTGTTATCAGGTTATGGGAAATGATACTGCGATAATGATGGCATCCCGGTCTGGGCAAATGGATTTGAATGTTTTTACACCAGTTTTAGCACATAACCTGCTCGATTCCATACAGATAATGTCTGGTGGCCTTGAATCATTTAACAACCGGTGCTTAAAAGGAATCACTGCAAACATAAAGCATTGTGAAAATCTGGCTGAATCCAGTTTGTCACTTGCAACTGCACTGGCTCCTAAAATTGGATATGAAAAAGCTGCAGAGGTAGCCTATCAGGCTTACAACGAGGGTAAAACAGTACGACAGGTTATACTTGAAAAGGATTTGCTTGTTGAAAGTGAGGTGGATGAACTACTTGACCTTATTAAAATGACAGGGGCAGGAACATGATATATCATGATGTTATTGTTATTGGCGGAGGACTTTCAGGACTCAGGGCGGCACTTGAGGCACATAAAAAGGGTGCTGATGTAGCTATAATATCAAAAGTCCCACCTATACGTAGTCATTCAGTGGCTGCACAGGGAGGTATCAATGCTTCTCTGGGTGATGATGATAGCTGGGAAGCTCATGCATGGGATACAGTAAAAGGCAGCGACTATCTTGCTGATCAGGATGCAGTGGAAATATTATGTAAAGAAGCTACTGAGATAGTACTTGAGATGGATAACTGGGGAACATCTTTCTCAAGAACTCAGGATGGCAAAATAGCCCAGAGACCGTTTGGAGGGGCAGGTTTTCCAAGAACATGCTATGCTGGGGATAAGACCGGACATAATCTACTGTATACTTTACAAGAACAGGTTCTAAAAGCAGGAATCAAAGTTCATCCTGAGTGGATGGTTACCAGACTGGTTACAGATGGTGGTAGATGTACCGGATTTGTAGCAATCAATATATTCAATTCGGAACCTGATGTGTTTAAGGTAAAAATAACAGTTATTGCTACAGGTGGATATGGACGAATCTACAAACGCTCTACAAATTCTATTATCAACAGGGGTTTTGGTATAGGTCTGGCTTACAGAGCAGGTGTGCCTCTACAGGATATGGAATTTGTACAGTTCCATCCCACAACATTATGGGATTCCAATATACTGATTACTGAAGGTGTTCGGGGAGAAGGTGGGTATCTTTACAATAAAAACCATCAACGTTTTATGAAATCCTATGCTCCAGAATCTATAGAACTGGCGCCAAGAGATATAGTAGCAAGAGCCATACAGACTGAAATCAATGAAGGAAGAGGCATCTCTAACGAGTACGTTCATCTTGATATCACACATCTTGACCCGCAGTTAATAAAGGAGAGATTGAGCGGTATACGTGAAATTTCAATGGATTTTGCAGGAGTAGACCCCATAAAAGAACCGATTCCTGTACAGCCCGGTCAGCATTATTCTATGGGAGGTATTTTATCGAGTATAAACGGAAAAACACCTATAGATGGATTGTATGCTGTGGGTGAATGTGCCTGTATAAGTGTTCACGGTGCAAATAGGCTTGGTGGTAATTCCCTCCTTGACACCCTTGTTTTTGGTAAAAGAGCAGGTCAACATGCTGCAGAATCGATACAGGATAGAGATATACCCCAAGATGAAAATCTTATGAAGGAACTTGAAAATGAGAAACATTTCCTCTCAGATTTGTTTGGTGAATCCGGTGAAGATTTTGCTACTGTCAGAAATGAATTAAAGAATATTATGCAGGAAAAGGTGGGTGTATTCAGAAATCATGAAAACCTTGAACATGCAATAGAAGACATTAAAAATCTGAAATACAGGGCTCAAAAAATCAAAGTAAAAAGCAGAGCTAAATCTTTCAATTTGGAACTTTTGGATGCAATTGAACTGAAAGGAATGGTCGATATCGCACATGTTATAGCTACAGGAGCACTGGCAAGACAGGAGAGCAGAGGAGCTCATTACCGTACTGATTTTACTGAAAGGGACGATAACAACTGGACAAAACATACGATTGCTTACTACACTCCCCAAGGTCCCAGATTGGAATACAGGGATGTAACAATAACAAGTTTCTATTCAGAAAAGAGGGAGTATTAAATCGGAGTACAATATGGTTACTTTAAACATCAAACGTCAGGAAGATGATAAAATCTGGTATGATACATTCCAGGTGGATGAAAAACCCGGAATGAATGTTTTGGAAGCATTATTTGAAATACAGGAAAAACAGGATGGAAGTCTTTGTTTTAGGTTTGCCTGCAGGGGTGCGGTATGTGGTAGTTGTGCCATGCTTATAAATAAAGTGCCTCGACTTGCCTGCAAAAAACTGGTAGGGGATGTAAAAAAAGAGGATATATCCAGTCTGAAATCCGACCAGATTCTCACCTCTCCGCAATTCAGTAAAGAATCAAATGATAGGATATTGATAGAACCGTTACCCAATCTCGGGGTAATACGAGACCTCGTTGTTGATATGGAACATTTCTACAGCCTTGTGGATTCAGTGCAACCATGGATAACGGCAGAGGAAAATTATGATGACCAACACCTAATAGAGCCAGCAACCCAGAAAAAATTGGAAAAATATACCAACTGTATCCTGTGTGCGGTATGTCATGGTATATGTCCGGCTGCAGCAAGAGATGATAAATATTTAAGTCCTGCAGGGCTTGCCAGAGCATGGAGATTTCAGTTAGATCCGAGGGATTCAGAAAAAAGCAAGCTTCAACGGTATAATATCGTCGATTCTTTATCAGGTGTATGGGGTTGTGATTTGGTCTATAAATGTGTCGCAGTTTGTCCCAAAAAAGTACCACCAACCAAAGCAATTAAACAAATGCGCAGACAAATATCTGAAAAATAAAAAATTATAGATTTTGTCAAGTATTTCTTTTTTCTATCCACCTATAAACATACTTTTCCAATTCTATGATAAAGAATACAACAATTGCTACTGTTATAATCCACGACCAGTTGTACAATCCAATAGGTGCAGTATCAAATATCAGGTTCATGAACGGGTGATAAGTTAACAGCATCTGAAGTCCGATAACACCCCCTATTCCGATAAGCATATATTTGTTGGAAAACAGCTCATCAAATACATAACCATGAAGGGATTTGATATTGAACAGATAGGATATCTGGATAAATACAATAGTGTTTAGTGCTGTAGTTCGCGCTGCAGGTAATTCATTACTGGAAAACATCTCCAGAGTAAACAGGAAGAATGCAGCAGAAACCATCAGTATAGACACAAACCCAATTCTTTTTTTTATGAATTGTGTTAAAAGAGGTTCCTCTGTAGGTCGTGGAGGATTATCCAGCAGACCTTTTGCTCGGGGTTCAGCAGATATTGTTACACCGAGTCCGATAGTAGTTATAGTGTTAATCCAGAGTATGTGCAGCGGAAGTAACGGTAGAGTGATACCAAGAATAATAGCCGATACAACAGTAAGAGCCTGACCTCCATTGGTAGGTAGCATCCATATAATCAGTTTCTGGATTTTGTTGTATACATCACGTCCTTCTTCGACCGCTGCTACTATAGAAGCAAAGTTGTCATCCACAAGAACCATGTCAGAAGCTTCACGTGCAACCTCTGTACCTGATGCACCCATAGATATGCCGATATCTGCATTTTTCAGGGCTGGAGCGTCATTTATGCCGTCGCCAGTTACCGCTACAATATCTCCTTCGGATTTAAGAAGCTTTACAATTCGTGATTTGTGCTCTGGAGATGTTCTGGCAAAAACAGAAACACTTTTAAGTGTATCTTTTAACTGTTCATCGGTCATATCATCAATATTACTGCCGGCAACTGCTTTTTCTGTTTCGATTCCGAGTTGACGGGCTATTGAGTGGGCGGTTAATGTATGGTCTCCGGTAATCATGATAACCCGGATACCAGCAGTTTTGCATTTATTGATTGATTCTTTAACTTCTTCTCTGGGTGGGTCTATGATACCCTGCAATCCGAGGAATACCAGATTATCAAGGTCTGAATAATCGATTCTCTCCCTATCATTTTCTACTTTCATATATGCCATTCCAATGACACGAAGTCCCTGGGTAGCCATTTCCTCTGAGCTCTTTTTAATCTCGGACAGTGCATTGACATCAATATCAATCTCGTTTTCACCATCGAATTTGTGCTGTGACAGTTCCATTATTTTTTCAGGTGACCCTTTTACATAGATTATCTTATTTCCTTCTGAATCCTCATTTAGAGTAGCCATGATGCGTTTTTCCGATTCGAATGGTATAATATCCAATCTTGGAATGTAGAACTTACCGGCTTTGAGAGCGGATACCATTAAAGCCCCCTCTGTAGGATCACCAACCACATCTCCATCTTTAAATGACGCATCATTGCACAAATAACCGGCTTTCAGAGTTTCCAGCAACACCGGATCATTTTTTGGATCAATGGTTTCATTGTCCAGAATGAAATTTCCTTTTGATGAATACCCTGAGCCAGTAACATTGTAGGTTGTACCTGTAGCGGTATAAATTTCTGTAACAGTCATCTGGTTCTTGGTTAATGTTCCTGTTTTATCCGAACATATTACAGTAGCCGAACCCAGTGTTTCTACAGCAGGAAGGCTTCGGATAATGGAATTACGCGATGCCATTGCTTTAATACCGATGGCAAAAGAAATAGTAATGGTAGCAGGCAGACCTTCTGGTATTGCAGCGACTGCAAGACTGACTGCCGCAAGAAACGTCTCAACTGCGTCAAAACCCCGCAATAATCCTATAAAAAAGACAAATACAGATATTGCAAGAATGGCAACTGAAAGAAAAACTCCAAACCTTGCTATTTTTCGGACAAGGGGTGTTGAGATTTCTTCACTCTCTCTTATAGATTGGGATATTTTTCCGATTTCAGTATCTTCGCCAGTGGCTATTACTACACCACGTCCAAGACCCTCGCTTACAAACGTCCCTGCAAATGACAGATTTATCTGGTCGCCAAGCGGAATGCTGTCTTCATCAATTGCTCTGGTCTTTTTTTCAACAGGTACGGATTCACCGGTTAGAGGTGATTCATCAACTCTCAGGTTTTTTACATAAAAAAGTCTAATATCGGCAGGTATTCTGCTACCTGATTCCAATATGACTACATCTCCCACTACAAGTTCTTTACTGGGAATTACCTTTCTCTGACCGTCTCTTATTACGGTAGCTTCAGGTACAAGCATTTTGGACAATGATTCAAGAGCATGTTCAGCTTTACTCTCCTGAATGTAGCCAATAATGGAATTTGCAATAACAACACTTAGTATAACAGCGGTATCAATGTATTTTTCAAGGAAAAAAGTAATTATTGCAGCAGCCATAAGGATATATATCAATGGGCTGGCGAACTGCTTCAAAAACTTGTAAATCTCACTATGTTCTTTTTTTGCTTCTACTTCATTGTACCCGTCAGTAGAAAGTCTTTTTTCTGCCTCCGACTGTTCAAGACCGTCTCTACTGCTCTTCAGTTTTTCAAATACATCAGCATAATCTAACTGATACCATTTAGTCCCCCCACTCATAAAAAATAACATCGATTTGTAGATACTAATAAGTTTTTATCCACCGGTTAAAAAATTAAATATAACAAAATTTCACCGGTTATACCTGAAATCAATGGAATCATTAAATTATCATCTATCTTTACCACGGTAGTCTCAACAACAGTAGCAACAAATGCCATTCCCACAGCTATTATCCAGTTACCGGTAAAAACAAACCCTATTGCCAGGTCAACTACAAATTCGGAAGCACTTCCTTCCAGTGATTTATCATTATATGCAAGTTTTGTATTTCCAAATGTTTTGCCTACAATAGCCGCAAATAAATCACCCAGAGTTGTCATAAGAATACAGGCAAAAGCGATTTGTTTACTAAACATCGCAATGGATATAATAGCACCAATGGTAAGAAATACATGCCCTCCAAGTTGATTTTTTTCGCTGGTACGATATAAAACATGCAGCATTGGAAGTTTTATGGACCTTTCAAGACGGATGTATTCAAGTACAAGAAAAAAAATTAGAGATACAAACAGAAGTATAAGAACTATCTGTTTACCAAGAAATGCATAAATAACAATAATAAGAACAGATATCAGATGAAAAATTTTTCTCAAGTATTCCTTAAAAAGTTTTCTTTGAACCATTGGATTCGGGATAAAATATGATTTAACCTTATAAAAATAGTAATGATACAAAAATAAGAAAGGAGAAGTAGATTGAATTATTTCTCTACAAATTTTTTGTACAGGCGGGACTGGAATCCGTAATATTTAGCAAACCCTTCAGCATCCTTCTGATTTATGGTTTTGCTGTCAAAGGATACAAACTCTTCTGAATACAATGCATATGGTGAACTTCGAGCCAGTACACTGACATTGCCTTTGTGCAGTTTTACTGTTACTTTTCCTGTAACACGTTCCTGTGTCTTATTAATGAATTCATTAAGGTCTGTATATAAAGGCTCATCAACAAGGCCGTAATATGCAAGTTCTGACCACTGGGCATCAACATCAGCCTTGAACCTGATTTCTGAACGGGTAAGTACCAGTTTTTCCAGATCCTGATGAGCGGTCAGAAGTACGGTTGCTGCAGGGTGTTCATAATTTTCTCTGGCTTTTAAACCAAGAACCCGGTCTTCTATCATGTCAGTCCTGCCTATACCGTGTGAGCCAGCGATATTGTTTAGTTGCTGTATGAGTTCAACTCCATCCATCTCTTTTCCGTCAAGGGACACAGGGACACCATTATCGAATCCGATCACCATCGCCTGTGCTTCAGGAGCATCATCCGGTGATACTGTCCAGCTGTAGATTTCCTGTGGAGGAGCACATGCAGGGTCTTCAAGTTCTCCTCCTTCTATACTCCGGCTCCATATGTTTTCATCTATGCTCCACGGTTCACCTGTGGTAACAGAGACTGGTATCCCATGTTTTTTTGCGTATTCAATTTCCCACTCGCGGGTGAGGTTCATATCCCGCATAGGAGCTATCACTTCAAGGTCGGTTAGCCTGAAAACCGCTTCAAAGCGGAGCTGGTCATTGCCTTTGCCGGTGCATCCATGAGAAAGTGCACTCGCTTTTTCTTTTTCAGCAACTTCCACCACTTTTTTGGCAATCAATGGACGTGCAACAGATGTGCCCATTACATATCCTTCATAATCACCGTTTGCTTTGATAAGCGGGAAGATATAGTCATTGACAAACTCTTTTCTGGCATCGATTGTGTAATGTTTGTCACTGATTTTTTCAGCCTTTTCATCTGCTTCTTTAATCTCTTCTTCGGGCTGTCCAACATTTACTGCAACTGTTATAACTTCATCATAGCCGTATTCTTCTTTTAAAAGAGGGATACATACTGATGTATCAAGTCCTCCTGAATACGCTAAAACTACTTTTTTTGGCTCTGGCATATTAAATCAACCCTGTGTTACCTCTTCATGGTATTCATTAATCGACTTTATAGTAATGTCATTGTTCTTCATAGCTTCGATAGCTTCTGCTGCAGCAATAGCTGCCTGGATGGTTGTTATATAGGGCACTTTGAAATCAACCGCTGCTCTGCGTATTTGATAACCGTCTTTTCTGGATTGTTTACTTGTAGGTGTGTTAATGATAAGAGATACTTCATCTCTTCTCATCATGTCAATCACGTTTGGACTTCCATCATGCACTTTCTTGACGGATTCTACAATTATTCCATGTTCTGCCAGATAACTGGCAGTTCCGTGAGTACCCATGAGTTCGATACCTGCGTCCTGCATCTTACGAGCAACGTTTACAATCTTTTCTTTATCCTCATCTCGGATTGATAGGAATACTTTTCCAGTCTGGGGTAATAGATTGTCTGCACTCAACTGGGCTTTGAAGAAGGCACGTCCAAAATTGTAGTCCACACCCATAACTTCACCAGTACTCTTCATTTCAGGACCAAGAACAGGGTCGACACCTGGCAGTTTATCAAACGGCAGGACAACTTCTTTAACTGAAACATGTTTTACATCTGGTTCCCTGTCCAGTGCATACCCGAGGTCTTTCAGTTTATGACCCATTATGACCTGTGCCGCTATTTTTGCAAGTGGTATACCTACAGCTTTTGATACAAACGGTATTGTTCGACTGGAACGCGGATTTGCTTCAAGGACATAGACTTCACCGTCTCTTTTTGCCATCTGTATGTTAATCAGTCCTTTGACATCAAGTGACAGTGCTATTTTGCGGGTATAGTCACGGACGATTTCCATTGTTTCTTCAGTAAGACTCTGTGGTGGTATAACACATGCAGAATCTCCTGAATGCACCCCTGCTTCTTCAATATGCTCCATTATCGCACCAATGAGAACGTTTTCACCATCACATACAGCATCCACATCGATTTCAACCGCTCCTTCAAGGAAGTCATCGATTAAAATCGGATTATCCTTTGAAACACAGACAGATTCCCTGAGATACCTTTTTAATTCTTCTTCATCGTATACAATCTCCATCGCTCTTCCACCGAGCACATATGAAGGTCTTACAAGGACAGGATAACCGATTTCTGTAGCAAAATTTATCGCTTCTCCCTGTGACAGGGCATATCTACCATCTGGCTGATTGATACCGAGTTCTTTCATAAGGGCATAAAATTTGTCTCTGTCTTCTGCAGTATCGATTTTATCAGGAGAGGTTCCAAAAATTTTAGTTTTTAAATCATTCCTGCGTTCAAGTTCATGTTGCAGTGGTAGGGAAAGGTTAACGGATGTCTGACCACCAAACTGAACCAGTACACCGTCAGGTTGTTCTTTTTCTATAACATTCATCACATCTTCCAGTGTCAGAGGTTCAAAGAACAGTTTATCTGAGGTATCATAATCTGTTGACACTGTTTCAGGATTGTTATTGATTATATGTGATTCGATGTTTTCTTCACTGATAGCAGATACCGCATGTACTGTACAGTAATCAAATTCAATACCCTGACCAATACGGATGGGACCCGAACCAAGTATCAGTATCTTTTTGTTATCGGTGGGTTCAGATTCACACATGGTTTCATAGGATGAATAATAATAGGGTGTTACAGCGGCAAATTCAGCAGCACAGGTATCCACCATCTTATAGGTGGTCTTAATTTGATTATCTCTTCTGGTATCTCCGATTTCTTCTTCTGTTTTGTCTGTCAATTCTGCAATCCGTGAATCAGTAATTCCCAAACGCTTTGAATCACATAGATAATTCAGAGGGACTTCACTTGATTCTGCATATTCCTGTAGCGATTTTTCCATATCTACAATGTTTTTGATTTTCCAGAGGAAGAAAGTGCTAACACCTGTGAATTGATTGATGGCTTCTACTGTAAATCCGTTCCTTAAAGCCTGGAAAATGACAAACAATCGGTTGCTTGTGGGGGTTCTTAGAAGAGTAATAATTTCATTTTCGTCCCATGTAACCCCAGTCTGAATGTCTATATCAAGGGAGCGAATCGCTTTCAACATTGATTCTTCAATCGTTCTACCTATAGCCATTACTTCACCGGTACTCTTCATGGATGTTGAAAGGGTTTTATCTGCTGTAACAAATTTATCAAAAGGCCATCTTGGTATCTTTGTGACAACATAATCAATAGTCGGTTCAAAGGAAGCAGGTGTCTTTTTGGTTACATCGTTTGGTATTTCATCAAGTGTCATTCCAATAGCGATTTTTGCAGTAACTCTTGCAATGGGATAACCAGTTGCTTTGGATGCGAGTGCAGAAGAACGTGATACACGGGGGTTGACTTCAACTACCCTGTAGTCTCCATCTTTAACTGCAAACTGGATGTTACAGCCACCTTCAATTCCGAAAGACCGGATAATATTTATCGCTGAAGAACGAAGCATCTGATGTTCTTCATCACTAAGTGTCTGGGACGGCGTTACCACAATGGATTCGCCTGTATGAATACCCATAGGGTCAAAGTTTTCCATGTTACAGATAATAACACAGGTATCGTTTGAATCGCGCATAACCTCGTATTCAAATTCCTTCCATCCCAGTACGCTTTCTTCAACCAGTACCTGATGGATTCGACTCCTTCTAAGCCCCCTTTCTACGATTTCAAAAAGCTGTTCCTTGGTGTGGGCGATACCACCGCCTGCACCACCCAGAGTATATGCAGGTCTGACAATCAGCGGCAGTCCAAGCTCATCAATCATTTCTTCTGCTTCTTTTAGGGAAGAAATTGCTTTACTCTGTGGAACTTTTTCACCAATATCTCCCATTTTCTCTTTAAAAAGTTCTCTGTCTTCAGTATTGGTTATCGCATCAAGAGGAGTTCCCAGAAGTTTGACATTGTATTTTTCAAGTGCACCAAGATCGGATAATTCACTTGTAACATTTAACCCGGTTTGTCCTCCAAGACCTGCTATGATGCCGTCAGGACGTTCCCTTTCTATGATTTTTTCTACAACTCTGGGTTCAAGTGGTTCAATGTAGACTGAATCCGCCATTTCTGGGTCTGTCATTATAGTGGCGGGGTTTGAGTTTACAAGCACAACTTCAATACCTTCTTCTCTTAAAGCCCTACAAGCCTGGCTTCCGGAGAAATCAAATTCAGCCGCTTGACCTATGGTGATTGGACCTGAACCTATAAGTAAAACTTTTTTGATGTCGTCCTGTTTCGGCATCATAGATCACCTCCAATGGTCTTAACAACCCTGTCAAAAAACAGTTTTTCAGTATCCCATGGACCCGGATTTGCCTCTGGATGATACTGGACACTGTATATATCAAGATATTCATGAGCCACTCCTTCAACAGTATTATCATTGGCATTAATCTGTGTGACAGAAAGGTCAGTGGTATCAAGAGACTGTCCATCTACTGCAAAACCATGATTTTGTGATGTGATATACACTTTACCGGTTTCAAGGTCTTTTACCGGCTGGTTAGCTCCTCTGTGTCCGAATTTAAGTTTATAGGTTTCTGCACCAAGAGCAAGAGATATTATCTGATTTCCAAAACAGATTCCGATTATTGGAAGTTTTCCAGCAAATTCATTAACTGCTGATATTGCACCTTTTGCTTGCAATGGGTCACCGGGTCCGTTGGTAAGGAAAATAAAATCAGGTTCATAGGCTTCAATCATTGAGGTGGATGTGTTTGCAGGGACAACTGTAACATCGATACCACGAGACAAAAGGCTTGAAAGGATATTTCTTTTCAGACCAAGGTCTATGACAACAGCATGTTTCGACTTACCAAAAACCGATTTTTCACTTTTTATATGATATGGTTCCTGGCAGGTAACTTTTGATATCAAATCCACATCTGATATATAGGGTTGTTTACGTGCAAGATTTACTGCTTCATCACTGTCATCGCTTCCGTTTATAAGTGCTGCACGCATTGCACCTGTTTCTCTTGTTTTTATGGTAAGCATTCGGGTATCTACTCCTGCAATACCCGGTATTCCTTCATCCTGCAACAGTTGATTATAATTTCTTGTAGATTTATAATGATAAGGACTGCTACATGCTTCTCTGACAACAATTCCATCGGTTTGTATATTATCTGACTGGAAATTTTCACCGCTTACACCATAGTTGCCTATCAATGGATAGGTGAACATCAATATCTGACCTTTATATGAAGGGTCTGTCATCGCTTCTTCATATCCGGTGTAAAGAGTTGTAAAAACAAGTTCACCACTGACTGCACCTTCACTGCCGATTCCAGTGCCTTTTACGATTGTACCGTCTTCTAATCCTAATACTGCATCCATCATTAGAACCTGCCATTAAATGTAAAGAATAGGTTATAAGTATTGTGCTGGAAATATATTTTCCAGACCCGTATTATTTCATACAATATATATTTGATTGAATACTTGACAAAATTCACTGAACCAGAAGTAAACATGGGGTTTTAAACTAATTAATTTTAAAAATTACAAGCCATCTGGACAGGAAAAATAAAAAACCTATAAGGAATTTTGATATTTTTACCGATTAATTATTGTTGGCTGAGGTATTCCTCGATTTTTTGTTTTAATATGCTGCTTACCTGTTTTCCATCAGCTTTGCCACGGAATTCACCCATAACTACACCCATAAGCGGTCCAACAGCATCTAAACCTTTTTCCTGTACAAACTCCTCTCTGTTATCAATAACTTCATCTACAAATTTTTCAATTTCTGATGTATCAACACCTGTTAATCCAAGTTCGGATGCAGCATTTTCAGCACTCAATTCGGGATTATCTGCAAGTTTTTTCAGTATTTCTTCAATTCCCTCTTTTGCAGTTTTTCCACCTTCAACAAGTTCAAACAACTGGAAAAAATGTTCATCTGTTATGCTGTCAACCTCTACACCTTCTCTTCTAAGTTCGGGTACTGTACCGGTTAGAGTTCTTGCTACCATCGTGGCATTTATATTTGAACTATCCTTAAACGTCCGTATTATATCCTCAAACAGAAGCAAATCCTTTGACTGGACAACTTTTTCTGCAAGTTCCTGATTCAATCCAAATTCCTGTTTAAAGCGGTTAATCTTATCACTTAACAGTTCGGGCATTTCAATGGATTCAAAGTATTCTCTGGATATTTCGACTTGAGGAACGTCGGTTTCAGGATACATGCGTGCAGCACCTGGGAGAGGTCTCATGTATGAGGTATTTCCATCAGGTAATGCTTTACGAGTTTCTTCCGGCACACCTTCAAGAGCTTCTTTAGCACGCTGGATAACGCTCTCCATTGCACTAAAGGAGCGTTTCTCATTGTCAGAGACAAGAACTACAGCATCATTATCTCCTGCATTTACGTATTCACAAAGAGATTCAATTTCATCTTCTGTTATGCCGTAATTTGGAAGTTCATCTGTATGGAAAATTCCGCCTACACCGGATGTTTTTGCACGGTCTGAAAACTCAGTACCAAGACGTCTGCCGGGCTGGATTTCTTTTCCTATATAACCTGCAAATCCCGGTAAAACTCCTGCAATTACTTTTCCTTTTTTAAGAGCCTTTTTTATTATCTTGGATTGAGTATCTGCAAAAACCTCTGACACATCATACATATTTTCGTTAATATGGGCTCCTTTTTGCAGGAGTTCATCCCTTATTTTTATTAAATTAATCTGTCGTTCAACTTCATTTTCAACAATGGATTCTATTTGTTCAAGTGATTGAACTCCTTTTATTTCGATACGTGCCCCTTTTGCTATGGATATATTAACATCCTGACGGATTGTTCCCAATCCCCTTTTAACCTTTCCTGTTGACCTTAAAAGCATGCCTATAAGCTGTGCAGTTTCCCTTGCCTGCTGGGGTGTACGTATATCTGGAGCAGTTCCGATTTCAACAAGCGGAATACCCAGACGATCAAGGGAATAGATTGTTGAATCAGTATTTTGTTCAATTATACGGGCGGATTCTTCTTCAAGACACAGGCTTTCCATTCCAACATATCCTTTTGAGGTTTCCAGATATCCTCCACTTGCAAGGAAAGCTGTTCTCTGGAATCCTGTGGTGTTGGAACCATCGACTACAATCTTTCGCATGACATGCATCTGGTCAACAGGCTGCATATTCAGAAGTTTTGTGATTGTAAGTGAAGTATTGAGAGCTTCTTTATCAATCTCGTTTGGCGGCTCTTCATCATATTCAACCAGACATGTGGAATCATAGGCTTTGTAAATGTATTTTCTATTAAGTTTGGATTGTTCAAGCGCTGCCAAGTCGGTTTCTCCCATTTCACTTGCAGCCGGTCTTATGTATCTGAAAAATTCCAAATTCGACTCTTCAGTATCCCTTAGTTTTGTTGGACATCTGCAGAATAATTTTTCTTTTGTGTCCAGTTGCTGATGAATTTCAAGACCGCATTTTAACCCGAGCTTTTTGTAGTCGAATTTTTCACTCATGAACTATATCACACCGTTGATTTTTCCTGCTAAATAAAACACAGCCTGTAATAAAAGGTTATTTGCTATTACCTTCTTTTTTGTTTTTAAACTTCTCTCTAAATTCTTTTCTGGTTTCTTCAGATGATTCTTTTTCCCATTTTCGTCTAACGTTTATATTTTTAAGTGCCGGTTTTGTGGAGTTTATACGCTCTCTCGCAGCTTTTAACAGTGATTCATCGATTTCTGGAAATTCTACTTCTTCATGCTCTTTTGAGGGTTCTTTTTCAACTTCAACTGTGCGGGATGTATCCGGATGTTTTCTTTTTGACGTTATCATTGATTCAATAGCATCCTCCCATTGGGAAGCCCATGGAGCGTCAGGAATTTTGGTATGATGTACTTGAGTTCTCTTAACACTCATAACGTTTTCAGGACATGCATTTTCACATGCTCCACAATAAATACAGTAATCCTCTTTTATCGCGATGTTTTTGTCTTCTGGAACATACCATAAATGTGCTGGACATACATTAAAACATGCCTGGCAGCCGTGAGGATCACAGCGTTTTATATTATTCTCTTTTAGTGTAATCTCTCCTTCAAACGGTTTTTTGATTTCCACTGCATCATAGGGGCAGACTTCTCTGCACCAGCCGCATCGAGTGCATTTATCCTCATCTATATGCACTTCCCCCTCTATGGCTGGTGGTTCGCAGGGTTTTTTACCTTTAACTTTTATGGCATCTTCTGGACATATGTCCTGGCAAAGCATACAGTAATCGCATTCATCTTCATCTACCATTAACTGTTCAAAGGGAGATGGGTCAGTAGGGCTTGGTTCTTTTTCAAGCATTATAAAGGCATCACAGAAATGCGAACATAAACCGCAAAGATTGCATTTTTCTGTGTCTATTTCAATTTCACCTTCAGCATTCTCATCAAACGGTGTGATATCCTCTTTTTTAGGTATGTTAAGTTTTACCTCAATTGCGTCTTCAGGACATGATGATTCACAGAGAAGGCACGGGAGGCAGTTGTTATTGATTTTAACATAGGAATCAAATTCAGGATAGGAATCTTCAGATGGAACTTCTCCACTGATTTCCATCTTGAATGCGTTCACAGGACAGAATTTTGCACACATACCACAGAATGTGCATTTTTCTATATCCAATGTAACCGGTGGTGCATCCATCCCTGTAGCAATTTCATGCATGGGTCCAAGTTCAAGTGCTTGAGTAGGGCATATTTTCACACACAGACCACAGCCGGTACAGCGTTTGTAATCATAATCCAGTTCTTTTCTGGATTTTTCAGTAAACTGTTTGTAGATAAAATGTGAACCCTGAACATCCATGTCCTTTGTTACTTTGATGGTGTTTTTATCGGAGTTTTCGTTTTCATCCGGTGTGTTCTGCATTTGGTGCCTCCAGGATTTCAGAACCTATTGGACCTATTTTTTCCAGTTCCTCAACAAAATTTTCAATGGATTCGGCAAATCTGTTGCATTCAGATGCGGATATCCATTCAACATTAAGACGGTTCGGGTTTATATCAATCTCTTCCAGCACATCTTTTAGGACGTCCATTCTCTGTTTTGCATTGTAGTTCCCATATACATAATGGCATTCACCGAGACGGCATCCTGAGACCATGACACCATCAGCACCTTTTTCAAAAGCGGTAAGTACGAATTCTGGGTCTACACGTCCTGCACACATAACTCTGATAATCCTTACATTTGTAGGATACTGGATGCGTGATGTCCCGGCAAGGTCTGCACAGGCGTAGCTACACCAGTTACACAGAAAACTTACAATCAGAGGAAATTCATCTTTTACTTCAAGAGCTGCTTCTATCTGGGAATGTATCTGTGCATCTGTCTGGTTTCGCATATATATGGCATCTTCTGGACATGCAGCACTGCATGAACCGCATCCATGACAGGAGAGTTCATCAACTTCAGCTTTATGGTTATACAGTTTAATTTTGCCGAATTTGCATACATCCTGGCAGATACCGCATCCTGTACATTTATCAGTATCTACAAAAGCACTCATCGGGTCTGTTTCAAGTTCACCCCTGCTCAAAAGCTGCATGGCTTTAGATGCTACAGCACTGCCCTGAGCAATTGATATCTGTATTTCTTTTGGTCCTGATGCACAACCTGCAATATATACACCATCGATATTGGATTCAACAGGACGCATTTTTGGATGGGACACGGTATAAAATCCGTCCGAGCGTGTGCTCAAATTCAGCATGCTGGAAATTTTTTCATCTTTATTCGCTTCGAGTCCAACTGAAAGGACTACAAGGTCATAGGTCTCTTCAAAAATTTTGTTTTCAAGTGTATCTTCATACCTTAGAACCGGCTTTCCGCTGTTATCCTCTTGTATTTCGGCGACTTTGCCCCTTACAAACTGGATGCCCATTGATTGAGCGTTTGTATAATATTCTTCATACATTTCACCTGATGCTCTTATGTCTATATAGTGGAGTCTGATGTCCATTTCTGGATATCTTTCTTTTAGCAATTGAGCATTTTTTATAGCTGACATACAGCATACTTTTGAACAATAGGGGTTTCCTACTGTTTCATCTCTTGAACCGACACAATGTATAAAAGCCACTTTCTGAGGAATTTCTTTGGTGGAAGGAACTACTACTTTTCCGTGAGTTGGACCTGATGCATTTATCATACGCTCCAGTTCCATATTAGTAATCACATCAGGATATTTGCTGTAGCCGTATTCTTCTTTACGTGATGCATCAAATACATTGTATCCTGTAGCAACAATAACCGCACCAGCATCAAAGGAAAATTCTTCTTCTTTTTGTTCATAATCTACAGCATCAGCAGGGCATACCTGTCTGCACAATCCACAACCCACACAGTACTCATCATTGATATATGCACACTGGGGGACAGCCTGAGGGAACGGCATACTTATGGCTTTTATCTTTCCTATACCATAATCAAATGGATTGGATATTTCAACAGGACAGACACTGGAACACTCTTCTATGCAGCCTTTGCATTTATCTTCAGAAACATATCTGGGTTTTTTTAATCCTTTTACAGTGAAATTTCCTACTGAACCTGTTATTTCGGTTATTTCTGAATTTGTATAAAGTTCTATGTTTGGGTGATTGGATACTTCTGTCATTTTCGGGGCAAGTACACAGATGGAACAATCATTTGTAGGGAAGACTTCATTCAAAAGCGCCATCTTTCCGCCTATGCTGGGTTCTTTTTCAACCATGTATACATGATAACCTGCATCGGCTAAATTAAGCGCTGCTTCTATCCCGGCTACTCCACCACCGATAACAAGGACATTTCTATTTATAGACACTTTTTTAACTTCAAGTGGTTCAAGGTTTTTCAGTTTGGCAACCCCCATTTTAATCAGGTCAAAGGCTTTTTGGGTTGCCATTTCTGGATGTTGTTTATGCACCCATGAACATTGTTCTCTGATATTTACAATTTCCAGCAAATATGGATTTACTCCTGCATTTTCAATTACCTGCTGGAATGTTTTTTCATGTAATTTGGGAGAACATGCTGCTATAAGTACTCTGTCTATATTATGCTCTTTTATATCTTCAATGATTGCTTCCTGTCCTGTATCAGAACACATGAACTGTATATCCCTGACAATTTCAATATCTTTAAACTCTTTTTTTATTTTGTCCTGCAGGGTATCCATATTGATAACATGTGCAATATTTAAACCACAGTGGCATATATATATTCCAATTTTCATGCCCTTGTACTCCGTTATTGATTTAGTATAATTCTTTTAATTAAAAAAGCAGGTTAGAACAATATGTTAAATAATTAGCTTTGATACATCCTATATCCATTTTCTCTTTTATATACTATACCCT
The DNA here is from genome assembly GCF_000196655.1 of Methanohalobium evestigatum Z-7303. Lineage (GTDB taxonomy): Archaea > Halobacteriota > Methanosarcinia > Methanosarcinales > Methanosarcinaceae > Methanohalobium > Methanohalobium evestigatum. The sequence continues at coordinate 1,433,477 of NC_014253.1, read as the reverse complement.
TGAAATCAACTTCAAATAAATAAAAAGTAAACATTTATTAAGGGGATAATAATTTTTTATTGAAAACTATAATATAATTGGTTTTTAATTCAATTTTAGATTTGAAGGAAGCAACTTTCTTTATTTAATTTATATAAACATTCTGAGGTTTCTAAAAGAAACAAACCTTAAATATAATACTTAATAATGTTTTCTATTGTTAGGTTTGTGTGGAGTGTGTTAACAGTACTTGATTAGGGTTTAGAAGAACTGTTATTACACAACCCTGACTTAGTTTAAATCCCTAATTAACAAATAGGGGGAGTATTAATGGCAGATAGAGAAGCACTATTAAAAGAAATAGCTGATGCTATAATATCCTGTAAAAAGGATAGCGTAACAGAAGCTGTAAACAAAGCAAGAGGCGACCTCGAGGCATCAGACATCATCGAAAACGGTCTTGCAGCCGGGATGAACGAAGTCGGTATGAAGTTTGAGAGAGGTAAACTGTTCTTACCGCATGTGATGATGGCTGCTGAAGCCATGACAGACGCAGTCAAAACACTCGAAGAAGACATGCCGACAGAACAAAGGGGTAAACCACTTGGTGTAGTTGTCAATGGTACAGTAGAAGGAGATGTACACGACATCGGCAAATCCATTGTGTCCACAATGCTGCAGGCATCCGGATTTGAAGTCTATGACATCGGAAGGGATGTACCTGCACAGGACTTTATTGACAAGATAAAAGAAGTTAATGCCAATGTAGTCGGAATCTCTGCACTCATGACCACAACACTACCAGGTCAGAAGGACATCATCGAGCTTCTCAAAGAAGCTGGAATGAGAGACGATACCGTTGTTATGGTAGGTGGAGCACCAGCAACCCAGGCATGGGCTGACAAGATAGGTGCCGATATTTATGCAGAAAACGCAAGTATAGCAGTAAACAAGACCAAAGAAAAACTCGGTGCATCCAAATAAACTGATAGGGGGATTGTAAACAATGGCAAATGGATACAGAATAAGAATGGGAGATTCTACCACAGAATACCATTCCAAAGACAGGATAATGGAAGATATAGAAGCAGGTACAAATGATGCTGCTGAACTCGGTGGTATACCAGCACTCAGTGATGATGACAAAGAAAAAATCGCAGACATCTTGATGTCTCCCCAAAAGATGGTTAGTGTCGATGCCGGTAACGAAGTACCAGTGACCCATGATATCGGTACACTCAGAATTGATGGTGACCAGGGTAACAGCGGTACCGGAATACCTGCAAGCAGATTGACCGGTGTCATGACTCACGAGCGTGCTTTCGGTACCGATACCATGGAACTTGGTCACATCGACTACAGTTTCAAACCTGTAAAACCAGTGGTTTCACAGGAATGCCAGACCATGGAAGTCTGCCAGCAGAACATGACCGTTCCACTGATGTATGGTGCAATGCCAAACATGGGTCTTTATTATCAGCCGGACGGTCCGTTCAAGAACCCATCCGATTTGATGAGGGAATTCAAGCTCCAGGAAGCCAAAAAAGAGATAGAAGGTGCTGCTGATGAGCTTACTAATGACATGGTCTGGACAGTAGATAAACTCTACAAGTCTGCTGCAGACGGTGTAAACTTTGATACAATTGCGGCAGCAGGAGATGGGGATTTCTATGCGACTCTAAATGCAATCGAAGCTCTGAGGAAGAGATTCCCGAATATGTATATTGAAGCAGGTATGGCTTCAGAATCAATACTTGGAATGCATGGAGAGTTCGAGTACGACGGGACAACTCTTGCGGGTCTCTGGCCTCATGAACAGGCACCTTTACTTGGGAAAGCAGGAGCGAACCTGTTTGGTCCTGTATGTAACACCAGCACCAGCCACAGCACCTCATGGAACCTTGCAAGAGCTGTTACTTTTGTAAAATCTGCAGTTGATAAATCTCCGATTCCCTGTCATGTAAACATGGGAATGGGTGTCGGTGGCATTCCAATGTTCGAGACACCACCTGTTGATGCGGTTACCAGGTGCAGTAAAGCCATGGTCGAGGTAGCCGGAGTAGACGGTATATAGGTAGGAGTCGGCGACCCGGTGGGTATGCCGATAGCACACGTATCCGCATCCGGTATGACCGGTATGCGTGCAGGTGGAGACCTTGTTGCAAGAATGCAACTCTCCAAGAACATGAGGATTAATGAAGCCAAGGACTACGTCTCCAAGAAACTGGGTGTCGAGCCAATGGATCTCAGTGATGAGTATGTGATGAGAGACCTGAGGGAAGAACTCGGTATCGGTGTTTTAACATCTGTAGAAGGTGCTCCAAAAGGCATCTCTGCCAAGATGAATATCGAAGAACTGCTCGACATCAAGATCAACTCATGTGAGAAATTCAGAAATCAGGTAAAATAATCTGCAACTCTTTTGTAGATTATTTTATTGTTTAATTATTATTTGTATCTATTATGTTTAAAGGGTTTGTTACAAGGAGTGTGATTAGTTTATGGCAGAAAACGAAGAACATGAATTAGTAAGAGCCATTGATTGGAAACAGGGACTTGCAATAGCGCTTGGTGTTCCACTGCTTGTACTTCCATCAATCGGTTATTTTGCTGGTTATCTATGGGCTTTTGCAATAATGGTATGGGCTCTATCAGTTATCCAGGGTTTCTTCCAGAACTTTGCCTATGGAGAACTTGCAGTAATGTTTCCAAAAGCTTCTGGATTACCTGGATTTGCACAGAATGTTTTTGCAGGAAAAGGAGGAAAATTCGACAGAGGTAAATTGATAGGAGGTTTCAGTGCATGGGGATACTGGTTTGCATGGAACCCTGTTATGGCAATTATGGCAATTCTTATCGGTACATATCTGCATCAGATGTTACCTGATATAGGTATTTCACAGTATGTACTGTCAATTATAGCAGGAATAGTAATGTACGGTGCACTACTGTTAATTAATTCACGCGGTCTTTCAAGTGGTGCACTGGTTGGAATGATACTGGCTATCCTTTCCCTGGCACCTCTTGTAATTATATCGGCTGCGCCGTTTGCGACTGGTGATTTTCAGCTTGCAAATATAACAGGCTCATGGCTGCCGACTGATTGGACATGGGATTTGCACCATATATTGATATTATTAGGTATCTTTGCAATGGCAGAGTGGAGTGCTTGTGCCTGGGAGACTGCTGCTGTATATGGTCCTGAATACAACAAACCTAATTCAGATCTTCCAAAAGCAGTATTTGTCTGTGGATTTGTATGTCTGATTATATTTGTACTTGTACAGACAGCAGTCACCGGTACACTGGGTATAGAAAGACTTCTTGAAGTCCCGTTCTCACCACTGCTACCGGTTTCCCAAGCAGCCTTTGGTCAGGTGGGTTCATATATTGCAATATTTGTACTGATATTTGCAATGGTTCTGATAACCCAAACAGCATTCCTTGGATCTTCAAGAGCAATGCACTCAATGGCAAAAGAAGGCAATCTGCCACCAATACTTGGTAAAGTTAATTCAGCAGGTACACCTATCAATGCAATGATTCTTACTGCACTGTTTAATTTGGTGCTTATAGGTTTGCAAAATCCAGCGGCTGTACTGGCTGCATCTGCAATCGGATATTCTGTAGCAAATGGAATAAGTTTGTTCTCTTATGTTAAGGCTAAAACCGACCCGGAATTGTCACAACTTGAGAGACCGTTTAAAGCACCAGCAGGCTGGAAATATGTAGCACTGATATTTGGTATACTCAATATACCGCTTTTCCTTATAGGTTTGATTTATCTTAACAGCCTTGAAGTTGGATGGACTTCGACCTATATAGGAATAGGTGTATTGGCGGCATATATACCAATCTGGTACTACACACAGCATAAATCCTATAAAGAAGCAGAGGCTGCATCAACAATGAGTGCCTGAACATGTAGAAACAGGATTCAAAACCTGTTTCTCTATAACTTTTTATTTACAAAATGATTAAGGGAGGTCTATATATGGCAGAAATTGCATGTAGTGATATCTACAAGAAAATCTTAATTGCAACAGATGGATCCGAAAATTCCAAAAAAGCTGTCCAATCAGGAATAGAACTTGCATCCTGTACAGGTGCAGATGTATACGCTGTGTATGTTGTATCAACACGCAGCCGTTTTGGAGGAATTCCTCAAAGGGGTGGTGACTGGATACAAACCATAAAATCAGACTTGGAAGAAGAAGGTAAAAAAGCATTAGACGATGCGAAAAAAGACGCCGAAGAAAAAGGGGTAAATATAGAAACAGCTATAATTGAGGGTCATCCTGCTAATGAAATAATAGATTATGCAGATAAGAATGGAGCCGACCTGATAGTTATAGGAACACTTGGTAAAACAGGCGTTAACAAATTCTTGCTTGGAAGTGTGGCACAAAATGTTGTGGCACATGCAAATTCCAAAGTGCTTGTTGTTAGAGATTGATTGAAAAAAAACATGATACAGGAGATAACCTCCTGTTTAATTTTTACTATCTGTTTTCCAGCCATCATATTTATTAAAGTTTGCCACAATTTATCTTACCAGTAAAACCAATAAAGTTTACAACAAAGCGGAGATACATTCTAACATGGACGAAGATGAAAAAATAAAAAAGGTTAAAAAACAGATGTACAGATGGACTTACAGATATGCTAGCAGAGTAGGGTATAAATTAAATCCAGATGATGAAATGCTGGATCTTGTTCTTGAAGGACTTGCCAAAAACAAAATTAAACATGGTAGACGTTACTGTCCATGTAGGATTATTACCGGTGATGAAGAACAGGATAAAAAAGTAATCTGTCCCTGTGTTTATCATAAAGATGAAATTGATAACGATGGGATGTGTCATTGTGCGCTATTTTTTTATGACGGATCTGAATAATTAACCAATTTGAAGTGGGTCTTATGGCAAACGCAATGGAAATATATCAATTACTACCCAAAACCAACTGCAAAAAATGTGGAAAATCAACCTGCATGGCATTTGCCACTGCACTGCTTTCCGGTGAACTCAGACTTGATGATTGTCCAGAAATACTGGAGGATAAATATAAACAAAATTATGAAAAGTTATCAGAACTTGTAGCACCAATAGAAAATGCCTCAGAAACAGGAATGATAATCCATGAGGAAAAATGTACAGGGTGTGGAAATTGTGTTGTAGCCTGTCCAGTTAATGTTGCTGAAGACCCAGAAGGTACCGGTATTGGGCTGGCTCCTAAAAACGACAGAGTTATACTAAAAGTTGTAAATGGTGTAGTTCAAAAAGGCAATATCCACAATTGCAGGCGTTTTGGTGAAAACAAAATACTATGCAATGCATGTATAGAAACATGCCCCACAAAAGCAATAGAATTTGTATAAGTCATCTATAACGAGGAATTAGTTTGGAAGATGAAGATAAATACAATGTTTGTACTGCATGTTCAATTCTTTGTGATGATATCGAAATAGAAACAGAAAACAATAGTATAACCGGTGTGTATACCGCGTGCAGGAAAGGAGTTTCACGAATCCAAACATGTAATGAGCCGATGCCGTGTACACTGGACGGAAAAGAGACTGATGTTGATACTACTATAAGTGAAACTGCAAATATACTTAAAAAATCTGAAAATCCATTGATTTTTGGGCTTGGAAATTCCACAGAAGGAGCACAGAAAAAAGCAATTGAACTTGCAAAACAATTAAACGCTAACCTTGATGACACTTCATCCTTCTGTCAGGGACCTGTTGTAGAGGCAATTTTAAACGGTGAAATTAACTATACCTGTACACTTGACGATGTCCGAAACAACGCTGATGTCATCGTTTATTGGGGTGCAGACCCAGCAAACTCACATCCGCGCCATCTGTCCAAATATACATATTTCCCGCGTGGCAAAAACCGTCAAAAAGGTTATGATGAAGACCGAACCGCGATAGCAATAGATGTCAGGGAATCATCTACTGCAGAAATATGCGGTAATAATTCCTATCTAATACCTCCGCAAAAAGATGAAGAATTAATTGATGCGCTTATAGATGCTCTTTCGGGTAAAGTTCCGAAAGTATCCTTTGAAATGAATAAAAAACGAATACTTGAACTTGCCAATATACTTAAAAAAGCAAAATATGGGGTTATTTTTGCAGGTCTTGGCCTTGTTTATTCTCTGGATAATCTTGAACCTATAAAACGGTTGATGGATAAATTAAACGAAGTGTCCAATTTTTATTTTAACCCGATGATAGGGCATTATAACATGAGGGGGTTCAACCAGAACCTGTTTAATGAAACCGGGTATATAAACCGGGTCAAATTCGAAGATTCAGAAGTTAAACATGGGTATAAGTATTCTGTTGTGGAGCTTTTAAAGAATAAAAGTGTTGATTCTGCCCTTATAATAGGTTCTGACCCAATGTGCAGTTTACCTGGCTCAATAGCCAGAAACCTTAACGAAATACCGATAATTACAATCGACCCGTGTGAAACCCTGACATCCAGAAAATCCAGAATCAATATACCATCCGCATTAAGTGGTGTGGAATGTGGTGGAAGTGCGATACGTATGGACGGTGTAAGAGTGAATTTTGAACCAATGATTGAAACCTCCAAAATCTCTGATGAAGAGATACTTAGAAGGGTTATGGAGGAACTCTGATGGATTTTGGGAAATTTTTGGAAACCCCTGAATACGACATTAAAATCATCACCTACAGAGATATATTCCAGAGTGAAGCTCTTGAAAGTTCGCTTTTTGGTGATGAATATAAGGATTTGTCAGCTATCATTAAATTAGACAGTAATGATATGGAAAAAATGGGTATAAAAAGTGGAAATACAGTATATTTGAAAAACAAATACGGTAGTGTAGTTGTAAAAGCTGTAGAATCCGATTCTGAGAATCCACACAGGGGCTATGCATATATGCCAAATAGTCCATGGTCTAATGCACTTGTTTCTGATGAGACCGGAAATACCGGTGTTCCAAATTATAAATTGATTGGTGCATCACTATCAGACGCAGAAGGGGAGGATATAGCAGATATAGAAAAGCTGGAAGTGGTAAATGTCTGATATATCACCATTTTAACTTTTTATAATAACAGAAGGTAGAAAACCCCGATGTCTTCAGCATCGCATCAAATCGTAGATTTAATGCGAGTTTCATTTCTTTGAAATGAAACACGGGGATGAATACCGTCTAATCCGGATGTCAACCTTGACTGCGTATATATTCTGTAATTGTTTTTTTGCTTATGTTTCCTATTGTGCAACAGAAGTATCCATCACTCCATAGAGTATTTTCATTCCAATAATATATTTTTAGATATTTTTTGTGGTTTTTCCAAATAAGGTATATTGATTCTTGCTTCAATTTTCTAATAAATGATAATATACTAATTTTTGGTTTGGATTTCACTAAAATATGTATATGGTCTTTGTCGCATTCCATTTCTACAATATCAAAATCTGATTTTGATGCAATTGTAATTAAAATATCTTTTAAACTATCTTCAAATCCCATTAATGCATTTCTGCGATATTTACAGACAAATATGATATGATATGATATGATACATTAACAAATACTTGCTGTGATTGCTTCTATCATAATCCATAGCCATAATAACCAACAATAACATTTAAATAATTTTGATTATAAAATATATAATATAATGTATCTCACCCAGAAAAACCATGTTAAAGCGGATAAACAGAAGTATGAAGTCCTGAAAAGGATTACTAAATTGTCTAAAAACCTTTACAATTTTACTCTGTACACTACAAGACAATACTATTTTGACAATTCAAAATACCTCAATCATGAATCCGCTTATCATCTGGTAAAAGATAATGAGAATTACAAGATGCTGCCTTCACAGGTTGCACAGCAGACCATGAAAGTAGTAGACAGGAATATGAAATCGTTTTTCAGGGTTCTGGGCGAGAGAAAAAGAGGTAACTACAACCGACCAGTAAAGATACCTGAATACCTACCCAAAGACTCTAAATTTGTATGTATCTTCCCAAAAGATATGTTCAAAATCAACGATGGATTCATCAGATTGTCTATGGGTAGAGAATTTTACAAGAATTATGGTGTGAGATACCTGTACTTCAAGTTACCTGAAAACATAACCGGTAAACACATAAAAGAAGTAAGGATAATCCCGAAGTACAACGGACAGTGGTTTGAGATAGAGTATGTTTACAGAGATAATGGTGAAAAAGTCGATTTAGACTACAATAAACATCTATCTATTGATTTGGGAGTGAACAATTTTGCAACCAGTGTAGATACCAATGGGACTGCCTTCATCATAGAAGGCAGGGGTTTGAAATCTTATAACCGTTGGTGGAACAAAGTCAAAAGTGGGTTGCAGTCTATATATGATAAACAGGGTATTAAATCAGGTCAGAAACTGAACTGGTTGTTCGAGAAAAGGAAAAACAAGATTAACGATTTTATGAATCAGAGTGTTAACTATATCATAAAACACTGCATAGATAATAACATCGGCAACATCATAATCGGAGAATTGAAAAATATCAAACAAAACTCCAATATGGGTAAAAAAAATAACCAGACTTTTCAAACTATACCCTTTGGCAAATTCAAACAGAAACTTCGGTCTAAATGTGAGTACTACGGTATCAAGTGTATAGAAGTTGATGAGGCATATACCAGTAAAACCGATGCTCTTGCATTAGAACCCATTGAAAAACACCAAAAATACATGGGTAAAAGAGTCAAGAGGGGATTGTTCCAGTCTTCTACTGGTAAATTGCTCAATGCCGATGTTAATGGAGCATTGAACATATTAAGAAAAGTAGTCGGTGATTCCCTTACAGGGATAACCGATAGTGGGTGTGTGAACCATCCAGGAAGGATAAGGTTTTTCGGCAACACATGTCGGTAAAGCAAACTCCTTCTGAAGCCACTTGGTCTTTAGCCAAGTGGTAGTTCACTAGGGTAAAAATCTAACTCCTATTTCTGAAGGTACTGTTCAGTTAATAAAACATATTAATTTATATTAGGTCATTGGTATTTCTAAGCACAATGATTTAGATTTGTAATTATATGAAAAATTGTCTTAACTGAACAGTGCCTTTCTGAACAGGGTAATTTTGCTATTAAAGGTACACAGAAAATCGATAAAGAATCTTACCGGCTGCAAATTGAGGGGGAAGTAGAAGAACCTGCAAATTTCACCTATAAACAAATCACTTCTTATCCCAGCAAGTCAAAAGTAGTTCAACTGTTTTCTGTAGATGGGTGGAGGTTCACTGCCAAATGGACAGGTGTACCAATTGAAACATTGTTTAATAAAGTAGGAGCTAATAAAAATGCAAATACTGTTATCTTTTATGGCGTAGATGGTTTTTCAACCTACTCAAAATGGATTATTTGCTGGAAAACGACATAATCCTTGCTTATAAAATCAATGATGTAACTCTCCCACCACATCGAGGATTCCCACTTCAGGTAGTTGCAGAAGGGAAATACAGATATAAATGGGCTAAATGGATAAAAAGAATAGAAGTTGTTAACCATTCATATAGAGGATACTGGGAAAGCAGGGGTTACAACAACGATGCTGATGTAGGTGGACCAAAATTTGCCGATTTTGGTCTGTTTTAAATTATTAATCAAAAATTTAATCTATGTTTGCGGATAATGTTGGCTCGATGGATGATGTTATATCTGTTAAAAATCTTTCCAAATCCATTGGCAACCATCAGGTATTAAAAAATATATGTTTTTCAGTAAAAAAAGGTTCAACAGTAGCCATATACGGACCCAATGGAGCCGGCAAAACAACACTTTTTAAGATATTATCAACATTGTGGACTCCAACAGAGGGAAGTGTAGCAATCAACAAATTTGATGTATCTACCGATTCATCAAACATCAGGAAATCTATAGGTATACTCTCACATGAAACTTTTCTGTACAATGACCTTACTGCAGAAGAGAACCTGCGTTTTTACGGACAGATGTATGGTATAGACAATGATATTCTGGATAAGAGGATAGAATACCTTCTGGAAAAAACAGGTATAACATACAGAGCAACTGACAGGGTAAGTGAATTATCAAGAGGTATGAAACAGCGTCTATCCATCGCAAGAACATTGATACACGAACCGCAAGTCCTTTTTCTGGATGAACCTTATACAGGACTTGACCAGAACGCTGTCAACGTATTTGAAAACATTTTAAAAGAACTTGATAGCAAAAAAACCACCAAATTAATTGTTTCGCATAATATTGAGCAGAGTTTTAAATTGTGTGACAGAGCCATAATTCTGGACAAAGGGAAAATTGTATTTGATGATTTAAAAAAAGACATATCCGATGTTGGCAGTTTTAAACAGACATACAAAAACCTGATAAACAGTTAAACCAACCAATTGAAATCGACCTGATATAAATGATTCAGAGTTTAAGAATTGCACTGAAAGATTTAAAATCTGAATTTCGCACCAAACAGATGCTGAATTCAATGCTTGTTTTTTCATTAATTGTTATTGTAATATTCAGCATATCATTCGGGAATTTGCTCAATAGGTCACAGATAATCGGTCAACTGGCACCGGGCGTTTTATGGATATCATTCACATTTGCAGGAACTCTCGGATTATCAAGGTCATTTGCAGCAGAACTTGAAAACGGTTGCCTCGATGGGTTAAAACTCTGTTCTTTTAACTGGAATTCAATCTATATCGGTAAAATGCTGTCCAGTACAATTTTGATGATTATCATCGAATTGATTATAATTCCGTTGTTTGTTGTTTTTTTCAATTTCAATATCCAGGGAATTTATGGTTTTTTTATAATTCTTGTTCTTGGAACGATAGGGTATATATCAGTTGGAACTCTTTTATCTGCACTAACAGTGAATATACGCACAAGAGAAATCCTGCTGCCTGTTTTGCTTCTTCCGTTAATCATACCTGTTTTATTACCTGCTGTACTGGCTACCGGTAAACTGTTTTCTGGAGGGAATATAACTGATGTCTTTCAGGAAATACGTTTGCTAATTGTTTATGATATAATATTTTTTGTAATCGCACAGCTTGTATTTGAATATGCAATACAGGATTGATGTAGCCAATCGTTTTATATATTAAATACGAGCCTTATTCATTAAAAAAGGTTTAATAGATCGTTTTTTGGGTAGATGAGATATGTTATCATCAGAATCAAAGAAAGTAAATTTACTGGCGGTACTAACCACCATCGCCATTATTGTTGCTACAGGCATGATATTTTTTTATCTCCCGCAAATGACTGGTGGTTCCAGCGAGGTTCTTGGTGAAAGTTTTAAAATATTCTATATCCATCTTCCGATTGCATTTACTTCCTATCTTGCTTTTTTTATTGTATTTGTTGCAGGGATAATGTATCTCAGGAGTTCTAATAAAAAATGGGATATTTTAGCCCGCTCTTCTGCTGAAGTGGGTATTGGTTTTGCTTTTCTGGTAATTGCTACTGGTTCTATCTGGGCAAAAGCGGTATGGGGATGGTACTGGATATGGGAACCCCGACTTACTACATCTCTTGTATTACTGCTTGTTTATCTTGCATATTTCATGGTACGCCAGAGTATAGATGAACCTGAAACCCGTGCCCGTCTATCATCGATATTTGGTATCGTTGGGTTTGCAGCTGTTCCTTTGAGTTTTCTGTCTGTCCGGTTGTGGCGTTCAGTACATCCTCTCATGTTTGGGGAAAGTATCTATGGAGGTTCAGGTGGTGGTCTTGAAGGACCATCATTGATATTAACTCTTCTTGTCAATTTCATAGCTTTTTTCATGCTTTTTGCAACACTTTTTGTATATAAAATCCAGAATGAAGAGTTAAAAGAACAGGTCAATGATTTAAAACAATCAATGGAATAAACAGTATGGACACATCCCAACTTTTCCAGTGCCTTAAAAAAAATGCTTTAAAAATATCCATACATGATTTAATGAAAGCCAAAGCTTATATTGAGTATAATAACCGCAATTTACCAGAAAAATATCAAAAAGATTATACTCAAAACCTGTTTGAATATATTTTCAATACTTTGATAGAAATCAAAAATAAAAATTCGGTGGACAGTGTCGAACATATAGATGAAAATGTTTTTAAGGATTTGGTAGAAAAGATTAACCGTCTGAATGAAAATTATAGTCCAGAACAGAAAATTTTCAATCGGTTAATAAAAATTGTCTCCTTATACCTTGTTTTCATTGCCAAAAAACCGATACATCCGGAAGGTATGATATTTCCGGGGGGTTTCAAAATAACTAAAGAAAGCGGAGTATATTACTGTCCTGTCAAAAACAAACAATCAGGAATTGAATTTGCACTCTGCGATTTTTGTGTATGCAGGGATAAAGAGGAACTTGAAACCTATTAAATACTTTTTTGCTGCACTAACAAAATATTTCCTGTAATATACTTATCAAGAAATATTAAATAATTTCTGTAATTTATGATGAACGGGTGCAGGGATATAGAAAGCCCATGAGTTCACTTATGCTCTTAAAATTAGAACACTCTAAATTAGAAATTTAGAGTTAAACTTAAACTTGGTAAATTGAAAATTTACCAATATCTTTAAACTATAGTTTAAAGAGTCTTTGATTTAAGTTGTTTTAAAGATATCTTTGAACTCCGTTTTAAGAGTGACGAATCACCCCGCCTATATCTGATTAATACTATAATATTTGGTAAATTCGCTAACATTAGATAAAATTTATATGGCTTCAAAACGTATAATCAGCATCAGGTGAATGGGTGGAGTCGATGGTACGTAAGGATGATCAAAACTGCAGGAATTTGAGGTTCAGAATTCATCCCACTCCTGAACAAGAGAAAAAACTGAATGAAACACTGGAGTGCTGCAGATTAATCTGGAACCATCTTCTGTCACTCCAAGTCGATTTATACGAAAGATTCGGTCTTTCTGTAAAAAGATCAGAACTAGAAAAACTCCTGAAAAATTTGGATTATCCTATACATTCATCAGTAAGACTGGATGTATTCCAGCGATTGTGTTTTGCTTATGACAAGTTCTTCGATGATTTGGAAAAAGGTAGGCTGAAGAATACAAAACCTAAAAAAGGAATGTTCGTCAAGAGAAAAAATGTTCCATGTGGAAATAATTCATCAGGATTTATCAAATATGATGGAATTCTTCCGAAAGCCCACCCCAAATTCAAGAGTAAAGAAGATTTCAGTAGTTTCAGATATAAACAGCATGGGAACGGATGGCGTCTGGATGGAAACTGGTTGCATCTATCCAAGATAACCAGTAAATCAAATCTCATCAAGATTGACATCGATAATCTGCCAAATGGCGAACTGAAGACCTGCACTCTGAAAAAGGAAGGCAAACAATGGTTTGCCTATCTGACCGTAGAGCTACCGGATAATCCGGTTCCATCTACTCCAGAAAACGCTGTAGGCATCGACCTTGGACTGAAATCTTTTATAACTACATCAGATGATGATTTTGTCGAACCACCGAAATTCCTCAGGAAAGCTGAGAATAGGCTTGCTAAAGAACAGCGAAAATTGTCGAGAATGAAATTCAGATCTAACAACTATAACAAGCAGAAGCAAAAAGTGAACAGGATTCACAGGAAAGTCGCCGCTGCAAGAAACCATTTCTCGCATTGTCTTAGCAAACTCTTGGTAAATAAATACGACCTGATAGTGTTTGAAGAACTGAAAATAAAGAATCTTATAAAAAATAATAGATTAGCAAAATCCATATCAGATGTAGGCTGGAACAAACTGGTTCAGCACGTAACCTATAAAGCTGCTGAGAAAGGAAAAATAGTAGACAAGGTCAATCCAGACAACACTTCTCAGGTCTGTTCTCATTGTGGAACAAAGAAAAAAGAGAAACTGAGATTAGAGAACAGAACGTTCTACTGCAGTAATTGTGGTCTGGAAATGGACAGGGACCTCAACGCTTCAGTCAACGTACTGACAAAATCATCGTATTATGATCCATCAATGCATACCGTGGGGCTCGCGGGAATGAACGGCTGTGGAGATGGTACCTCTACGACTGGTCTCGATATCAGTTCGCAAGTACCGTCCATGAATCAGCAAATGCTCAACCTCGTCAAAGGTTGAGGCTCTCAAGAGAATTCCACGAGTTTACACTACTCGTGAGAGCAGTCAGATTAGCATGGACGAATGCTGCAGATACTGGAACATATTTCATAGGTTCTGTGTTACAAAGAACCGGCTCACCGTGGGAATTGGGTGGATTCCCTATTGAAATACTTATAAGCCTTCTGGCTGTCTGGTTTATAACGTGGCTGATCGAAATCAAAGGTGTTCAGAAAGGAATCGAGAGAGCAAACAAATTTTTCATACCAATCATCTGGCTACTTATCATTGTTCTGATAGTCAGAGCACTAACACTTCCCGGAGCACTTAATGGTATAGATTGGTATCTCAAACCTGATTTTGGAGCGATTCTAAACCTTGATGTCTGGCTTGCTGCCTTTGGGCAGATATTCTATACACTCAGTCTCGGTATGGCTATAATGGTGGCCTATTCAAGTTATTTACCAAAAAAGAGTGACATAGTCAACAATACATTCATTGTTACACTGGCAAATGCGGCTTTCAGTTTCCTTGTCGGTTTTGCAGTATTTGGAACTCTTGGATACATGGCTCATGCTAAAGGAGTAGGTATTGAAGAAGTAGTTGCGGACAGTATAGGACTTGCATTTATTGTATTCCCTGAAGCCCTGAGTCTGTTACCGGGACTTAATGTTTTGACAGCGGTAGTATTCTTCATATGTATATCGATTGCAGGTCTGTCTTCACTGATATCTCTTGTTGAAGCGTTCTCTTCATCGTTAATGGACAAATTTGAACTCAGCAGAAAAAAGGCGGTAAACATTACTATCGGTATAGCATTTGCAGGGAGTCTGATTTATGCCACTCGAGGTGGTCTTTACTGGCTGGATATTATAGACCATTTCATCAATGTTTACGGACTGCTGGTTGTTGGTGTGCTTGAAGCAGTGGCAATCGGCTGGATATTTGGTGCGGACAAATTCAGAGAATGGGCAAACAATTACTCTGATATAAAAGCTGGTAAATGGTGGAATTTCAGCATCAAATTCCTTGTTCCAGTAGTTCTGACTATATTGATAATACAGGAAACAATATCAAATTTGCAGGCTCCCTATGGAGGAGACCTGATGGCTGCAGTACTTGGTGTAGTTGTAATGGTGGTTGGTATGGTTCTTGCGGCTATATTGACATCGGTTAGAAAGGATGTGGTATAATTGCTGTCAACAGAAAGCATAATAGTGGCTATATTCGGGTTTGCAGTTCTTTACGGAGGACTGTTTTATTTCCTGAGAATAGCAATGAAGAAAAGAAAGATTTAATCCACTCTATTTTTTTCTTTTTTCTTTGTTCACTCAGTTTTGTTGAAGTTTTTAATTTCCTGAAGAGCTTTTTGTTCTACCATTTCTTTAAGTTCATATATGCTTATATTAAGCCCATATTGTTTAATGTCCTCAGTGGCAGATTTAAGTTGTTCAAATTCCGCTCTTGCTGAAAGCGGTATTCCCTGTTTATTTTTAACAATTTTTGCATCTAAGCATCCTTTCCAGAGAAGTTCACCGTCATTATCATCAAACGATAAGTTTACTTTTTGTATATCAAAATCAAAAACATAATGTTCAGTTTCAATTTTCCTTATTCCAAGGATTCCAGTCTCAAGTGCCATAAATTCTGCTACATTTTCCATATTATCTTTTGAAACATCAATGAAGAAAATATATTCTTGGCGACCCTTTTTGGTAAATGAAGGTACTACATGAACATTTTTAGCAGATTTTTTGTATAATTCATCGATTATATATGGAATCTGGTCACATGAAACACTGTCTACATTAGTCATTAGAAGCAACTTTTGTCCTCCTTAAAAAGAAAGATATGGATAATTTATTCCATATCTTTAACAATTCTTACAGCAAGTTCTGCAACTTCTTTTGCTTTGGGTTTTGCTCCCGGTATAGCAGCCGTACATGAGGCTGCAGCTTCTGACTGTTTGGCTGCTTCTTTTGGATCCATAAGGTTCATTGCAGCAGCTACTGCAGACGGTATTGTAATATAAAGGATAGTGTGACCAGATAGCTGTAATTCAGATATAGGTATAGTAGCAAATGGTAAAACATCCAATAAATCTTGTTTTTGGTTAAATATGGCATCAGGTATAACATTTTGTGCTATTCCTGACAGGTTTATTTTTTTACCATCTACTACAAGTTCCACGTCAGCATCAGTGTCAAATCCGTAGTATTCTTTTACAAACGGAATATCTCGCCGACATCCACCGGTAAGTTTTGTGATTTTTATTTCAAGTTCATGCCCTGTCATAGAACCAAGCATCTGGGCACAGCTTTTTTCCACAAATTCTTTCCTTTCTTCATCGATTTCGCTGACTACTTCTTTTAGTGATTTGCCAGATTTTAATTCTTCATAAGCCCTGTGAGCGATATTGTGTATAAGGTTAGCACGCATCCCTTCGGTTGCAGTGATTATTATTTCTGTAATTGGACCGCGGCGAACCTGTTCTACCTTTCTTGCGATAGTATTGGCACCTGTTGCTGCCAGTTCTGGCTCTAACCACTGTGTTTTTTTAATGTCTCTAAGTATATCAGCTGATTTGGATTTATCACCATTGTTTGATATGAGAGATCGTAATGAAATGACTAAATCAGCTGTTATGTGTCCCAGTGGCGGCATTATAGGCCCACCTGAGAAACCGGATACTCCCTCTTCAAAAGCTGAGAGCATTTCTTCAAAAGACATCATTCCTATTACAGATGGAGCACCGATATCTTTCAGTATAACTCCAAGGTCACCCACAAGTTGTGCAGTGTCATATTCTTCACCAGTACCCCTAATATGAAGTTTTTCAGGTAAGCCGGCAACTTTGGATGCGTGTTTTCCGGCAAGATTTGCACTTTTTACTTTAAAAGCCTCTCCATATTCTTCTCCTAGGCCGGCATCAGGATGTACTATTTCAAGTGTGGCAGCTACACCTATTATGGCTGATATGATACCGTTTGGAGCCATTCCGGCGCCTGCTTGAGCATCCATCATCGCTTTTGTGCTGATTTCAGCTCCTCTGGACGATATTTCCGGATAACTTATATCTTCACCGAGATGGCTGTGACCATAGAGTGGTCCGCCCGCAACTCCAAGTGGAAGTTTTCTTCCATCTACTTTGGTCAGATTGCCTTCTATTAATTCTTCGTATAGCGCCTGTACAGCAGCAAAGCCAGAAACTTTATTATTGGACTTCGGTGTGGGTATTGCTGCTACACCAGATCTATCCACACCTGCAATCATACGTGCCAGTCCACCAAGTTTTCTGTTACCTGCTGGTACACCTGCCTGAGCGTTTGAACCGGCAAAATAGCATATAGTTGCGGCAAATAACGCAGCATTTGCACTGTCAGCACCCGCTTCTTTTGCTGCTTCAATTCCCTTTTTTAAAACATCATTTACCTGCAGCTGACCGGTATTTTCATCAGTCAGCATGATGTTTACTCCGCGAAGTACTTCAGTAGTTATAGCGTTTGCTGCGCTCATGGCTGCAATGTTGGTCATTCCATGACTTTTTGTCAGCGCTTCAATTCTATCGTTTGTGATATTGTTTATATTGGATATAGCAGCTAGTGATGCAGCATAGGCTTCTTTCTCCAAAATATTCTCCCCCTTTATTATTAATGTATTGACAGTTGTAACAACTGTAATAGGTTATGTTTTTATTTCTTATATAATTAATTCGATTTATCCACCAGTACCCTTGTTGAGTTGTATAAAAAGAAATATAAATTTACAGATAATCAGATTCAACCATGTTGTTTGAACCTATTAATATATCACAACTTGAAATTCCGAACCGTTTTGTCCGTTCTGCAACTCATGAATGGCTTGCAGAAAACAACGGAAAACCGACTTATAAGCTTGCAGAGATGTACGAAGAACTTGCCAGAAATGAAGTCGGACTTATAATTACTGGTTATTCATATGTAAACCCCAGAGGTAAAAGTGCAAATAATCAACAGGGGATTTATACTGACGATTTTATTGAACCCTACAGTCAAGTAGTATCAAAGGTTCACAGGTACAATAGCAAAATAATGCTCCAGATAGTACATGGTGGTCGACAGTCACTGGTCTCTAAAGACTACCCTGCTCTTGCACCATCTGCAGTGACCGATGAAGCGACCGGTATAACACCAGTTGAGATGAGTGAATCACAAATTCTTCAAACTATAGAAGATTTTGCCAATGCTGCAAGGCGTGCAAAAGCCGCAGGTTTTGACGGAGTTCAATTGCACTGTGCACACGGGTTTTTGTTGAGTAACTTCATATCTCCCTATACCAATCAAAGAACCGATAAGTGGGGAGGTTCTGTTGAAAACAGGACAAGGATTATTACCGAAATCATCAAACGTATCCGTGGTATGACCTTAGATATGGATTATCCAATAACTGTAAAACTTAACAGCACCGATGGATTTGGTTCTGATTCTGACAAACCAGGTCTTGACATAAACGATACCATCCAGATTGCAAAAATACTGCAACAAAACGGTGTCAACGCTATAGAAGTAAGTGGCGGAATATTTGAAACACATCTGATGTCACAGCAAAATATCGATTCTGTGGAAAAAGAAGCCTATTTCAAGAAAAATGCAAAATTGATTAAAAACGCTGTAGATATACCGGTAATCCTTGTTGGAGGAGTAAGGTCTAAATATATTATGGAAAAAATAATAAGTGCGGATAATGCGGACATGATATCAATGAGCCGCCCGTTCATCTGTGAACCTGACTTTGTAGCAAAAATCAAAGAGGGTATTAGCGAAGAATCCCAGTGTGTATCCTGTAATCTCTGTTTCGATTCCACAGGAATAAAGTGCAATTATTTTAAAAAGAGTGAACCATCAACCTCGAGTTTGAACTAAAGCAACATGAGACTGGACGTATATCTTGTTGAAAATGGCTATTTTACATCCAGAGGACGCTCCAAAACTGCAATTGCCAGTGGCAAGGTGAAAATCGATGGCAGGATTGTTAAAAAAGCGTCCAAGGATGTAAAACCAGAAAATAAAGTGCAAGTTGAAGAAGGATTTGATAGACCTCAGGGTTATTTTAAACTCCAGTATATACAGGAAAAAACAGGACTAATCAATAAAAATGATTATGTACTGGATATTGGTTCAAGTGCAGGTGGATTTCTTCTCTACGCATCAGAGATTGCAGCATATGTAAGAGGAATAGAATTCAGCCGTTACTTTGAATCAGAACTGGAAAAAATATCATCAGAATATGGCAATGTATCTTTTGTAATCGATGATATATTCACTGTTACTATGGATAAATTGTCCAGTAGAAAAGTTGATGTTATTCTTAGTGATTTAACTCTTGAACCAATGGATTCTGTTCAAATACTTGAAAGGGTACTGCCACTGTTAAAACAGAACGGAAAATTACTACAGGTGACAAAAACAAAAGACATCAATACAAGAAACATTATACTTGAAAAATTAAAGGACATGGGTTTAACAATAATTGATGTTCTGGAACCTGAAAAACAGGAAATCTATATAATTGCTCAAAATTCTGGTTATTGATTATAATGTCTGTAAATGTCTATGGCAGTGGAGATCCAGTACGTCTTTTTGTTGCAGGATTGCACGGTGATGAATGGAAAGATACATCAGACATTTTATACAATCTCAAAACACCCATACATGGTACACTGATAACCATTCCTGTAGTAAACAGTGGTGAATATGTATCAACCCTTGATGAAAGCTACTATAAAAACAAGGGCAAAATAATAATCGACACTGTTATAAAATATCAACCAAGCATCTATGTAGAACTGCATTCCTACTCCGGTGAAAACATTGTATATCTAACAGATAAAAACCGACTTAAAAAGACAGGTGTACCTGCATACAGCAAACTTGATAACAATGTTTTACTCGGTTCAGTGGCTCCCTATATCAGGCGTAACTATTTTTCCAAAAAGGCACTGTGCCTATCATTTGAAATTAAAAAATCCGATGAAAAATCAAAACAATTTGCCGCTAAAATGGCTGATATAGTAAAAGAATGCAATTCAAGGGATGATTTTATACTATTTTTAAAACAAAAATATCCAGAACAAGCAGAAAAAGCAATTGAAAATTATAAAAAATTTTATGGTTTGTAACACTGTTACAAACCAGTTCTTAAAAATCACCTGCGACCGGGCATCTGGGGAGGTGTCATCCCTTCGTATGTGTTTACATTGTGTTCAGGTTTAACTTCTGGAGAGGATTCTTTCTGTGACCGCAGTACATCATCTATGCGAAGAACCATTACTGATGCTTCTGATGCAGACTTGATGGCCTGTGTTTTAACTCTGAGCGGGTCTACAATATTGTTTTCATACATGTCAATGACTTCACCTGTATTCAGGTTAAATCCGGCGTTTTTAATACTGCTGTGTTTTGTGCGAAGTTCCAGAAGGGAATCTATTGAATCATAACCTGCATTGGTTGCAAGGGATTTGGGGATTGCTTCTACAGCATCTGCAAAGGCAGAAATTGCAAGTTGCTGACGTCCTCCTATAGATACAGCATAATCACGTAATCCAAGAGCAACCTCGATTTCGGAAGAACCTCCACCGGGTACTATTTTTCCATCTTCTACAACTGATTTTACAACCTTGAATGCATCATCAATGGCACGTTCAATATTATCAGTAACGTGTTCTGTACCGCCGTGAATAGTAATTGTCACTGTTTTGTACGGACAATCTTTGATGTAGGTCTTTGCATCATCGAATTCGCCTACTTGTTCCAGCATACCTGCAGTACCCAAATCAGTAGCTTCCAGTTCATTTACGTCCTGCACAATACGGGCACCTGTCGCCTGAGATAGACTTTTCATCTCTGAATTACCTACTCGGCGTGCAGCATAGATTCCTTTATTCTGAAGGTAGTGTACTGCTCTGTCGTCAAGACCCTTGGAACAGAACAATACATTTGCTCCACTTGCTATGACAGATTCTGCCATCTTCTTGAGCTGAGCTTCTTCTCTTTCAGTATATGCTGACATTTCATCAGGTGAATTAATTTCTACTTTTGAATCAATTTGAGTCTTCTCGACTTCAATAGGTGCATCCACAAGAGTAATTTTTGCATCCTGTATCGTTTTTGGCATACTTGGATGTAGTTTGCCCTTATTCAGTGCAATACCCCTGATAAGCTCTGTATCACTGGCTTTTCCACCAACTTCCTGATTGATTAGTATTTTATCTTCAATATTTACTTCACCATTGTCTTCGATTGCTGTGACAGCATCAACACAGATTTTTGGAAGGTAGTCACCATAGGATTCAGATGCTTTTCCTGTTATAGAGGTCTTGGCGATTTTTTCCAGTATTTTTCTATCCCCTTTATCCACGTCTATTGCAAAGTTTTCAAGGATTTCCTGTGCTTTATTTGCTGCCATCCTGTATCCTTTTGCAATAATTGTTGGATGGACACCTTTGTGAACCAGTTCTTCTGCTTTATCCATTAGTTCACCGGTCATTACAACAGCACTTGTAGTTCCATCACCTGCAATATCATCCTGTGTGCTTGCAACTTCTACAATTAGTTTTGCAGTAGGATGTTCAATATCCATTTCATCAAGTATGGTAGCACCATCATTTGTAAGAATTATATCTCCTACATCGTTTACAAGCATTTTGTCCATTCCTTTAGGACCAAGTGTTGACCGTACTACATTGGCAACAGCCTTTGCAGCATTAATATTCATTGATAAAGCGTCTCTACCCGATGTTCTTTGTTTGTTGGGGTCCAAGTACATCGGTTGACCATATTGTTGTCCTGCCATTGATTTAATCCTCCTGTGATAAATTTAATAACGATTATATAATCTACAATATAAATCTATGTATAAAAACTACTGTTATGGGTTCTATAAAAATATTGTGAAATAATATGATACAACCAAGAGGTAAACACAAAAAACTTTAATTTATAAATTATCAAAACAACTATACATGCTTAATTTTATAGGACTTGGACTCTATGATGAAAAAGATATATCTGTAAAAGGGTTGGAAACCATTAAAAACGCAGATAAAGTGTATCTTGAGTTTTATACATCACACCTTTTTGGAACGGATATAAAAAAAATGGAACAATTCTACGGGAAAAAAATACATGTTCTCAAAAGGGAAGATGTGGAACAACATCCAGACTGGATTGATGAGGCAAAAGAGAAGAATATAGTATTTCTTACCGGTGGCGATTCTATGGTCGCCACAACCCATGTAGACCTGAGAATCCGTGCAATTGATAAAGGTATCAAAACATCTGTAATACATGGAGCTTCAATTGCCTCTGCTGTATGTGGACTTACAGGACTACAGAATTATCGTTTCAGTAAATCCACAACAATTCCTTTCCCTTATACCACAGGCAGAGGTAAAACAATTGTTTCTGAAGTACCCTATGACACGATAAAATCAAATTTTGAGCAGGGTTTACATACACTTGTTTATCTGGATATAGATATGGATAAGGGCTACATGTCTATTAATAAAGGACTTGAAATATTACAGGGGATAGATAAAAAACGCAGAGAGAATTTTATAAATGATAAAATTGCTGTAGGTGTAGCAAGAGCAGGGTCTTATAATCCTGTAATAAAAGCGGATTATATCAGTTCATTAATTGATTTTGAATTTGGTTCACCGCTACATATACTTGCAATCCCTGGTCCATTGCATTTTATAGAGGCAGAAGCACTGGTTAAACTGGCAGATGGTCCTGAACAAATTCTGGATTGAACCTGAAAAACTATATAACACTTAATTAATATAAACCTACAAAAATATTATTCTAAAGAGAGCAAACATGTCACGTGGTTCAGTAGGTGTTATATTTGGAGAAACCGGGACACTTGAATTCAAGTTCCTGGTATCAGAAAGTACTCCTGTTCACAGAGGAGAGTATGTAAAAGCTTGGCATGAATCCGATGGCTGGATTCTTGCACAGGTAATATTGATAAAACGATACAGCGAAAAATATACACTCAAAGAGGCGAAAAACGGTTTAAGGAAAGACAAAAGCGGAGATAATATCGTAGCTGAAGCAACTGTTATAGGCAACAGGGACAGTTCCGGACTGCTCCGCGCACCTACAATACCTTTCAGTCCGGGTGACCCGATATACAAGGCTGATGATGATTTAATAAACAGTGTCCTTGGACTATCCGGAAAAAAGGATATGAATATCGGGTTGCTGGAAGGGACTGACATCCCTGTAAATTTAAGTGTCAACAGTCTTGTCCAGCGGCACTGCAGTATACTTGCAAAAACCGGTAGTGGTAAGTCCTATACTGCAGGTGTAGTTCTGGAAGAACTACTGGATAACAATGTTCCGCTACTTATAATAGACCCACATAGTGAATATGCATCACTCAAAGACCCAGGGTCTGAAAAACAAGGAGACCTCGACAAATATAATATTTCTCCAAAAGGGTACGGTTCCGATATAACTATCTATACACCAGCAAACAAAGC
Organism: Methanohalobium evestigatum Z-7303; assembly: GCF_000196655.1. Classification (GTDB taxonomy): domain Archaea; phylum Halobacteriota; class Methanosarcinia; order Methanosarcinales; family Methanosarcinaceae; genus Methanohalobium; species Methanohalobium evestigatum. Next base: position 1,409,851 of record NC_014253.1, on the reverse strand, counting down.
AATAAATCCGGTGGCTGATGAAGCGTTCAGGTTGAACGGGAACAACCTTACAGTAAAAGAATTGACATCTATCTTTCCAGAGAGTTATACCAGTACACATGTCGGTATCCTTTATGAAGCCGTACAGAAACTCAGGTCAGAGATGGATACTTATACCATTGATGATATTATTTTTGAAGTTGGCAATGATAAAAGCAAGGCAAAGTGGAACGTTATAAATCTGCTTGAAAGTGTACGTGATTCTGAAATCCTTTCAACCACCCCTACACCAATCGAAGACCTTCTTCAAAAGGGGAAAGCATCAGTTATTGATTTAAAAGGTGTATCTCCAGACCTTCAGCGCATGATTGTTGCTGAAGTATGCAGTTCCTTGTTTGAAGCAAGAAAAATGGACAATGTACCACCCGGTATGCTGGTTATAGAAGAAGCACACAACTTTGCCCCTGAAAAAGGATTTAGCAAATCTCCAAGTTCTGAAGTACTCAGAAATATAGCTTCTGAAGGGCGTAAATTCGGTCTTGGTATGATGGTTATATCTCAGAGACCTGCACGTGTGGATAAAAACGTATTATCCCAGTGTGGAACACAGATTATCATGAAAGTGACAAATCCCAATGACCTCAAATCCATAAGTAAAGGTCTTGAAGGTGTTAATTCCTATGTTGAGGATGAATTGATACGACTCCCACAGGGTGTTTCCATGCTTGTCAGCACTGACATAGAAAAACCTGTACTTGTGGATATAAGGGTTCGAAAATCACAGCATGGTGGTAAATCTGTTAATGTTTTAAAAGGAAAACAAAAGAAACAAAAGTCAAAGGAAACCAAACAAAAACAAAGTCCTCCTCCGAAGAAAACCCCTCCTGAACCTTCGCAACCATCAGCAGATACCGGTAGCACATCCGCACCGAAACAATCTGAAGCATCAGAACAAAATTCAGAGGATAAAGGAGGATTGTTCAAGAAAATCTTTGGTGCAAACAAATGATTTATGATGGAGGTTATGTTTGGCAGCTGATTTGAATGAAAAAGTAGATAGATATCAAAGACTACTCGAAAAAGCACTCGAAAAAGCAGAATTCATCCCGATTGAAAACTCACATATGTATACAGCTGCCAGTGATTTTTATACGATGGCAAAAGCATACTATGAGGACGGTATGCATTTTCTCAAAATGAATGACCCTGTTAATGCACTGGCGTGTTTTAGCTATGGACATGCATGGCTTGATGCTGGTGCAAAACTTGGTGTGTTCATAGTCGATGATGAAAAACTGTTTACCATCTAAATCACTAAAAAGCCGGTAATTATAATAGTTATCAAAAATTTAATAAACCGACCAGTTAATAGGAAATTTGAACTATAAAATCAACAGGACTATAATACACAAACGAGATGTAGGGAGAGGAGAAGAAGAATGCCAAATTATCATGTAACACTTGAAGCCGCTTGGTTGGTGAGAGATGTAAAAACAGCCGATGATGCAATCGGTGTAGCAATATCTGAAGCAGGGAAACGATTAAATCCAAAACTGGATTTTGTAGAGGTTGATGTAGGCACTACGTCGTGCCCTGCATGTGAAGAATCTTTCAGCAGCGTTTTTTTAGCTGCTGACACTGCAATCGTTGGTCTCATTCTTGATATGAAAGTGTTTGATGCTGAAAGTGAAGAGCATGCATCAAGAATTGCCAAGTCTGTAATTGGTCGTACATTGCGTGATGTTCCTTTGAAGGTTATCGAGGTAGAAGAATTTGAATAAATTCAAGGGGATTTGACCTGATGGATAATACAATATCAATCGTGGGTCATACAGCTCTTGATCACCTATTTAATGTAGAAAAAATAGCAGGACCAAATGAGTCCTTTCCTATACTTGATTATGAAATATCCTATGGGGGAGGTGCTGCAAATATTGCAGCTACAATTGCAACACTTGGTGGAAAATGTCAGTTAATATCTGGAGTTGGTAATGACTTTAAAAGCAGTGGATATGAAGATTACCTGACATCAACAGGTGTGGATTTATCCCACCTTTACAGAATGGAAGATGAAAAAAGTACAAAAGCATTTGTATTTACTGATAAGAATCATAACCAGTGTACTTATTTTCATTGGGGACCATCAGCACGTTTAAAAAAAACAGATCCCCCATCACTTGATTTTGTTCATCTTGCTACATCTGAACCAGTATTCAATTCTAAAGTGGCTCAAAAGGCTGGATTTGTATCCTTTGATCCTGGTCAGGATTTGGTAACCTATACCTCTGAACTTCTTGAGACAATCCTTTACAATACCAATATTATGTTTGCAAACAAACATGAAATCAAAAGGGTATGTGACATGATAAACCAGCCTTTTGATAAACTTAAAGATATGCTTGATGTTGTTGTAGTGACCTACGATGAGGAAGGTAGTAGAATCTATACAGATGATATTGATTACTGGATTCCTGCGATCCCTGTTAATGCAGTAGACCCAACAGGTGCCGGTGATGGGTATCGTGCAGGATTTTTACTTGGATATATCCAGAGATATCCGCTTAATGAATGTGGAAAAATAGGTTCAACAGTGGCATCATTTATAGTAGAAAAAGCTGGTTGCCAGACAAATCTACCTGTCTGGAACGATGTTGAAAAACGGTGCAAATACTATTATGATTTAAATCTTTCAGATTAATCCTTTTTCTTTTAATCCATAAATATTTTATTTAAGTAAATAGGTATATTTAATACAGTCCTAAATATAATTATATCCTGAAGGTAGCAGTGATGGAGAACCCTATACAAACTCTGGTCTCTAAATTAAAATCCGGGCAAAAGAAACAATTTGTTTTACCAGATTACGACCCTGAAATACATGGTCATCTGGTCGATTATGAAGTTTCTGAGGATTATACTGAAATTGAAAGATACTGGATAGACCAGCCCTATGTGTTTGTCAGTATTATTAAAGACCGCTGGATGAAATACTACAATGTTGTAGAACCATCGCTTTATGAATATGAGAAATACCTGCTGGAGAAAGTATATGATGATTTGCAGGATATTCTTGTACTTGAAAATACTGATTTAGATAAGGATAAAGAAAACATCCTTATAGACAAAGCACTTTCCCTTCTTTATCGTTACCATAAAACAATAGATATAACATCTATATACAAAATAACCTACTTTTTAAGGAGAAATTTTCTCGGATATGAAAGTATTCATCCCCTAATGCTTGACCCTTACATAGAAGATATATCATGCGATGGTATTGACGTACCTGTTTATCTTTATCATATAAAATATCACAACATAATGACAAATATATCCTTTAGTGAAGAGCAGTTAAATTCTCTTGTTATCAAACTCTGTCAGAAAAGCGGGAAGCAGATATCTATCGGGGAACCGCTTGTCGATGCCACAATGAGTGATGGTTCCAGACTTCAGGCGACTCTTGGTAAAGAAGTTACAACACGAGGAAGTTCATTCAGTATACGAAGATTTAGAAGTAATCCACTTACTCCTATAGACCTTATAAGGTTTAACACCTCCAGCCTGGAAATTATGGCGTATTTCTGGATGGTAATTGAAAATGGAAAAAATGCCATATTTGCAGGAGGTACTGCTTCTGGTAAAACTTCGATGCTTAATGCAGTATCATTATTCATACCACCGCTTACCAAAATAATATCTATAGAAGATACCCGTGAGTTAACGCTACATCATGATAACTGGATTGCAGGGGTTACAAGGAAATCATTTACTGAAGATGGTACTTCTGAAATATCGATGTATGACCTTTTAAAGGCTGCCATGAGACAAAGACCAGAATATATTCTTGTGGGCGAAGTTCGGGGTAAGGAAGCACTTACACTGTTTCAGGCGATGTCAACAGGTCATACCACCTATTCTACCATGCATGCTGGTGATGCACAGACAGTGGTGAACCGGCTGGAAAATGACCCAATAAACGTACCACGTGTTATGCTGAGGTCAATTGATATCCTTTCAATCCAGAAACAGACCTATGTTAATGAAAACAGAGTAAGAAGAACCCAGAGTATAGTTGAATTCACCGGTATTGACCCCAAGACAGGAGAAATCCGGATTAATGAACTGTACCGATGGGACCCTGTAAACGATAATTTCTACAGTACAATGAATTCTCAGGCTCTTAACCATATCATGCAGGTTAGAGGATGGAGTAAAGACGACCTGTATAATGAAATCGAAAACAGGAAAAAGATACTTGATTACATGCGTGTTAACAACATGAGAGATTATATCAGCGTGTCTCTTGTTGTTCATGCCTATTCAACAAATCCAGATGTTGTCATGGAGAGCATTGAAAATAATAATCTGGAATGGGTAATATCCAAAAACATAGATAGTGATATAAAATGAATATTGTAGAGGTAACAGCCTACAGAATATTTGGTAATCTGGTTGATAAAAAAGTCAATAACAATAAGTATATTGACATTAAGCACCAGTTGCGCAAAGCTGTTATACCTGTTCCAGTTGTGCAGTATGTATCACTTGCATATTTTTATTCGCTCATAACTGGTTTGGTAATCGGTTCTATAGGATTTTATGCAAGTCTTGTAGTTTTTTCAGATACAGGAGCGTTATTTGTATTTAAAGATTTGTTACCAAATTGGATTGAAGCGTATGCTTTAGAATTAATGGCTTGTGTACAGGGCATTCTAATTTTTTTAATTGGCTTTTATACAACCTATTTTGTTTATCTTTCCATACCATCATTAAAAGCAAATATTCGTAAAACATCCATAGACCAGTCATTAATCCATGTAACTACTTACCTTTATGCAATGACCCGGGGAGGTGGTTTATCACTTTTTGATATTTTCAAGTCTCTTAGTAACCATAAACATATATATGGTACAGCTGCTGAGGAATTTGGGTACATTGTAAGAGATATGGAATTTTTCGGACATGATATAATAACCGCTCTTCAGAATGCAAAATTAAGAACCCCCTCACAGAATTTTAGAGAGCTTATAGATGGGTTAATTTCGATTTTGTCTAGTGGAGGGGATATAACTGCTTATTTGAAAAATAAAACCGAACAATACCGTTCAGTAGCAAAAACCGAACAGCAGACATTTTTGGAAACACTTGGTATACTGGCTGAATCCTATGTATCTGTTTTTGTCGTAGCACCCCTCTTTCTGATGACAATACTTGTGGTTCTTGGACTCCTTAACCCTACTTCAATTCTCATCATGTATTTGTTAATATATATTGCAGTTCCTTTCGGTACAATGGTATTTCTTATACTGCTTGATACTATAACATCAGACCAGCAAAAATTACCCGAAACTTATGTTACAGAAAAAAGTCTTAATGTTTTTGATGATTTACATGTTAAATTCTCCAAATTGGATGAAGAACTTATAAAAAAAATCGAATTTCAAAAGCGGATTACAAAAATAAAAGATAGTCTGAAACACCCGATACATCTCATGCGTGGTAGACCTTCATATGCTTTTGTGTTAAGTATCCCTGTTGCTCTTTTTTATTTTTTAAATAACATAATTGGTAGGTATCAGTTCGATTTTAATATAAAACTGGTTGAATTATCCACTTTTAATATTGACTTTGCTACATATATTGATGATTATATCTTTTATTCTGTACTGATTATGATTGTACCTTTTATCGTGTTCCATGAATTAAGGGCTAAAAGAATCAGTCAGATAGAGGAACAGATTCCTGAATTTTTCAAAAAACTGGCAAGTATTAATGAAGCGGGAATTATGTTGATGGATGCTATATCAATGACCGCTCAATCCAAAGTGGGTATTATACACACAGAAATAGGTAAAATGAAGGAAGATATTAACTGGGGAACAAACCTTACACAGGCATTGAAAAAATTTGAATACCGTGTTCGTACGGATTTGACCCGGAGAATAGTGACTACTATTATAAAGGCAAGCGAATCCACAAATGATGTTACAAGTGTTTTAAACATTGCGGCAAACGATGCTGAAGTCCAGAAACAGATGAAAAATCAGCGCTCTACTGAAATGTATGTTTATGTCTTTATTATCTATATGGCGTTTTTTGTGTATCTTTTTATTGTGTATATCCTTACTGTGCATTTTCTTTCTTCCATGCCATCGACAATGGGTGATTCAGTTGCAGGAATGACGATGGTTAATAGTATAAATATTGAAGAATATGAGATGCTTTTCTTCCATGCTTCCATGATTCAGGGATTTTGTTCAGGGCTTGTAGCAGGTCAGATGGGAAACGCAAGTATCAATTCAGGTCTAAAGCACTCAATTATAATGATTGTTTCCTCTTATGCATTATTTGCACTATTAATTTAATCGGAGAATGATATGAAAATGCAAAAAAATCTAAAGCCTTTATTTGAAAACTCGGATGCAGTTACCGAAGTTGTAGGTGAAATATTGATGACAGCGATTGTTGTTCTTGCTTTTTCTGTACTGTCCGTCTTTGCATTTTCATATCTTGATATTACCGAAAAACCCCATGTTGATGTGGACGGCTGGGTGAATGTTGAATCAGATGTTATAAATCTCAGGCACAGCGGTGGCGAAGTTGTCGATACAAAAGATATGAAGATTATCATAAGCCTTAACAACAGTACAAGGAAGGAAATCGCCTCTGATGGTATTGGTTCAATCTACAATAAAAACACATGGCGGTTGGGAGATGTAATATCTATCAAAACTTCAAGTAAATGGAATGAGGATATTAAGCAAAATGATTATGTGGAATCCACAATCGTTCATACAAAATCAAATATCGTGATTGAAAACGGTGTATTGCTTGGTGAAGATATTTCAGAAGGCTTTGCGGGAGAACCAATTGAACCGCCTGAAGATAGCAAGGAAGATGCCTACTATGTTGAATATGTTGATGGAACTGTAGAGGTAAATAAAACAGGAGAAGGAGAAGGGAATTCTCCTATTGATTTAATTTTTGAATTTAATGTTACAAAGGAAAATACAGAATTAAAAATCCAAGATAACGGTATTAAGGTGGAGGGTCAAGGAAATTATAGTGATATCAGTATAACAGGAAAAGGCAATAAAAAAATTAATGGAGATAGCTCGCCAGAGAAAGTTAAACATAGCGGTAACACACACGTTGTAAAGGTAAAAATAAAAGAATCAGATATTAAAGATACTACTTTTGTGTATGATGATACGGTTCCCGATGTTGATAATTATATAATTATAAAATTAATTTTTGATGATAACAGTTCTAAAGTTTTCTATTTCAAAGAAGAGTGAGGCAAATCCGACATGAAATCCTTAACAAATTCTGACACTGCAATTTCCACAGTTGTTTCAGCGGTACTGATACTTGGACTTATTGTTACAGTAGCTACTATTATAAATGTCAGTTATATACCCGAATGGAAAACAGATGCAGAATATTCTCATATGACGGGTGTACTCAATGACATGTCGGATTTGAAATCAAGTATTGATCTTCTATCTGTTGTTGACAGCCAGAACACAAGTATAAGTGTTCCTGTGAAAATGGGTGGTGGTGAGATACCAATTGTAGCACCTGGAAAATCCAGTGGTACGCTTGCAGTAAACGATTATAATTATTATCTGACTGTTAAAGCCAGTAATAGTTCTGGAGAAATATACAACAGCAGTAATTATTTAGGTTCTATCAGTTACCGCTCCAACAACAACTATTACGTAGACAAGGTTTTTGGATACGAAAATGGAGCATTGATTGTTGCACAGGATAACAGGTCGGTTATAAAACTGTCTCCTCAAATCACCCTTCAGAATAAAGCTAACGTAAGTTTGGATATAAACGCTGTATGTATTAAAGGGGGTACAAACACCATTAGCAGCAATAATATAGAAGAAGTACAGTTAATATCAAAATCAAGTTTTTCACATACATTATACCAAGATAATAATTTAACACAGGTTTCTGTAGTTGTTAGTTCCGCTTATCCGGGTGCATGGAAACAGTATTTTAATACTACTGCAAAATCAGAAGGGCTAACATATAATATTAATTATAAATTAAAAAATACTAACAGGAATACTGTCAACTTTACAGTAAACTCAACGAACAATAAAATAGACCTGACAGTAACAAATGATTCATTTATAGCAAGACTTACCCCTCTTTTAAATACACGATAATAAAGTTTGTTCAGACTCAACTTTTTAGTAGGATTAAAACTAATCATTAACAATAGGGGGATTAGAATTGAATAAAGAAGTCATGCTCTATGACAAACTTGACGATAACAAAGTACAATGTAAAATTTGCAGCCACCGGTGCACAATAGCACCCGGTAAAAAAGGATTTTGCCAGGTAAGGGAAAACCAAAACGGGACACTTTATGCTCTGAATTACAATGTTGTATCCAGTGAAGCTATTGATTCGATTGAAAAAAAGCCACTGTATCATTTTTATCCGGGATCGTTATCTTACTCGCTTGGTACAATAGGGTGCAATTTCAGATGTAAACACTGTCAAAACTGGGTAATATCCCAGTGTGAACTTGATACATCCCAGACTATCGAAATAACACCTGAACAGGCAATTGACCGTGCATTAAGTTATAACGCAGACAGCATATCATGGACCTACAATGAACCAGCTATCTGGTTTGAATACACCTATGATTCTGCAAAACTTGCCAAAGAAAATGGATTATCCACTGTCTATGTAACAAACGGCTATATTACACCTGAAGCATTGAAAATGATATCACCATATCTTGATGCCTACAGTGTGGATATAAAGGCTTTTAACGAAGAATTTTATAAAGACATTGCAAGTGCAAAACTCCAGCCTGTTCTGGAATCTACAAAACTTGCTAAAGAACTTGGAATACATGTAGAGGTAACCTATCTGGTTATACCAGAACTTAATGATACACGCGAAGAAATCCAGCAGTTTTCAAAATGGGTTGTTGATAATGTGGGTGTTGATACTCCGGTTCATTTTTCGCGATTCCAGCCTCTTTATAAAATGAAGGATTATCAGCCCACACCAATTGAAACTCTTGAAAAGGCATATAATACAGCGATTGAAGAAGGTATAAAGTACGTATATCTTGGAAACGTTATGCATAGACAGGTTAATACATTCTGTCCAAATTGTGGAAAGATGTTGATCAAACGGGGCATGGGTGTAGAACAGTATAATATAAGCAATAACAACGAATGCATGTATTGTGGAGAAAACATTCCAGTGGTTACCGGTTTTCTCTAATAATACATTTTTTAAACACATTAGAAAAAACTGAAAGAGCAAAAGATTTAAGTTAGAGTAATACATTAGGAATGTTCGCAGCACGATAAGCATACTGAAAACACAAAGAGCCGCCATAACTTAGCTGGTAGAGTGCTCGGCTGTTAACCGAGTTGTCACAGGTTCGAGTCCTGTTGGCGGCGTCATTACTCTATTTTACAGGGCCCATAGCTTAGTCTGGTTAAAGCGCTCGGCTCATAACCGCGTGACCACCGGTTCGAATCCGGTTGGGCCCATTTGGTTTTTTTGATAAATAACTCTTATATATGGGGATGTAGGATTACTAAATCAAACAATTATATAACAAGTAAAAATACAGGAGATTTCTGATGAAACAAAAACTTATAGCTATATTTCTGGCGTTCATCATGGTTGGGTCGGTTATTCCTTACCTTTTCAGTGGCTCCAGCCAACCGGAAGAAAATAATCCAGAGGATCAGACCAACGCACCGGGGTTTGAATCGGTATCTGGAAAACACGTTGACCATAAATTTAATTCTATAGATGATGCACTGAAAATGACACCTGAGGGGGTAGTATCAGCACAGTACTTTGATATATCAAAAATAAAAGGCACACCCATTGAAAACTTAATTAATCTAAATAGGACTGCTCCGCAGGGTATGTATAATGCAAACATCACAAAGACCTACTCTGCAAATTACAATGGTTCCCAGTTCCAGTTACATACATTCACACCAGAAATTGTCGCTTTCCAGTACACATCCAAATCATACAACGGCTATCAACTTTTGGGTCGTAGTAATGGGATATATAATGTGATAGGAAACCCGACAATACTTGGTAGTGAAGAAAAGGTTAAGGATGTTATTGATGTACTCTCAAAGGATTCTGAAAACACTGATAAATTTGACAGGATTATAAGTTATAGCAATCCTGATGCAGAAATACAAGTAGTACAGGATATACCTAATGATTTTGCTGACCAGTATTATCTGGGAATCAGTAAACTCGGAAATAATAATTACCAGCGCAACATAGTTTATCTGAATCCTTCTAACAGTACTATAGATAATATATCCCAGCTTGAAGCAAATAGTACAGAACGTGGAGTGGAATTTAATACTACTACAGAAGGCGACGTTACAAAAGTAGTGGTTGAAGGTAATTTAATGAGTGTTATAAGTGAACCACAACCACATTCCAGTATGAATAACACCAATCAAACCCAGCCATGATTATAGCGTAAAATATTTAACTAAAAGTCACAATTCATAGCCAGCACTTAAGCTGTAAATATTACAGTCAATATACAGTCAATACAGTCAAAAGCAAACGATGAATAATGAAAAATTATGATTTAATATCATAATTTTGAAGGAGATAAAAACATGAAAAAGTTTGACGTACCAGAAGAATTACAAAATAAAGCACTTGAAGCGGTAGAGTTAGCAAGAGACACCGGAAAAATCAAAAAAGGAACAAATGAGTCCACGAAAGCAGTGGAGAGAGGTACATCTAAACTTGCAGTGATTGCTGAAGATATAGACCCTGAAGAAATAATTGCTCACCTACCACCACTGTGCGAAGAGAAAAGCATTCCATACATATTCGTATCCCAGCAAAAAGAACTTGGTTCAGCATGTGGACTTGAAGTTGGCTGTTCTTCCGTTGCTATTACTGATTCTGGCAAAGGAAACGAAATCATAAAAGATATTGCTGAAAAAGTTGAATCATTAAAATAATTTAAAAAAGCTACAAGGGGAATCATAAATGGCAGAAGAAGATTCTGGCTATGCAGCCGAAGTTATTGATGTGATTGGTAACACCGGTATGCATGGAGAAGCCAGCCAAATTCAATGTCGCATTCTGGAAGGACGCGACAAAGGAAGAGTAATTACCCGTAATTGCATGGGACCTGTCCGGGTTGGAGATATAATCGTATTGATGGAAACATCAAGAGAAGCAAAGAAACTAACAACAAGGTGATTGTAAATGGAACAAAGAAAATGTTCATTCTGTGGAGAAATGCTTGAACCCGGCACTGGAAAACTCTATGTAAGAAAGGACGGAACATCCTATTATTTCTGTTCATCTAAATGTCAGAGTAACTACAATCTTGGAAGGCTTCCAAGGCGTACAATCTGGACAGAACAGGGTCGTATTTATCTCAAAAAATAATGAAGTGGTATGTAGGTGTTTAAATGGAACAGACATACGTAATGGTTAAACCAGATGGTGTCCAGCGCGGTCTTATCGGTGAAATCGTGTCAAGAATTGAAAAACGCGGTTTAAAAATCACCGCAATGAAGATGCACCAGATAGATGAAGAGACTGCAAGGGAACACTATAAAGAGCACTCAGATAAGCCATTTTTTGAACCACTGGTAGAATACATCACTTCAAGTCCGTCCGTATCCATGATTGTTGAAGGAGAGAATGCAATTACAATAATGCGTTCAATGAATGGTGCTACAAAACCCATAGAAGCTCAGCCGGGAACTATACGTGGAGACTTCGCGATTGAAACAGGGAGAAATGTAGTACACGCTTCTGATTCAAAAGAGACTGCAGAAAAGGAAATAGCACTCCATTTCAGTGAATCAGAAACTACCACCTACTCCAGAATAGATGAAGTGTGTCTTTACGAATAAAAACGACAACACTTCATCACCCTACCTTTCTTTCTTTAGATTTATATTTGTATAGGTAAATACTATACTTTAATCTTGGAATTTTAGCCGGGCGCTATACCAGGAAGGGGTTAATTATGAACGAAAAATCCAATTTAAGAACTCCTATTGTAAGTGTTATGGGTCATGTGGACCACGGTAAAACTACATTACTTGATAAAATACGTGGTACTACTATAACTTCTGGAGAAGCAGGTGCGATTACCCAGCATATCGGTGCGACAGAAGTGCCCATCGATTTAATATCAAAAAAATGCGGGGATTCAAACCTTGCCAACAAATTCATTGTACCCGGATTGCTGTTCATTGATACCCCCGGGCATCATGCGTTTACATCACTAAGAAGCCGTGGAGGAGCACTTGCTGACCTTGTTATTGTTATCGTTGATATCAATGAAGGCTTTATGCCTCAGACAAAAGAGAGCCTTGAAATTTTAAAAAGGTTTAAAACTCCTTTTGTAGTGGTTGCAAACAAGATGGATAGAATACACGGCTGGAACCCTACACAAGATGCACCGTTTTCAGCAACATACCAAAATCAGAGCCAGCGTGTAAAGGATATACTCGATCAGAAAGTGTATGAAATCGTCGGGGAACTTTATGAGGCTGGTTTCAATTCCAACCGTTATGACAGGGTAACAGATTTCCAGAGGAATATTGGTGTTGTGCCTATAAGCGCATCAACGGGTGAAGGGATACCAGATCTTTTAATGGTTCTTATGGGTCTTGCACAAAAATTCCTCGAATCAGACCTTAGTTATGATGCTGATGGTCCCGGTGTAGGCACTGTTCTTGAAGTTAAAGAAGAAAAAGGACTTGGTGCTACCATAGACCTCATCCTGTACGATGGTAAATTAAGAAAAGGAGATACCATTGTTATAGGAAGTTCAGGAGAACCGATAAAGACCAAAGTCAGAGCTCTTTTGAAACCGAACTATCTATCTGAGATACGAACCGAAGATAAATTCAGACAGGTTAATGAGGTTACAGCGGCAACAGGTGTTAAAGTTTCAGCACCAGACCTTGAAAATGTCCTTGCTGGTTCTCCTATAAGAGCTGCTACTGGGGATGTTGACAGGGTGGTTGATGAGGTTAAAAAAGAACTTGAAGACATTAAAATATCAACCGAAAATACAGGTCTAACTATAAAAGCTGATACCATTGGCTCACTGGAAGCGCTTGCAAATGAACTTGCTGAAGAGGAAATACCAATTAGAAAAGCTGAAGTTGGTGATATATCACAGCGTGATATTATCGAAGTTTCGGCTATTGAAGACCAGTATTATTCAGTGATTATTGGTTTCAATGTCAAGGTTTTACCCGATGCAAAGGAAAAAGCTCAATTTTCAGATATTAAACTGTTTGTTAATGATGTTATCTACAAATTGATTGATGACTATAAAGAATGGGTTGAAGAAAAGAAAGCTCTGAGCCAGAACACCATATCAGAAATGATAGTCAAACCCGGAAGATTTACAATTTTACCCGATTACGTGTTTAGACAGAGCAAACCTGCCGTTGTAGGTGTCAAAGTAAATGGTGGAATTATAAAGACCAATGTTAATGTAGCCAAAAAAGACGGCACGGTTGTAGGAAAAATCAAAGGTATACAATCTGAAGGAGAAAATGTAGGCGAAGCAAAAGTCGGTATGGAAGTAGCTGTTGCGATAGAAGGACCGGTGGTAGGTAGGCAAATAAAAGAAAATGAAATGCTATACATTGATGTACCAGAAAAACATGCAAAAATACTTGAACATGAATTGTATGATTCATTGAAAGATCATGAAATAGAAACCCTTGAAAGTTTTCTGGAAATCAAACGTAAAAATAACCCATTCTGGGCAAAATAATTTAAGTTTTAAAACTGGTTAAAAATAAAATTAAAAAGGAGGTATATAAAAATGGCAAATTTTAAAGTTGTAGTTTCAGACCCGAAAACAAAATCGTACCAATTTGATGTTACCGGTGATGAGGTAAATAATATTATTGGAAAATCAATAGGTGAAACACTTGATGGTAATCTGGTAGGGCTTCCGGGTTATAAATTAAAAATCACCGGCGGGAATGATAAAGATGGTTTTACCATGAGGGGAGACCTTCCTGGTGCGAAAAGACACAGGATACTGATGTCTGGAGGAGTAGGTGATGAGCCTAAATCCAAAGGTGAACGTAAAAGAAAATTTGTTCGTGGAAAGGAAATATCCAGTGACACTGTGCAGATAAACACAAAAGTTGTAGAATACGGTGACAAATCAATTGATGCTATTCTCGGCGGTGGAGAAGAAGCTGCTGCTGAAGAATAAAAATATGAAATAATGTTTTTAAGAGTGGTTTAGATTTTAATCACTCTTTTATAATTACAGTAATTTTTTCCCTGCTTCAGGACCAGATTTACATTCATATACGTTGGTAATTTTCATTTCTACAAGATGTTTGGCAGGATATTTGTCGCCCATTTCTTTAACCATATTGTACATTCTGTTGTAATCTTCGCCACTGGATTTTATTTCTACATCTCCTTTTATCTGGTAACATCCGCTTGTTTCTGTATTCCATACAAAAATGGATGCTTTCGGATTTTCCTGTAAATTAGAAAGTGTTTTATCAAAATAATTATCTGCTACCCAGATAGTTTCATCATCCATTAATTTACAGAATCCAATCGGAACAACATTTGGAACACCATCTTTAGATGCAGTAGCAAACGGGAAAATTTTGATTTTTGAAAAATCCTCTTTCATCTTCTCATCAAGTTTAACCATATTAGAATCACCCAATATAATTAGGGTAATGGTCATATATAAAAGGATTTAATATGGAAAATTCAATAATATAGTCAAGAATTTTCAGAATTTAATTGTAAATTTTAAGAAATTTTATCCAGAAAATGGTGATGAAACCTTAAATCGTCCGTTAGTTCAGGGTGGAATGCAAGAGCCATCAGATTACCCTGTTCAGCGGCGACAACATAATCATCAATTTTTGCCAGTGTTTTCACACTTTCTCCACATTTTACAATTGCAGGAGCACGAATAAAAATGGCAATGTATGGTGAATCAAAAACTGACACATCAAGTTTTGTTTCAAATGACTCTCTCTGCCTTCCGAATGCATTTCTATTAACAGTCGTGTCCATAATAGATAGTAAATATTGACGGGTCTTTTGTACTTGTCCTTCTCCACTCTTTGCCATGAGTATCAATCCGGCACAGGTACCCATAATAGGAACACCATCTGATGCGGCTTTTTTAATTTCATCTGCTATCCCTTCATAAACAAGGAGATGACCGAGTGTTGTACTTTCACCACCCGGTAAAATAAGTGCATCACAAGTAGGGGTAATACCACTATGCTTTATGGTAACAACTTCTCCTTTTTCACCGCGTTCAGAAATAGCTTTTTTTAAAGCATCGACATGTTCGGAAACATCACCCTGTAATGCAACTACACCTACACGCATATTGAAACCATCTTAAACTAAAAATTAAGGATAAAATATTTAGTATCCACGGGACTGAAGGATTTGCCCTTCTTCTATAGTGTCGGTACTGATACCTCTCATACCAGACCCGATTCCCTTGGATATCTCATAGAGTTTAGTGGGGTTGTCATAATTGTTTACAGCTTCTACAATTGCACCTGCCATTTTTTCAGGGTTTTCTGCCTTAAATATTCCAGAACCTACAAAGATACCATCTGCACCAAGTTTCATCATAAGTGCTGCATCGGCAGGTGTAGCTATGCCTCCTGCTGCAAAATTAACAACCGGAAGCCTTCCAAGGTTTACAGTTTCCTCAACAAGCTCATAAGGTGCTTCAATATCTCTGGCAACCATCATTAATTCTTCTTTAGATTTACCAGAATACTCTCGGATTTCACCCATTATTTGTTTCATGTGATGTACTGCCTGGCTTACATCTCCTGTCCCGGCTTCACCTTTTGTGCGAATCATGGCAGCTCCTTCATTGATTCGTCTCAGGGCTTCACCGAGATTACGGGCTCCACAGACAAAAGGTACTGTAAACTGGGTTTTGTCTATATGATATCTGGTATCTGCTGGAGTCAGAACTTCTGACTCATCAATCATATCAACACCGATTGATTCAAGAATTTCGGCTTCAACCGTATGTCCAATCCGGGATTTAGCCATAACCGGAATCGTTACTGAATCAACAATCTGGGATACAATCGCGGGGTCTGCCATTCTGGCAACACCGCCAGCTTCTCTTATATCTGCAGGTACAGATTCAAGAGCCATTATAGCGACTGCACCTGCCCTTTCAGCAATTTCTGCCTGTTCAGGTGTTGTGACATCCATTATCACGCCACCTTTTTGCATTTTGGCAAACCCGCGTTTTATCAATTCAGTACCATGTCTTAAATTTTCTATTTCCATCAAAATCAACCCTTGTTATCGAATTATGGTAATTTGTAGTAATTATTGAAGGTGTTTATTTAGTTATCATCATCTTTTTTAATTCTTGCGACCCCGATAACTTTATCGTTTTCTCTCATGTTCATAATCTTAACACCCTGTGTATTCCTGCCCTGTACCCGGATATCTTTAACAGGTATACGTATGACAAGACCCTGATAGCTTGTAACAACAATATCATCGTCATCTCTAACAGTTTTGACATTTACCACAGGACCATTTCTGGGTGTCATTTGTATGGTGGTAACACCACGTCCGCCTCTGTTCATTCTCCGGTACTCTTCAAATTTGGTACGTTTTCCATATCCGTTTTGAGTGATTGTAAGAAGCTTTGCATTCTCATCATCAGATATAGTATCCATACTTATAATCCTATCATCTGGATTTAGCCTTATACCCCGTACACCCTGTGCAGCTCTGCCCATGGGTCGTACATTGGTTTCTGCAAAACGGATAGCTTTACCTGTACTGGAAACAAGAATTATGTCATTTTGACCATCGGTTAAAATAACGTTTACCAGTTCATCATTCTCATTTAAATTGATAGCTATAAGTCCGGATTTTTTACGGGTCTTGAAACTTGATAAAGGTGTCTTTTTCACAGTTCCGTATTTTGTAGCCATCAATAGATTCCAGTCATCTGAAAACTCTTTTACTGTTATCATGGATGATACTGCTTCATCATTTTCCAGTTCAAACAGATTGACAAGCGCTTTACCGCGTGATTGTTTGCTTCCCTGTGGAATTTCATAAACCTTTTTACAGTTAACTCTACCTTTATTTGTGAAAAGAAGGAGATAATCACGGGTTGATGCTACAAATACATCTTCTACAAAATCGTCATCCTTGACATTTATACCCGCAACTCCACGACCACCACGGTGCTGTTTGGAGTAGGTGGTAACAGGCAGACGTTTAATGTAGCCACTATTGGTAATTGTTATCAATACATCTTCTTCTGGTATGAGGTCTTCTTCACTGAGTTCCTCATCTGATGATTGTATATCAGTACGCCTTTCATCTGCATAGTTTTCTTTCAGTTCGGTTAGTTCATCTTTTATTATATTGTATTTTCTGGAATCGCTTGCTATTATTTCTTTCAGGTCAGCAATTTTTTCAACCAGCTCGTTATATTCACTTTCGATTTTATCCTGCTCTATAGCGGTTAAATTTTGCAACCGCATATCAAGGATTGCTTTTGCCTGTGCTTCATCAAGCTGGAATTTTTCTATCAACCCTTCTTTTGCTTCAGGGGTTGTTTTTGAATTTCGAATGAATGATATAACTTCATCAAGGTTGCCAAGACATATTTTTAATCCGTCAAGGATATGGGCTCTTTCTTCTGCTTTTCTTAACTGATATTGACTGCGTTTCTGGATAACATCCATCCTGTGATTAAGATAAATCTGCAGAAGCTCATACAGGTTCAGTACTTTGGGAACACCATCGACCAGTGCAAGATTGATGATACCATAGGTTACCTGAAGCTGGGTGTGTTTGTATAACTGATTGAGGATAACATTCGGATTGGTATTGCGTGCCAGTTCTATGACAATTCGGATACCTTCTCTGTCGGATTCGTCTCTAAGATCTGAAATACCCTGTATCTTTTTGTCCCTTACAAGGGATGCGATGCTTTCAATAAGGTTTGCTTTGTTAACCTGGTAGGGTAATTCAGATACAACAATTCTATGTTTGTCGTTTTTCATTTCCTCGATATCTGCAACCGAGCGTATTTTGATACGACCACGTCCGGTTTCATAGGCGGATTTGATACCTTCTGTACCAAGAATTGTTCCTGCTGTCGGGAAATCGGGTCCTTTTATCGCAGTTCTGAGTTCTGGTATTGATACATCGGGATTGTCAATCATCATCAATAATCCGTCTGCTACCTCTTTCAAATTATGAGGCGGTATATTGGTCGCCATTCCGACTGCTATACCTGTAGAACCATTGACAATAAGGTTTGGAAGTTTGGCTGGAAGAACAGTGGGTTCTGTCAATGCTCCGTCATAGTTGGGCTGGAACGGTACAGTTTCCTTATCAATATCAACAAGCATTTCTTCAGAAATTTTCTCCATGCGAACTTCTGTATAACGCATTGCTGCTGCTGAATCACCATCTATAGAACCGAAATTACCCTGACCATCTACCAAAGGGTAGCGCATGGAGAATTCTTGTACCATTCTTACAAGCGAGTCGTAGACAGCCATATCACCATGAGGGTGGAACTTACCAAGCACATCACCAACAACACGTGCGGACTTTTTGTACGGCTTGTCATAGGTAATTCCGGCTTCTTTCATGGAATACAGGATACGCCTGTGAACCGGTTTTAACCCGTCACGAGCATCAGGAAGTGCCCTGCCTACTATAACACTCATCGCATAATCGATGTATGATTTTTTCATCTCCTCTTCGATTAACACGGGACTGATGTCTTCACCGGTATCAGTTTCCTGAACATCAATTTCTCCTGAGTTGTCATCGTTATAATTATCGTTTTCTGCCATTGATTATAACCTCATATCTTATTAATCATACATCAAGATTGACAACTTCTGTTGCATGTTTTTCAATAAACTGACGTCGCGGTTCTACTTCTTCACCCATAAGTATGGAAAACATCTCATCAGCTGCTGCAGCATCTTCCATTGTTACCTGTGTCAGTTTGCGGGATTCTGGATTCATGGTGGTAGCCCATAACTGTTCTGGATTCATTTCACCAAGACCCTTATATCTCTGGATAGATACGCCCTTTTCCCCAAGCTCTTTAAGTTTTGCATTCTTTTCCTTTTCGGTATGGATATAGAATTCTTTTTTACCTTTTTTAATGCGGTATAGTGGTGGCTGTGCAATATATACATAGCCATTGTCAACCATTTCATTCATGTAGCGGAAGAAGAAAGTTAAAATCAGCGTCCTTATATGTGCTCCATCTACATCAGCATCCGTCATAATGATAACTTTGTGATAACGTGCTTTGTTGATATCAAAATCTTCGCCTATGCCTGTACCCATTGCAGTAATCAGGGACAATATTTCATTGTTTTTCAACACTTTTGAAAGACGGGCTTTTTCCACATTTATAATCTTACCTCGGAATGGCAATATAGCCTGAAACCTGCGGTCTCTCCCCATTTTTGCGGAACCACCGGCTGAATCTCCTTCTACAAGAAAGATTTCTGAAACTGATGGGTCGGTTTCTGAACAGTCTGCAAGTTTACCGGGAAGTGTACTTACCTCAAGTGCGCTTTTTCTTCTTGTAAGTTCCCTCGCTCTTTTTGCAGCTTCTCTTGCTCTTTTTGCAGACAGTGCTTTTTTAATAATAGAGTTTGCTATTTTGGGATTTTCTTCCAGATATCTGGAGAGTTCTTCTGTGACCAACGATTCCACAACACCTTTAACATCACTGTTGCCAAGTCTGGTTTTCGTTTGCCCTTCAAATTGTGGATCTGGTATTTTTGCACTTATAATGGCTGTTAATCCTTCCCTGATATCCTCGCCTGTTAGCCTTACATTTCCTTTCTCAATTTCATTTTTCCTGATATAATCATTTGCCACTCTCGTAAGAGCGGTTTTAAAACCTATTACATGAGTTCCACCCTCATGGGTGTTAATATTGTTTGCAAATGAATAAACATATTCACCGTAGCTGTCAGTGTACTGGAGGGAAATTTCAACAATTGTCCCATCACTTTCTCCTTCAAAATAAATGGGTTCTTCATGAATGGGTGACCTGTTTTTATTCAGGTGTTTAACGAAGGATACAATACCACCATCATACTGGAATACATCTTCCTGCCCTTCTTCACTACGCTCATCTTTGATGGTAATTTTTATACCTTTGTTCAGGAATGCAAGTTCTCTTAATCTTGTGGATAATGAATCATAATCAAATTCAGTGGACTCAAATATTTCTGAATCTGGTTTGAATGTAAATTTTGTTCCATTACCTTCGGATTCTCCAAGAACCTGTACTTCTGTTTTAGGATAACCTTTTTCATAATGTTGATAGTAGCGTTTATCATCACGCTTTACTTCAACATCCAGCCATTCAGAAAGACCGTTTACAACGGAAACACCAACTCCGTGAAGTCCTCCTGAAACCTTGTAGCTGTTTTTATCGAATTTACCTCCTGCATGAAGTAGTGTCATTACAACTTCAAGTGCAGATTTGTTGTATTTGGCATGTGTATCTACTGGTATACCTCTACCATCGTCTTCAAGGGTCACACTGCCGTCAGAATTTAGTATAGTATTTATTTCAGAACAGTAACCTGCAAGAGCTTCATCAATACTGTTGTCCACTACCTCGTACACGAGATGGTGGAGCCCTCTGCTGTCAACGCTTCCGATATACATACTCGGACGTTTACGTACAGCTTCTAGCCCTTCAAGGACTTGGATATTAGTTGAATCATAAACCTGTTTATCAGCCATAATAATAAATCTCCGTGGAAATCGGATTATAGTCTTTAAAAATATTTTTCACGTTAAAAATCTGATCAAACCATTTATAAACCAGATTGAATTAAAAATTTTATATTGATTTTGGCTGGTTTTGTTTTTTAGCCTTTCAAGACTTAACTATATATGCGTTCATTACTAATAAATGTTTATATAAAATTTGGTTTAAAAGTTGTCTGATTAAATCATTTAGCGGGACACAAGTATTCAGCGTTTTCAATGCATTTTTCACATTCAAATTCAAGGGTGACATGTTTTATAATAACGGAAGGTAGAAAACCCTGATGTCTTCAGCATCAGGGATGAATACCGTCTAATACATAACGTAACATTTAAATAAAATAATTATAAAATATATAATAAAATGCATCTCACCCAGAAAAACCATATCAAAGCGGATAAACAGAAGTATGAAGTCCTGAAAAGGATTACTAAATTGTCTAAAAACCTGTACAATTTTACTCTGTACACTACAAGACAATACTATTTTGACAATTCAAAATATCTCAATCATGAATCCGCTTATCATCTGGTAAAAGAAAATGAGAATTACAAGATGCTGCCTTCACAGGTTGCACAGCAAACCATGAAAGTAGTAGATAGAAACATGAAATCGTTTTTCAGGATTCTGGGTGAGAAAAAAAGAGGCAACTACAACCGACCTGTAAAGATGCCTGAATACTTACCTAAAGACTCTAAATTTGTATGTATCTTTCCAAAAGATATGTTTAAAATCGAAGATAATAAAATCAGGTTATCTATGGGTAGAGAATTTTACAAAAACTATGGTGTTAGATACCTGTACTTCAAGTTACCTGAAAACATAACCGGTAAACACATAAAAGAAGTAAGGATAATCCCGAAGTATAACGGACAATGGTTTGAGATAGAGTATGTTTACAGAGATAATGGTAATGGTGAAAAAGTCGATTTAGACTACAATAAACATCTATCTATTGATTTAGGAGTGAACAATTTCGCAACCTGTGTAGATACCAATGGGACTGCTTTCATCATAGAAGGCAGGGGTTTGAAATCATATAACCGTTGGTGGAACAAAGTCAAAAGTGGGTTGCAGTCTGTATATGATAAACAGGGTATAAAATCAGGTCAGAAACTGAACTGGTTGTTCGAAAAAAGGAAGAACAAACTCAACGATTTCATGAATCAGAGTGTTAACTATATCGTTAAACACTGTATAGATAATAACATCGGCAACATCATAATCGGAGAACTGAAAGACATTAAACAGAACTCCAATATGGGTAAAAAGAATAACCAGACTTTTCAAACTATACCCTTTGGCAAATTCAAACAGAAACTTCGGTCTAAATGTGAGTACTACGGTATCAAGTATATAGAAGTTGATGAGGCATATACCAGTAAAACCGATGCTCTTGCATTAGAACCCATTGGAAAACACCGAAAATACATGGGTAAAAGAGTAAAAAGAGGATTGTTCCAGTTTTCTACTGGTAAATTACTCAATGCCGATGTCAATGGAGCATTGAACATATTAAGAAAAGTAGTCGGTGATTCTCTCATAGAGATAACCGATAGTGGATGTGTGAACCATCCAAGAAGGATAAGGTTTTTCGGCAACACATGTCGGTAAAGCAAACTCCTTCTGAAGCCGCTGAGTCTTTAGCTCAGCGGTAGTTCACATAGTATAAATTCAGGAAATAATAGTTTTATGCTATAACTTATAGAGCTTGTAGTACTATGTATTTTAATTTAAATAATTCCCAGATCTTTCAACCTATCCGGCAGATAGGTTTCGGTCACAAAATCCAGACCTTTTCCAGCAAAAGCCTGTTGTTCTGCCTTTTTCTTGATATCAAGCTGGAGCTCTATTTGTTCTTTCCAGTAGTCAGTTTCAAATCTTGGGTCTGAAAGCTCACTTCTGAGAGCCTCTACATCTCTTTCTGTAAGCTTATCAGTGGATAATTCGTATTCTACAATGTCTGTAGGCTGCAGTCCCAGAAACTTGGCGTTTGGTGTCGCCATAAATTCAGATAGATGAGCGCTTTTTATTGCACCATAGGCAATAGATGCATAAATGCGATAAGACCATGGGTCACCATCGGTAAACACCAGAACAGGCAGTCCGAGTTCCTCGTTCATGCGTTTGATAATCCTTCTTGTAGAACGGGCAGGTTGACCTTTAAGGTGAACAAGTACAGCATTGTATTTTTCATCAAAGCCGTTTTCAATAAGTCTTGCGTACATACCACCGGTTTCTATTGCGATTATAAAATTGGCATCATTTTCCAGAAATTCGATATTTTCCACATTAAAGGGAATCTGGTAACCGCTTTCTCCGATATCTTCCTGACAATGAATTGTCCTTGCTCCACGTTTTGTTTCTTCCCTGAGTTTTAGAGGTCCGAATAATGTTGCTCCATCCTCTTCTGGACGCATGTGGAAATATTCACGTTGCAGGTTTGTGATGATTTCAAGGTCTTCCACCAGTTTATCGCTTTCTGGCTGTTCACGGAATTTAGCAACTCCCCAGTTTTCAGAAATATAATACAATTCTCTTAAAGTAGAACCACGATTTTGTCCCAGATGATTGTTCATAACAAAATCAATGGTTTTTGATGTTTTTAACAGTTGATAAGCACCCTTTGTTGTCTTTGCACTACGTTCGCTCTCACGACCACCGTAAACCCATACATCACTGTTACTGTTGTATTCAATATTACCTTTTGTACGGCTGGGTAGGGTTACATGAGGAATAATACCTTCTGCAAACTGGTCATATAATTTTCTGGCAATACCCAGCAGTCTATCTTTTGCCACAGAATCATGTTCTTTCTGATGAGGTAATTCAGAACTGTTAGCCATTTTAAACAATCTCCTTTATCGCTTTTGCACCAGTGACAAGTTCGTCTTCAATTCCTTCTATTGTTACAGATGGAAGACGTGATAATTCATCATCTGTTATTGACACAATCGAATAGTTTATAACCTTGGAAGAATTGGATGAAATGTTAAGCGTCCACTTATAATCAAAATCATCACCAAGAGAAGTAGTCTTAGGATCAGGGTTTGCATTCTTTATTTCGTAGGGAAACATCTCATGCAAATCAAATTCATGGGATTTGTTAGCGTAATTAACTATTCGTATGGAAACCTCCACACTGTTGTCTTCGTTTCTTTTGAACTGTCTGTTTACCAGAACATTGCCCATAATTTTTGCCACTACTGGGTTGATATCTGGTTCTTCCCTGTCAAGTGTCTCTGCAAGAGTTGAAGCCATCTTTGGCAGAACCTTGGTAATGATTACTTCTTTTTCACGCCGTTTTTTGAGTGTACCCTGACGGTTAATGTAGCGGTTTAATTTTCTTGCTACATCCTTGATACCAAGTTCAATTTCATCTTTAATTTCGGGTATATCTGCAATGGCATCTTTGGATTCGGAAGTAAAGGGTACATTAGTAGATGCAACATGAACAAGTATAACCGCTGGACCTGTTGGGATTCCCCCTCCCGGCTGGTTCAATCCGTATTGTTTCCATTTAATGGATTCTACTGCATGAGTAGTTACACATCCACCCTGTTGATAGAGAAGAGGAACACGATTTGCAAAACGCATTATATCGATTTTGTCATCTTTTGGGAGGTCACCACCGTATGCTATACCTACTTCAACTATAAACGGATTTCCTGAATATACCGATGGTGAACGGGTTGTAGTTGCTATAAAATCTACATTGAATTCTTTGTTCAATCCTTTGTATGTTAATTTTTCACCTATCGGAGAAAGGCAGTTTGTAGGGGGTGACATGATTTTGACCTTTGAAAAAGCCTCCAACAGTTTTTTAGCTTCAAGTCTTGTGATTTCACGGGGTTCTTTTTCAAAATCAAGCCCTGCAGTCTTACAAATCTCGTCCGCAGTATTGAGACCTATTTTTGAAAACGAATAACGCAGAAAAGCACCAACTTTTTGGCGTTCAGTGTATCTTAACATCTTCATCAAAGTACCCATTTCAATGCCGTGGGGGTGGGGGAGGATTTCATCCGGAGCTTTGGGTAATTTATCTGTCACACGCTCAAAAACAATCTCATTGCCATCGGGTTCAATCAATGTTAAACGTGCGTGGGGGTTCACAATTGCAGTAGCTTTTAAATATTCCTGTATTGACTGCCTTCGACCCTTGACATAAGATGCTTCCATCTCCATTTCAACCCTTGTACCATGAGGTCTGTCCCAATCAACAATTTCATCCTTCAAAATTTCAGGGTCATTAGTACTGGTATTAATCATCACTTCATAATAATGGGCTGGTGATTCTGGACCTATTTTTGAAACAATCTTTGTCTGGAGACCCGTTGTAAGCTGGGAATATAATACTGCTGCAGATATACCAATACCCTGCTGACCTCGACTCTGTTTCAATGCATGAAACCTTGAACCATACAGCAGTTTTGCAAATACTTTGGGTATCTGCTCTCTAACAATACCGGGACCGTTATCCTCGATTATCACAGCAAGCGTATCTTTACCAGTTCGCTCAATCTGTAGTAAAATATCGGGAAGTATACCTGATTCTTCTGCAGCATCCAGTGCGTTATCAACAGCTTCTTTTACAGTTGTAATTAGACTTCTGGGAGCTGAATCAAATCCAAGAATCTGTCTGTTTTTTTCAAAAAATTCCGCAACGCTTATAGTTTGCTGATTTTTTGCAAGTTCTTCTGCTATCGGGGATGACATGATTGTACTACCTTTTAGGTTAATATATTCTTTTGATTAATATAATTATCATGTATAATTAAACTAAAATACGTTTCTATGACAATTGAGCATGGATTTAGTTTTTACTAATGTAGGCATATAGCGATATTTTATAAAGATTTTTGAAGCCTTTTTGTTGGATTATTTTAAATCATCATTATAATGATAATTATATGCAAAGTTTTTTATAATAAATAAACCTATTTACTTTATAGAGAGCGGGTATAAAATAAACTTTTTTTATTAACCCCCACTCCCCAACCCGCTCCTCTACCCTTAATTAAAAATCAAAAAGAGATTTTTGTGATTTATCCTGTGATTTTTTTTCGTTGTATTCGGACTGGTCAACAGGTTGGCTCGGTTCATCTTCGGTTTTGCTGGTAGTCTGTGTATTTTCGTTTTTATTGAATTTGGATTCATCCAGTTTGGAATTCTTTTTTTTGCTGGATGTTTTTTTGGTACTGGAACTGTAGGTAGAAAACGAATCGGGTGCTGAAAAATTTTCGACCATTGATTCTGCTTTTTGGTGTATATTTTTAAGCCTTTTTGTGGTCTTTTTACTCCCTGTCAAATAGACTAACTCATCCAGTGATAGGTTCAGGTCAGCAGTTATATCAACTGCATAATCATCATCTTTTAACAACTTGGTATATACAGGTGTCAGGTTAGACCGTACATGGCGAATGGATTTATAATTATGTTGAGCGATTTTGGATGCTATGTTGTCTCTAAGGTCACGTTTTGCACGCATTTGTCCTAGTTTCCTCCAGTATGATGGAGGACTGAATTTGATAAATCCCTTATAGTTCTGGGATCTGGAAACCACCATTCCGCCAATCATGAGTATATTAGCATAACGCCACAATCGGTAATTTTGTCTGTTTCTCACCCTTCCAAGATATATGTCTGCTTTTGAAAGATAACCATAACCAGATTTTATGTCATCAATTTCATGTTTAAACTGAGCAGGCAGATTTTCATCAATCCAGTGAACCATGTCTTCAGGGCTTTCATCAATACCGTAAGTAGCATTAAGGGCATCGTTAATATCATGACCTTTAAAAATTTTGGTTAAAACTTTGAAAATGGATTCTTCTGTATCCCTCTGTGAGGTGGCTATATCCTCAATATGGAGTTCGTTACCGGATACTGCTGCCTGGAGGTCGTTTATAGCACTGCGTACGTCACCATCTGAATCCTGTGCCAACTTTTCGATTGATTCATCGTCACAGTTTATATCTTCTTTTTTACAGATTTTTTTAAGGGAGGCGGCTATAGACCTTGTCTGTACATTGTTAAATTTAATCTCAAGGCATTGATTTCGAATAGATGATGCTACACCATAGACATCGTTTGCAATCAAAACTACTGGTTGGTCGGTTTTTTTAATTGTTTCGGAGATTGCACGGGCTCCGCCACGGTCATTGGTACCGTGCAGGTTATCAGCTTCATCAAGTACTATCAATCTTTTCCCGCCTGAACCAAACAGTGAGCCTGTTTTTGATGCAGAACCTGCGATTTTGTTGATAACCTCAGCAGTCCTCTGATCACTTGCGTTGAGTTCAATTACCTCCCATCCAAAATCATTTGCAAGAGCATAGGCTGTTGAGGTTTTACCAATACCAGCTCTGCCGTGCAGTATAACAGCCCTTTTTTCTGGTACATTATCCAACCATTCTTCAGCCCATTTTTTCAGTGATTCTAAAGCTTTTTTGTTGCCTACTACATCAGAAAGTGTAGATGGTCTGTATTTTTCAGCCCATTCGATTGGTTCACTCATCTTAACCAATCCCAGATAAAGAAAGAGTCTTAATTAATGTTTGCATTTTATAATAATGGAAGGTAGAAAACCCTGATGTCTTCAGCATCAGGGCTGAATACCGTCCAATATATAACTTAACATATAAATAATGTTAAATTCTAATTACTGTAATATGTTAAAAGCCTACAAGTATCGTATGTATCCAAACCAAATCCAACAGGAGTTAATCGCAAAACATATAGGAGCTTGTAGGTTCATATACAACTGGGCATTGGAGAACAAAATCAAATCTTATGAGCAGGATGGTAAAGCAATATCAAGATTTGAATTGAACAAACAGATAAGGGTATTAAAAGAAGATCATGAATGGTTGAATGAAATTAACTCTCAATCATTACAGGGAGCTACTCTTAACCTGGAAAATGCTTTTACCAAATTTTTCAGAGAAAAATCAGGTTTTCCAAAGTTTAAATCCAAGAAAAACCCAGTACAATCGTTTTCTGTTCCTCAGTATTATAAAGTCGATTTTGGTAATAATAAAGTATACATACCTAAAATCGGCTGGATAAAAACAAGGCTTCATAGAAGGTTTGATGGTAAACAAAGGACTGCAACTATAACAAGAACACCGACAGGAAAATATTATATCAGTATTTTAGTCGATGACGACAAACAATTACCACAAAAACAGACATTCGACCAAAATAATACAGTAGGAGTCGATGTAGGAATCAAGGATTTCGCTGTAACATCCGACGGTGAAAAAATCGATAATCCAAGGTACCTGAAAAATTCAATTGAAAGATTGAAGGTATTACAGAAAAGGCTCAGCAGAAAAAAGAAGGGTTCTAACAATTACAGGAAACTAAAACATCAGATAGCAAAATATCATGAGAAAATTGCTAATCAGAGAGAAGATTTCCAGCATAAGTTAAGTAATAAACTGATAAGCGAGAACCAAGCTGTAGCACTGGAATGTTTGAATGTAAAAGGACTGCTGAGAAATCATAATCTGGCACAGCATATAACCGATGCTTCATGGAGTAGTTTTGTTCAGAAATTAGAGTATAAAGCAGAATGGTATGGTAAAAATATTATCAAGATAGGACGATTCGACCCATCAAGCAAAATCTGTCATGTATGTGGATATTATAATAAGGGTTTAGAACTTAAAGACAGAGAATGGGAATGTCCTGACTGCAAAACGGAACATGATAGAGACATCAACGCATCAGTAAATATTAAAAAATTCGCGCTGGATAAACAGAATCTAATAGGCATCAATTCACCTTCGGGATGAGGGGTAGAGCCTGTGAACTTGTTCCCATAAGGGAAAAGGATGAAACAGGAAGCACTTTAAATCATAGATTTAAAGTTATCCTTAAATTTTTTATTTAAGGAGCCACTTGGTCTTTATCCAAGTGGTAGTTCACATTTACATTGAAGCAAAAATTAGTTAAGGAATATATTCAATATACATTTCCAGTTTATGATGTTTAATGACAGCTCGATATTAAACATAGTAGAAAAGAAAGCTATCGAAAACAAAGCACGAGTTGCGATTGGGATAAATTTCCTTTCTACAGAAATACTGGATAGTCTTAAAAAAGCACAGGATAGAGGTTATGCAAATATTGTAATTGTAGGCTGCAAAAAGGATATTGAAAACCTCGATTCTGAATCCAACATAGAAATTGTAGATACTGATAACCCTGAAAAATCAATCTGTGAACTTCTCGCATCCAATGATGTAGATGCCGCTGTAAGAGGAAATATAAAAGCATCAAAAGTACTGGATTATCTGAAAACATTAATGGATGCGGAAAAATTGTATCGTATAGCATTACTTCAAACAAATATGGGCAGACCTTTTTTCTTTGCTCCAGTAGGTATTGATGAAGGAAATGATCTGGCATCAAAAATTGAACATGTAAAAAAAAGTATTGAGCATATACGCAGATTTGATATTGACCCTGAAGTTGGAATCTTATCAGGTGGCAGGTCAGGAGACATCGGGCGCAACAATAAGGTTGATAGAACACTTGCAGATGCAGAATTTATAACTAGGTATTTACTGGGCAACGGAATTAATGCCACGAATCATAATATACTGATAGAAAACGCTGTTAAAGAATCTGATTTTGTCTATGCTCCAGATGGTATCACAGGAAATCTGATTTTTAGAACACTTGTATATCTATGTGGAGGGGAAGGTATAGGAGCTCCAGTACTTACCGATGAATATGTCTTTGTGGACACATCAAGGGCAAGGAAAGATTTCACTAAAGCCATTATGATTGCCAGTGCATTAACATCAATTAAAACGAAATGAGGTGGTTATCTTAAAACGAATTGCTGATGATTGGCCGGTTGTAAAAGGTGATTACACTGTAGGCAACCCTGAATCAAGGATAGTAGTTGTTACACTTGCCAGTTCAATAGAATCAAACCCTGAAGCATGTTTATGGGGTACATGCAAAACCGAAAATCTGGGAGCTGAAAAATTAATCACTAATATAGTCTCCAATTCCAACATTAGATTTGTTCTGTTATGTGGTGGCGAGTCCAGAGGACATCTATCGGGACATACTATTTTGAAACTACACAAAAACGGTGTTGATGGGAAGGGGAGAATCATCGGTTCAGAAGGGGCTATTCCATTTGTAGAAAATATTCCTCGAATAGCCATCCAGCGTTTTCGGAATCAGGTAGAAGTGATTGATTGTATAGGTGAAACCGATTCAGAGGTTTTAGGAAATATTGTTGATACTTATAAAGATAAACGAGACGCTTATAATGAAGAACCTGTCCTTGTAACATCAAAAAGTAGAAAGAAAAAAACACTTCCACCAGTATCATCTGATAATGGTGATATGTTTATTTCGGATGAATTTGTAATAGATACAGAAACAGGAATGATTTTTAAGGCTTAATTGAGGTTATTTTCCTGAAAAACCATACTTAATGCGGTCTTCTTTCAAACCGGCATTTACAAAATAGGAAATGATAGCAATATTAAACAGAATCAAAAGTATTACAACCGAAAACAAAATTGGTATGTCTCTTGACAGCAACGCAAAGTAATTCCATAAAAAGTGTAGGGATATAGCAGCAAAGAAAAAGTAAATAAGTGGTAGTTTCAATTTGTTTTCTGCTTTAAGTCCATAACCTACACCTATAGTTGCAGTCCATACACCATGAGCAATAGGTGTTAACAGTGCTCTCTGGACGGATATACCTACACCAAACCCAAAACCATACAACAGGTTCTCGGTAGCAGCAAATCCAAGGCCTGCTGCAACACCATATACTACCCCATCCATTATACCATCCATTTGCTTTGCTTTATAGGGTATCCGTATAATGTATCCCTTTGTAATCTCTTCTACAACACCTGCTACTATTGCTATGGAAAAAATGGTTCTGGGTATAAACTGGAACAACAATTGTTCAAAAAACATGGCGATGATTACCGAATTAAGAGCACCGTATATAAAGGTCAAAATCACGTATCTTTTGGGTTCTGGCTCATACTTATCTTTGTGATAAAAATACCACAAAAGAGCCAGACTGGGTGCATAGGCAAGTATTATTATTAATGTGATAGTGTGCATATTATCCGGTACTGTTAAACATTTTTATGTGAAAAATAGGTGATAAATACATTGGTAACAAAAACACTTATTTTTAAATAGATTAAGGATTATCATAATAAAATTAATGATATTCATGGAATTAATTCATCCGGCTAACATTTAAAAATATTATCAAGAAATAGTTATTTGTTTTTAAGGATTGTATATGTGAGGTTAATAAATGTTTAAATTCAGAAAAGAACAGGAAATTGTCAATATCGCAGGTGTAAAGGTCGGGGGACAACCCGGAGAGTTGCCCACTGTACTTGCAGGTACCATTTTTTACCGCGGACATAAAATAATAAAAAACGAATCCAGAGGGACTTTTGATAAAAACGCTGCTGAAACACTTGTAAATATCCAGGAAACCAATTCTGATGAGACTGGAAATCCTCACATGTTGCATATCTATGGAACAACTCCTGAAAATGTATGCAATTATATAGATTTTATATCTGAAATTACTGATGCACCGTTTATCATCGATTCATCAGAAACAGAAGTGCGTAAAAAAGCATTAGAATACGTTACAGAAGTTGGACTTTCAGACAAGACCATTTACAATTCCGTTAATATGAGTATTTCAAAAGATGAAGAGCAGGCACTTAAAAACTCGGATGTATTCAGTTCTATAATACTTGGTTTTAATGCAATAGATTCTTCAATGGAAGGACGTATGAAAATACTTGAAAACGGTGGCGGAGCTATTGACAGAGGTTTGCTGGAAATTGCAGAGGATTGTGGTATATCCAATATAATGGTTGACCCAAGTATCACACCTATGGGTAATGGTGCTGGTATTGCTTTACGTATGACAGCAAATGTAAAGGCAAAATGGGGTTATCCTACAGGTTCAGGGATACATAACGCACCTTCTTCATGGAACTGGCTCAAAGAACAAGGGAAAAAAGACCCTCTTGTATATAGAATGTGTGATATCAGTTCCACCTGTATGCAGCAGATGGCAACAGGTGATTTTGTTCTCTATGGTCCAATTGAAAATGCACCATATACATTCCCTGTAGCAGCAATGGGCGATATCATGGTATCAGAAGCATCCGCAGGTATAGGTACGGATTTGGGACAGCCCAGCAATCATCCGATAAATCGTCTGTTATAAGGTTATTCTACATATCTTCCTCTACTGCCTTGTGCACACTGAACACAAATACCTCTGGAGGTCAGGCAATTCCCGCACACCTGCCTCCCACAGAAACTGCATGTATTAAGTTTTGCAGGTCTGCCACATATAGAACAGATGCCAGTAACTTCCAGCTTTGTATCCCCCTTCTTAAAATCCTCTTTTGTTTTTGTATATTTCCAGAGCGTTTTCAACTCTTTCTTTATCAATTATTCCGTTGGTAGACGCGGTTTCAAAGAAACGTTTCGGAAGTTTGACATTATCAAGGTTAAATCCAAATTTTTGTTTAAGCTCGTATTTTTTCATAAATATCTCAGTTCCAATTCTGTCAAGTTCTTCTTCCGATTTTTCAATGCCAAGTGGTTTAAGTGCATCAACAATGACATCAGGGGTATAGACTTTGCGTGCAAACAGACAGATAACAAGTGAATTGAGAACTCCCCTTACATCATCTTCGGCTATCAACTGGTCGATAATCTCTTCATCCGATAGATCACTCTTAAACGCCTTCTGGTCTGCACTATATCCTGCATTATCATGATGGGAATGGCGTACGCCAGCTGTAAGTCCTACAACATTACCCAGTCCCGTATGATATCCTGGGACTTCCAGCCTTCCAAGATGCATTGCAAAATCCTGACCGCCATATTTTTCCGATGCAACAGCTACACCTTCTGCAAGTGCAGAGTAAAATTCATTCGGGGATTTTGTTATCAAGTCAACAGCACGAAGGAAATTATTAAGATCTCCCCATTTTAATGTTACACCCATGGTTTCATCGGTAGAGATTTTTTCTTTCATCGACATTTCTGTAGCCCATGCAAGAATAACACCCATGCTTATAATGTCAACACCCTGACGTTCACATGTATCAATTAATTCAAGTACATCTTCTGGTTCTTTAAGTCCCAGATTTGTACCGAGTGCATATACAAGCTCATAATCATATGGTATATCAGAAACTTCTACATCATGAGAATTTGAAAACAACGTTTTCAGCATTGCAACATGTATGCATCCAATGGGACAACCAGCACAGGAAAGTTTTCTTATTAGGTAATTATCTCCTAAATTTTCACCGGATATGTTCTCTGCATATTCAAAATATGTTTGCTGGAAGTTTCTGGTTGGCAGTGCGTTGATTTCGTTTAAAACATTTACATTGATAGTAGTTCCCAAATCATGATATTTTTCCATCAGGTCAGTGTTCACCACTTTATGGTAGAGTTGCTTGTACTGTTTATTGTAGTCTTTTTTATCTACAACCTGCAGTTCTTCATTACCTGATAATACTATGGCTTTCAAGTTTTTGGAGCCAAAAACCGCACCAAGACCCAGTCGACCGAAATGACGGTAGGTATCAACATTTACATTGGCGTATTTAACACCTTTTTCACCGGCGGGACCGATGCGGATAATACTTCTTCTCCCTGAATAAGGTTCTGCATCTCTGAGTATCTTTCCAACATCTACAGTTGATGAAAGACCCCATATAGATGTGGCGTCTTTGAATGTAATATTGCCATCATGCAAAGAAAGATAAACAGGACGTTTTGCTTTTCCGGTAATAACTATTGAATCATATCCTGCAAACCTCATTGCTGTGGCAATTCTGCCTCCTGCATATGATTCACCCAGTTCACCGGTTAAAGGAGAACGAAACATTGCCACTGCTTTTGTGCAACACGGATATATACCAGAAAATGGTCCGATGCTAAATACAATAGGTGCTTCTGTGTCAAGAGCATCTTTGTCTTCTCTGAAACCTTCGTCAAGTAGTTGTGTTGCTACACCTGTACCTCCAATATATCTGTCAAACAGATCCGGTCTTTGTACAAGTTTAGATGTTTCATTTGTAAGGTCTATATAAAGTACATTGGATGTGCTGTTTATAACTGTATCAGTCATCAAATCCCTCGATTAATTTGTATCCATGATTTCTTCCCCGTTATCCCCAACTTTTCTTAATTCAAGCACATCCCGGGGACAGTATGAAGCACATACACCGCAGTGTTTACAGACAACGGCTTTACCGTATGCATCCATATGTATTGCACCTATAAGGCATGCATCTACACAATACCTACACCCTTCACACAAATCATTGTGCAGTATTACTCCACCACCTTTTCTCACAGTGAGAGCACCTGTAGGGCATGCTCTGGAACAAGGGGGATCTATACAGGCATGACAGACTATGGAGACAAAACCCTCCTCTATACCGCCTTTTGTCTGTATATCAATTGCACTGTTTTTCAGGGAAACTGTATCGTAATAGGTACGTGCACATGCCAGCATACAGGAGTAACATCCAATACATCGAGCCTGATTGGCGACTTTTATCCTTTTTGGAATTATACCTTCCCCCATGATATTGTACATAAATCCTTATTAAAAAATAATAAATTATTGAAGGATTCCGCCTTTACTTGCGGAACCTACTGATTTTCTGTATTTTGTAAGGTATTTAGAATCTACTTCTTTTTCGGATAACTCAAAGGATTCTTTCCTCTTTTTCATCTCTTCCTCTGAGATATTAAGATTCAAAGTTCTTTCTGGAATGTTTATTTCGATTTCATCTCCATCCTGGATATATGCAATAGGTCCACTGTCGATGGCTTCTGGTGATATATGCCCTATACATGGTCCTCTTGTTCCACCTGAAAAACGTCCATCTGTAACCAGTGCAACTGTATCAAGCCCCATACCTGCTATTGCAGATGTTGGAGACAGCATTTCACGCATTCCAGGTCCTCCTTTTGGACCTTCATATCTTATGACAACAACATCATCTGATTTAACATCTCCACCCAGTATACCACACATAGCATCTTCTTCACTATCATAAACTCTTGCTGGACCTTTGTGTTCAAGCATATCTTCATTTACTGCTGACTGTTTAATTACTGAACCTTCTGGTGCAAGAGAACCTTTAAGAATTGCTATTCCGCCTTCTGGATGGACAGGATTATCGATTGTTGCTATGATATCTTTGTTTGTTTTCGGATTTATTACAACAAAGTCCTCAAGGTTTTCACCAAGTGTTTTTCCAGTAACAGTTTTAACATCAAGGAATAGCATCGGTTTTATCCTTTCAAGGATTGCCTGAACTCCCCCTGCTCTGTCAAAATCGAGCATGTGGTTGTATCCACCGGGTCTCAGGTTTATCAAATGAGGTGTTTGCCTGCTCAATTCATCGAATTTTTCAATAGGTAACTCCAATCCG
This sequence comes from Methanohalobium evestigatum Z-7303, assembly GCF_000196655.1. Classification (GTDB taxonomy): domain Archaea; phylum Halobacteriota; class Methanosarcinia; order Methanosarcinales; family Methanosarcinaceae; genus Methanohalobium; species Methanohalobium evestigatum. The sequence continues at coordinate 1,374,508 of NC_014253.1, read as the reverse complement.
AACTCATTGGCTATTGCTGGAAGATGCAGAACAGTATTTGTACTTCCTCCTATTGCCATATCCACCCTTATAGCATTATTAAGAGTCTCATCGGTTACAATTTGACGTGGTGTAAGGTCTTCTTTTGTCATCTGGACTATACGTTCACCAGAATCTTTGGCAATACGTGCTTTCTTTGCATCTGCCGCATGAGCAGTTCCACAACCCGGAAGGCTCATTCCCATTGCTTCTGTTAAACAGGACATTGTATTTGCAGTAAACAATCCGGCACATGAACCAGCTCCACTGCACGACTGGTCTTCTATCATTTTTAACTGGGATTCTGAAATGTTATCGTTACGGCAAGAACCTATTCCTTCAAATACAGATACAAGGTCACAGTATTCGTCACCAACATAACCCGGTAACATGGGACCACCGGTGACAACAATTGCCGGTATGTTGAGACGTCCTGCAGCCATCAGGTGACCTGGAAGGATTTTGTCACAGGCTGCAATTAATACCATACCATCAAGCTGGTGTGCCTGTACCATGAGTTCAATCGTATCTGCAATAGCTTCACGACTTGGGAGGGAATATTTCATACCTTCATGACCCATTGCTATACCGTCACAAACACCAATGGTATTAAACTCAAAAGGTACTCCTCCAGCGTTTCTAATTCCTGCTTTTACTGATTCACCAAGTTTGTCAAGGTTGATGTGTCCGGGAACAATTTCATTCCACGAATTTACGACAGCAATAAACGGTTTATCCATCTCGGAATCTGTTACACCGGTAGCTTTAAGAAGCGAACGATGGGGTGCATGTTCCATTCCTTTTTTTATAGTATTACTTCTCATTAAATCAACTCATTATAGAATGTTTTTATATTAATTGATAATTCGGCTATTTTTAAAATAAATATTAAACAGTATTATAGATTTTCTTATTGGTTTTTTATTGAACGTATTTGGTGATAGGATGGTATTTAATGATTTTGACCGTTAGCTGAACAACTATGATATAAAACAATGGTAGAATTAAAATATGATGAAATATTAGATGTAAGTATACAACGTTAAATATTATATGTTATATATAAATATATTAATCGATGTACTTATTGTTAAATGGTGATGTATCAATGATAAAAACAATATTGGGTTGTTTGTTGGTGATATACCTTATTGTATTGCTGTTAGTAGTGAAACCAATCCGTGCGACCAAAAAAATGCTGGCAGATTCAATAAAAACCGAGAGGAATTGACATGAAAAATTAGTTAAGTATAGAACAACACCCAATAATATATTTTTCAAGAATCCAGATTAGCAATTCTGTAGATTTCGTCTACTTCCTCTTTATTTAAAGTGGTCTCAACTATATCATTTTTTGTTAATTCAGTTACATCATGAATACCAGTAGGGGTGGTAGCCATTAAGTTGACTATATCCATCGGATCCAATTGATAGGATTTTAAACTTTCCACGGTTTCCTGTGGTATAATTCCGGCTTCTAAAAGCTCGTTGATTCGTATCCAGAATGGTTTATAATTTACCAGTTTTTCCCTTCGTTCATCCAGTTCTTGTATAAGGGATGGTTCATTTATTAATTCATTATTGGTTAAATGGTTATAGCCTTTTTCTGTGATTTCTACAATCTCAAGTTTTCCATATTTGTCTCTTAATTTAAAGTAACCATTGATGTGCTATCTCATCAGGCAGTTTTCAATGGCCAAATCCCTGCGAGGTTTAATACCTAATGTTTTTTCTATTTCTTCTAAATGGTAACTTATTTTTTCTACATTATTTGCCATATCTGAATTATTATCATTTTCCTAGTTATTCTCATCCATTTTTGTTCCCTAACTAAAACAAGTGTGGCTAATTTAAAGTTTTATCTTTATAAACCAGTAACAGAGTAAATTATATTTTTAAATTATGATTATATATTTAGCTCTTTTACATAAAAATTTATTAATACTACAGATAAAGCATAAAAACTATATAAAATATAAAAATCATAAGTTACTGGGTGTAGATATCACAAGAAAGATTCATATTAACCACCCAAACTGTGATAACTCCCCCGAATAACACAGATTGGGCGGATAAGCCTATATTGACTACTTTAACCACATCTCCCGATGGTTGAACCCCACTCAATCATTAAATTCGCTCGTCCACTACTTTCAAACAGATGTAGAGTTTTCCCTCATTCTCTACCTCTGCTGTCAATTCCTTACTATGCATTATAAATATATATAATAAATGATGCTGTAAATTTTTCTGCGTTAAATATTATAAAGGCGTTAAAATTTTCAACTGCTTTAATGCACTTTTAGATATACAATATCAGAGGGTAGAACGCATAATGAAAAACTTTGAAGCTGTAATTGTTGATGGTTATGTAGATGAACCGGCATGTTTTGGTGTGCCACCCTACCTGTCACCCTATCCAAGGTACATAGCAGGAGCTTTACATGAATGTAATATTAAAAAACAAAACATTCATTACACTACTATAGACCAGTTACGCAAATTATCTTCCATGAAAGAAACCATCAAACAGGCTGATACTGTTATTATAATAGCAGGTATGACTGTACCCGGTAAATATCTTCGAGCTTCACCGATAACTCTTAATGAAATTGAGAGTGTATTTAAAATAGCATCAGGTTCCAAAATACTCGGCGGTCCTATTCGTCTGGGTTTTAGTAAACAGGGTGGGGAATCTGCTAAAAAACTTGGTATTAATATTGAGGATGTTTATATTGCTAAAGAGGATATTGAATCATTTGTATATGATTTTTTGCAAAATAACCAACAAATTGGAAACATAACCCACCGGCAAAGAACAGTGGAAGAAATTGGAAGATGGGCTATAAATGGTGCTTTTATTCACCAACAACATCCTGATTATCCTTATATCATTTGTGAACTGGAGACTTATCGGGGGTGTGGAAGAAACACTCATTGTTCATTCTGTACAGAACCGTTTTATAAAGAATCCAAATACAGACCTGTAGAAGACGTTATATTTGAAGTTTCAGAGCTTTACAATTCAGGTGCCAGATATTTCAGAATTGGTCGACAGCCTGATCTTTTCACCTATCAATCTATTGAAAACACTAATGATATATCTGAACCTAATCCAGAAGCCATTGAAAAACTTTACAGGGGCATAAGGGATAAAGCTCCTGATTTACAGGTTCTTCATATGGATAATGTAAACCCGGCTACTATAGCCAGATATCCTGATAAATCCCGCAAAATACTGGATATTATCTTGAAATATCATACAACCGGTGATGTATGTGCTCTCGGTATGGAGAGTGCTGACCCTGATGTAGTGTCTGCCAATAATCTTAAAGCAACACCGGAAGAAGTATTAGAAGCAATTAAAATTATTAATGAGAAAGGTGGTAAATGTGGATACAATGGGCTTCCAGAGATTCTACCGGGTTTGAATTTTGTTTACGGTCTCAAAGGAGAAACCAAAAAAACCTTCAAAAATAACTACGATTTCCTGAAAAAAGTGTTTGATTCCGGGTTGCTTGTAAGGCGAATAAACCTGAGACAAGTGGTTACCTTCCCAGGAACTCCTATATATGGTAAGGACACCGTCACAAAAAAACATAATAAACTATTTTTAAATCACAAGGAAAAAGTCAGAGAATATATTGACAAACCAATGCTTAGAAAACTTGTTCCAGAAGGTACAATACTTAAAAATGTGTTGTGTGAAGTCCATAAAGATGGTTTTACTTTCGGAAGACAATTGGGTTCATATCCGTTGCTTGTAGGTATTCCGGAATTGCTTCCAGAAAATAAATTTATAGATATAATGGTTACTGGTCATGGACACCGTTCAATCACTGGCATACCATATCCACTAAGGATTAATGAAGCATCACTGGAACTAATTAGTGAAATACCGGGTGTTGGGAAGAATCAGGCAGCTGAAATCTACAAAAATATTCCTTTCAAAGATAAAAATGATTTTATGGAAAGAGTGGAGAATGGTGAGAAATTAATAAACTATATTTCCCTTTGAAATATCATCCAAACAGCCTGTTAATCAATTCGGTATCCTTTGCGATTTTTATACTTACAAATCCGCCTACTAAAAGGTTCATATAATAGGTTAAAACCCGCCATGTAATTACAGTGATACCTATCAAAGATGGGACAACAAAAACTGAAAAAAGGGTGGTAGCTCCCAGTTCCGCGACACCACTTGCACCGGGTGTTATCGGAACAGCTGTGATAATCAAAAGCAAAATCTGGGCTGCGAAAGTTATTATTACAGGCGGGTTCAGGTTAAGTCCCATAAGAATCACTGGTAATATGGAAAATAAAAATAACCAGTAAAAAACTGTAAACAACATACCACAAGCCAGACTTGTTCGACCCTCTCTTAACAGCATTCTGAGGCTTGCATGGAAATTATAAAATTCTGAATCAATTTTTTTGAGCACATGGTAGATTTGATCTTCTCTTTTTTTACCCAATAATTTAGTTAATTTGATAGCAATAAAACGTATAATGCGTTTCAGATTTTCAGGTCGTAATAAGCCATATAACATTATTAAAAGAACAGACATTAGTATAAATTCACCCATGATAAAAACAATGTCCAGACTTGAATCCGAAAATCCGTCTCTTAATATGTAAAGAGCTACAGGGGCAGAAAAAAGGATTAAAAATGCATCCATAAACCGCTCTCCCAAAACTATTGCAGAAGCACGTCCTATAGGCAATTCATTTTGGTGCAGTAATTCAATCCGTAAAGGCTCGCCTCCTATTGATGAAGGTGTAATTGATGCTGCAAATTTACCAGCTGTCACAATTTTAACACAACTTAAAAATTTGATTTTATAATCAATACCCTGACACATAGATTTTGTACGAAGAGCCCACATAAAATATGCGACTATATGCATTATAACTGCCAGTACAATGTATTCATATTTGATTTTGAGGACGGTTTCAATGGTTTCAGAATTAACAGTGACAATAAGAAGAAGTAGAATAGATATACCACTTATTAAAAGTGAAGCTTTCATCCATTTTTTAAATTTACTCATGTAATCAATCCAGAATACCAAAATGAGATTAACTTTCGTGGTATTCCGGATTGATTAAACTGGTTGTTACATTTTCGGAATCACTAACATCTATTTCTGGCCATATTTTAACATTTGAGTGAATTGTTGCGTTATCACCGATAGTAACCTTTGCCCCCAATACAGTACCGTTTTCAAGACTTGTATTTTGACCAACACTAACATCGTTGTCGATTACTGCACCTGACGCATTTGTATTTTGACCTATTTTAACATTATTGAAGATATAGGATGAGAAAATCCTGGCATTGTTTTCGATAACACAATTTGAACCAATTACAGTATAGGGGCTAATAAGAACGTTGTCTCCTATCTCTGTATTTTCACCTATGACAATGGGTCCCACAAGAGATGAATTTGAACCTATAGTAACATTGTTATCAATTTTTAATGGTCCACTTATGCGTGCATTTTTTGTGTTAAAGCGTCCCATAATTGATGTACCGGTTAAAGAAGCAAGCATCCAGCGCTGAGCTGCCCTATAGGCAGCAGGGTTTCCTACATCAGTCCATTCACCGTAAACAAGGAATCCACTTATATCCTTACCTGATGACATGAGTTTGGGGAATACATCTTTGGCAAAATCGTATTGGGTATCTTCAGGTATGTAGTTAAAAATTTCAGGGTCACATACATAAATACCTGTACTTGCGAGGTTACTGAATATCTCCCCGGAATCGGGTTTTTCCAGAAATCTGTGAACCTTGTTGTTGACATCCATATCTGCGATACCAAATTCTCGCGGGTCGTCGATAGAAAGCAGTCCTATAGTTATCATTGAGTCGCCTGTTGTTTCATGGAATCTAAACATTTCACGCAGGTTCAGGTTCAGAACATGGTCTCCGCTGAGCACAATAAATGGTTCATTACCAAGCAAATGTTCAGCGTTTTTTACACTTCCAGCAGTACCCAGTTTTTTGTGCTCATATACATAATTAATATGAACCCCAAACATTCGACCGTCTCCAAGCTGTTCTTCTATCATGTGACCCATATATCCAAGGGTAACAACAATCTCTGTAAAACCCTCTTTTGACAGGTGCTCAATCAAATGGGTCAAAATCGGTTTATTCAAAACAGGTATGCTTGGTTTTGGTCGCTCAAACGTTAAAGGATGAAGCCTTGTTCCTTTTCCTCCACACATTATACACGCTTTCATGCTTAACCGATATTGTTCTTTTTATTTATAGATGTAACGATTTTTCAAAAAAAAAATCCTATCTGTAATTATTGGGGATGTTCAACAACTGAAATATCGTTTTTTTGTTGGATTATGATTTCTCTTTTTCCTTTGTATTTGTCCACTGCACCCTCAACATGGATATAAAAACCTTTGTTTATTTTTTTATCTAAGGTTTCTGCACCGTTGCTGTTTGGAACAAATACTTTGACCAAACCGGAGTTCCATTTTAAATTTAAAATTAGATGGTCTCCATTATATGTGACATGTTTTCCAAGTACAGTTCCTTCAAGATATACTTCTTCACCGATATTTGAAGAATCGCTGTATTCCTGAAGACCATTATTTGCAGGAAAGAAAGTAATGTAGGCTATAGAAAGAGAAGAAAGAGCCATTGCAATAAGCACTACAATTATCTTCCCTTCTTTCTCCATAGAAACCGTTAACCAGTTTTATGTATAAATATTATTTTTTTATTGTTCCGGTGGTTCTCCGTTATTCTGTGTATTTTCATCTTTTTTAATAGAGTTTATTGTTATATCAAATACTACAGTTTTACCGGCAAACGGAGAATTGGCATCAAGTGTTATGTGAGTTTCATTAACATCACTAACAGTTATTGGACCCATTTGTGTCATTATTTGTTCTCCTTGTTCAGGAGTTGTGTTTGAATTTGTGGCATTTTGGTATTCTTCAATAGTCATTGATTGAACCAAATCTTCTCGATAGGGTCCAAAAGCTTCCTCTGGAGGCAATGTTAAGGTTTTTTGCTCACCTTCACTCATACCAAGAACGCCTTCATTGATGCCTGCTATCATTTGTTGAGAACCAACTTCAAATTCTAACGGTTCCCTTGATTGTTCGATGTTATCATTTTCTTCAGCGATGTCATCTACAGAGGTTTCAACAACTGTACCATTTTCATACATTAGTGTATAATCCAATGTTACAATATCTCCATTTTCGACTACATTTTCCCCTGTACCTGTAGTGTCATTTCCATTTGTGTTGTCATTCATTCCTGCACATCCACTAAACAGAACAACACTACCAATTAACAATATCAGAACTAATTTTTTCAAACTCATAGGTTAAATCGATGACTACCACATTGATAAATATTATGATAACTGATATACATAACCGGCAAAATTAGTCAAAGCGGCTAAGTCGAGGTGGAAATTTAAAAAAGAGTGGACAGGTCGAAATATTGTAAATTTAAGCATTTATAAAAGAGAAAAAAAATAAGATAATTGGATAAGGTGCTAATTAATGGTTTTTAGTAATCTTCACATTTTACTTCAAAGTAATTGTATGGATGGTCGCACGAGGGACATTTTTCAGGCGGTTCTGTACCGGTGTGTACATATCCTTATTCTTTAGCAAGTTTTGCAAAATTGGTATATCGGTTCCTTGCAAGACTTTCGCCTGTGAATGCTTTTTTCAAGTTCTCTATGGTTTTCTCCAAGATATGTCCCTCATCCTTAACATCCAGTTGATTTGTTATAATTTGCTCTTACTTACCAGATTCTTTTTTAAAGCATATGAACCAGTCGAGGCAGTACGTTCCTTCCTCTGTTGATTCAGCTCGCTGTTCCGCAGTATCATAATCTCCAGCAGGTGGTATTATCACATCCTCACCCGGATTCCAGTTTGCAGGTGTTGCAATATGTTCCTTATCGGTTTTTTGCATGGCGATAATCATTCTCTTTATCTCGTCCATGTTTCTACCGGTTGATTGTGGATAATACAGTATTGCCCTGATTTTTGCATGCGGGTCGATTATAAAAGTAGCTCTAACTGCCTGTGTAGTAGAGGCGTTGGGCTGGATCATGCCGTATTTTTTGGCTACTTCCATTTTCAGGTCTTCAATAACTGGAAAACCAACTCTGACATTTTTCATGCCTTTGTATTCCATCTTTTCTTTTATAGTTCTCAACCATGCAATATGTGAAAAATTGCTGTCTATAGAAAGTCCTATCAGTTCCGTGTTCAATTCTCTGAATTCTTCCTGCATGTTAGCAAAAGTCATAAATTCTGTAGTACATACAGGAGTGAAATCAGCAGGATGGCTGAATAATATCACCCACTTTCCATTATAATCATCAGGAAAGTTGATTTTACCCTGTGTAGTGTTTACTGTAAATTTAGGAGCATCGTCACCTATAAGAGGTAGACTCGTCTGTTCTTGTGTATTTGATTCGTCCATGTTTTCCACACTCTCCTTACTAATTGTAAATGCCAAAAATTAGCATTTATCTATAAATTGTATTGAAAGATAATTATTTAATGATTACGACACAACACATTTTTTGATAAATATGGTTTTCTGGAAAAGAAATTATCAAAAATCCAGCATAATTGGTTTTTTTAGTATCCCTTCATAATATAGGCAATTTCTATCTGAGAAAGAAGCCATGTATAAAGTATCATTGATGACTTCTACAAAGCCATTAAAATATCTATATAGAAGAGGGAGAACTTTGCCATCCTAAATTTTCAAAGAACATCGATTATTTTCAATTTGAATCTGTTTTTTAAAACTTGAATTTAACCAGTATTCTGGTATGTAAACTATAGAATAAAGTTTATCCCCATAAAGGATCATTACCAAAACGGTTTTTCCAATCTTCGTCCATCTGTTTTTCAATTGGTAAATTACTGATTATGTCTTCTTTTTTAAATGAATACTTTTGGTAATGACAATATTTAATGATGATTCTATATGCATTGATTATTTCTTCAGTTTTAGCTTTACAAATATCTGGATTTTGCTGACACTTATCCGGATGCCATTTTTTTATTAATCTGCGGTATGATTCTTTTATTTCTTTCATTGTAGCTTTTTCGTTTAAATTCAATACTTTTGATGCCTCATAGATCTTATCAGGGTCCAAATCATCATCTTTCATCGAATACCTCCCTGTTTCTCAGAAACGACAACTACAAAAACGCCTTCTCCATATCCTCTTTTAAATTCTTGAATATCTTTGATATCTTCTGGATTTCCAAATATGGTCTGTAATACATCAATATCCTTAAAATTGAATTTTTTCAATAAACGTAGGACATCATCAGTCGAATAAAAATCAGCGTGTTTATAAAATGTACTTTCGTTTTTAGATTCAAGATATTTTTTGCCTATAGGACTGTCTTTATCTATAAATCCAATAATAAAGCGTCCATGTTCTTTTAAAATTCTGTAGACTTCCGAAAAGGACTTCTCTAAATTATCAAGAAAACATAAAGTAGTCACCATTAATACAAAATCATAACTATTATTATTCAATGGCAGTTCTTCAGCTGTTCCACTATATACTTTAATTCCTCTACTTTTAGCTATTTTTCCCATATTATATGAGGGTTCAACACCTTCTTCAATACCTAAAGGTTTGGCAAATCTTCCAGTACCTATTCCAATTTCTATTCCATCCTATTTATGGGGAATATAATTCCTAATTGCCTCCAACTCTGACAGATATACAAATTTATATTTTTCAAACCAGTTTTCGTATTTTTGGTAATATTTGTCAAAGGGTTCAATCTTAGGCATCAATTTTTAATATGTACGGTTTAATTTATAGCTATTGATAATATAAATTTAAACTGGAATCGTTTTTTGTAAAACATTTGTTACAAATTAAAAGTTTACGAAAGTGGGGCAACAGGGGTACGTGAAAGCCAACGACTTTACAGGCTGTCCGGCAATTAATATTAAAGTGGATATCTTATACAAAAGGACCTACCAAGTAACATAAATTATCAGTCCTGATTGTTTCTTTTATATCAAGTGACAGCATCCGTGACTGGTTTTTGGATTATTGGATAAATGCTATTGATACATAAATTAATCTATAATTTATATTTATTTGTCTAATTGATAAAAATAGATTGATTGTAGTCCAGAATTGTCGGACAGGCTCTTCAGTCGTGGGAGAGTAGTCAGCAAATATAAATTCCCTTAGGTTAATCAAAAAATCTTTATGGACCGGTCGGGATTCGAACCCGAGGCCTCTACCAGTCTGGATGTATTGCATCTGTGCAACACAATTGCCAAGGTAGCGATCTTCCATGCTGATCTACCGGCCCTTAATGTTAGCATTCCAAGATATAACCTTATCTACATAAAAGTATCGCTAATTTTAACTGTCTGATATTTTGTTGCTGATAAAGTTATTTTTTAAGTGTAAAAACAAAGCGCAACGTTAAAATATAAGCATGTATATTGGGGTGGTCGCGTCTTGAAAATAAACAAATCGGGCCCGTAGCTTAGCCTGGTGGAGCGCACGGCTGATAACCGTGAGGTCCTGCGTTCGAATCGCAGCGGGCCCACTACATTTTTTCTGCAATTTTTCTAAGTATTTTTCAAAATTTCTATTGATTTTACTTATTCTGTTCTATTTTTATATTAATTTGAATTACTGTCTATATATAAAATAAAATCCATAAAACTTATTAATAAAAAATATTATATGAGTTTTTATAAAAGATTTGGCTTATCGGTGATTTAATGGAAGATGGCGATGAAGTAATGTTGGATGATAAAAAGTATGAGATGGTGGAAATTCTTAGGAAAATAAATATGACCAGACCGGTGGCATTAACGCTTGCCTGTTTATCGGATGGTTATGAACTCACCTCTCGCAGTATTGAGAAAGCTACAGGATTAAGACAGCCCGAAGTAAGCATAGCAATGCGCTATCTTCTTGATAATGAATGGGTTGAAATCAGGGAAGAAAAGAAAAATGAAGGTAAAGGGCGTCCTATTAAGTTATACAGACTTGTTGTTCCTCTTGACACTATAATCAACAATATAGAAAACGATATCCTGTCCCAGAACAAATCTATTCTTGAAAATATTGAGCGTCTCAAAAACCTTTCCTGAATTAACTGACAATTTATTGTCAAATTATAGCAATGGATTTAATGTTTAAATCCCATTAGCTTAATTACTTTCAATTACATCATATCATTTTGATAAGGAGAATTATATATTGGGTACAATAAGTGAAAAAATATTCAGCCGTGCATCAGGGGAACAGGTAAAAGCTGATGAATTTGTCATTGCAGATGTGGATTATGCAATGGCACATGATGGTACAAGCATTCTTGCAGTAAAATCTTTCAGGGACATGGGGGTTGAAAAGGTATGGAATCCCGAAAGAATAGTGATACCCTTTGACCATCTTGCTCCTGCAAATACAGAAATAACTGCATCACTTCAAAATGATATTAGAAACTGGATTAATGACCAGCAGATAGAACATTTTTATGAAATCGGATATGGTGTATGTCATCAAGTATTACCCGAAAATGGATTCGCTATGCCGGGTAAGTTGCTCGTTGGTGCGGATTCTCATACCTGTACATACGGTGCATTTGGATCTTTTGCTACTGGTGTAGGTGCGACCGATATGGCGGAAATTTTTGCGTCTGGAAAGCTCTGGTTTAAAGTTCCTGAAAGTATCAAAATAACTGTTGATGGGACTCTTAAAAATCATGTTTATGCAAAAGACCTGACTTTGTATATAATTGGTAAAATGGGTTCTGCTGGTGCTACCTATAAAGCTGTTGAATTTTACGGTGATGTAATAGAAAACCTGTCAATGTCTGGACGTATGACCCTTTGCAATATGGCTATTGAAATGGGTGCCAAAACTGGAATAGTGCCTCCTGATGATAAAACATTTGAATACTTAAAAAACAGAGCTGTTGAAGACTACGAACCTGTTTATTCAGATGAAGATGCGATTTATTCAGAAGAATATCATATAAATGCTGATGAACTTGAACCACAGGTAGCCAAACCGCATTCGGTTGATAATGTTGCCAATGTCACTGATGTTTCGGGAACAAAGGTAGATCAGGTGTTTATAGGAACATGCACAAACGGGAGATTGGAAGACCTTGAAGTTGCTGCTGAAATACTTAAAGGAAAAAAGGTAAGTGTCAGAACAATTATTGTACCAGCGTCCCGTTCCACTATGATAGAAGCTGTTAATAATGGTACGGCTGAAATACTGCTTGATGCAGGAGCAACATTTGGTACTCCAGGTTGTGGACCATGCCTTGGTGGACATATGGGCGTCATAGGTGAAGGTGAGGTATGCGTCTCAACCGCAAACAGGAACTTTAAAGGACGAATGGGAAAAGGCGGGTATATATACCTTGCATCACCTGCAACTGCAGCTGCATCAGCTATAACGGGTGAAATTGCAGACCCAAGAGATATTTAAGAGGGGGAATAAACATAACTGAAGATATAAACAAAGATAAACTGGAACATCTTCTGGAACACTGGATAGAACACAACAAAAACCACAGCCAGAGTTTCAATGAATGGGGAAACAGAATACGTCAGGCAGGGTTTGAAAAGGTTGCTGATGAATTACTGGAAGCAGAACAAAAAATGGATGAATGCACACAGATACTGGAGAGAGCAAAAGAAAAAATGGACAATGAATAACCTAAGTTTTTTATTTTTTATATTTTAGATATAAGCACTTCTGTGCTGGATTTTCTGACAACTTTCTGTGCGACACTCCCCATCAAAAATCTGCTTATTCCTGATTCACCGTGTGTACCCATTACTATCAGGTCGATGTCGTTATTTTCCGCATAATCGATGATTTGTTCAGCTGGGTCACCCTCAAGGAGCTGGGTTTTAACTTCTACATTGTTTTTATCACCTAACTGCTTAACCTCATTTGTTGCCTGTTCTCCTTTTTTTCTAAGATAATTATAAACTTCCCTCTCCCATCGTACGTTTATAACATAGATTGCATGTACTTTGGCACCGAATGATTTGGCGAATTTTATTCCTGAATTCACCGCCATTTTGGAATATTCTGATCCATCGGTAGCAATCAATATATCTGCATAATGTTTATTATTGCTCATAAAATACTCCCCATATCAATTTGGGCAGAACCTGTATAAAAAATAGTTGTAAAGGTAGTATTTTTTATCTTACGTTTGGGAAATTATCCCTTTTTTCACTCACATTCGGTTTATAAACGTCTTGTTTGCTGCGTACCATTTCTTTAATTTTTTCTTTTTTCTGTTTTAATACTTCAGGGTTTGGATTGGGGCCTCTTACAACAAGAACTTCTTTATTGGAGTTTCTTACGACCTTTTCAGCTACACTCCCGATTAAAAATTTTTGTAGACCGGTTTTACCATGAGTACCCATTGCTATTAAATCGATTTCATTTTCATCTGCAAAATCAATAATCATTTCATTTGGGTTTCCTTCCAGCATAACGGCTTCTACTTCTAAACCATAGTCTTCTCCGAGTTGTTTTATATACTCTGTTGCTTCTTTCCCCTCTTTGCTTAATTCATTGTATACCTCTTTTACCCATGCTTCCTGTGTACCTCTGAGTGTAAATCCAGTAGGAGCCATGACATATAATGCATATACTTTCGCCCCACTCAGCCTTGCAATCTCAAGACCTGAATCAATTGCCCCTTCAGAATTTATTGAACCATCAGTTGCTATCAAGATTTTATCATATGATTTATTTTCCATAATATAGTCCCCTCACAATTAAGTATTAATTCGTATAGTTATTATTTTTTATGATGGTATATACAAGTTATCATTGTTTGCGTGGATTAATAAAATTTAAAAATTAATTATTTAGGTGGTTAATAGATGTCGGGGATGAGTAAATGAGGTATATTTCAAGGAAAAAGTCAAAAGATGTGGGGTTGCCGCCGGGAAGCCTTGTCTATCAGGGTGAAAAAAGATCTGAAGATGTAAAAATTACTGTAATAGATTATAGTGAAAAAAGTGTGCAGGAAATGGTTACAAAAAATGTAGAGGATTGTTTTCCTTTTAAAGATCAGCCTTCTGTAACATGGATTAATATTGATGGTCTGCACAAAGTGGACATAATAGAAAAAATTGGAGAACATTTTGATTTGCATCCGTTAGTTCTGGAAGATATCCTAAATATTAGCCAGCGTCCAAAAACGGAAGATTTTGAAAATTATATCTATACAGTATTAAAGATGTTTACGTATAATAAACAGGAAAATGAAACCAACATTGAACAGGTTAGTATAGTAATTGGCTCTAATTTTGTTATATCATTTCAGGAAAAAGAGGGAGACATTTTTGACCCTGTAAGGGACAGAATCAGGTTTAACAAAGGTCATATCAGGAAAATGAAATCTGATTACCTTGCGTATTCCTTGATAGATACGGTTGTGGATAACTATTTTATAGTACTGGAGGAAATCGGTGAGCAAATAGAATCAGTAGAAGATGAATTATCCAAAAACCCCGATCCAGAACCAGAAACCCTGCAAACAATTCATGGTTTAAAACGGGATGTTCTTTTTCTGCGTAAGAGTATCTGGCCTTTAAGAGAAGTTATAAACACCCTTAATAGAAATGAATCCAGACTTATCTACAAAACCACTCAATTATTTTTAAAGGACGTTTATGACCACGTGATTCAGACTATAGAAACACTTGACACTTATAGAGAAATGCTGACAAGTATGCTTGACCTTTATCTATCAAGCATCAACAATAGAATGAATGAAGTTATGAAGGTATTGACTATTATTGCCACCGTATTCATACCTCTTACATTTATAGCGGGTATTTATGGTATGAATTTTGAATACATGCCGGAACTATATTGGAAATGGAGTTACCCGATATTATGGATGATTATGGTTTCAGCAAGTCTGTTTATGTTTGCTTATTTTAAAAAGAAAAAATGGTTGTAAGTTGGTTAGAAACCGCCACGTCCAAGTTCTGCGTGTGCTCGTGCCAGATGTCCAGCAGCCTGTGCTCCTATAAGTGAAATTTCACCGGCAAGAACAGAAGATGCAATTATTTCTGCCAATTTCTTAGCATTTGAACCTGGGGGATGGCCTGAACCAGCTACACCAAGCAGGTCGAGGCAGTCTTTCTGTGTTCCGATACCTGTTCCACCGCCAACAGTGCCTACTAGCAGGGATGGAAGTGTTACTGAACAATATAAGTCCCCATATTTGGTTACTTCCATTGTAGTGATTGTGTTGCTACCTTCCACTACATGTGCAGTATCCTGGCCACATGCTATATTCATAGCAGCGATTACATTTGCAGCATGTGCATTGTATCCAAGCGAACCAGCACGTGCTGAACCCAATAGGTTCTTTCTGTAGTTTACTTCTGCCATTTCTTCAGGTGTGGATTTTAACCGGTCTTCTATTACCTTTTTCGGAATTTCAGTTTCTGCAACTACAGTTTTACCTCTACCCTGTATGCTATTGATAGCGGCTGGTTTTTTATCGGTGCACATATTGCCTGAAAGGGATATCGGATCAGCACCAAATTCATCTTCTATAAGGTCGACAAGGGTGTTTGTGGCTATTGTGACCATGTTCATGCCCATAGCATCTTTTGTATCATAGGAAAATCTCAGATACACAGTATTGCCCAGTACATAAGGGTCAACATCAACAAGTTCACCGTGGCTTGTGATATCACTTATCTTATCTTGCATATGTTTGATTGTATCTGGTTTTTTTATCCACTCTACAAATTCCTGTGCTCTTGCTACATTTTCTACTTTAAACGCAGGAGCTCTGGTCATCACATCCTGGAATATTCTAACATTTGCACCATCTGAACGGGTTATTACTGAGCATCCTCTATTAATACTTGCAACCAGTGCACCTTCAGTAGTTGCAAGGGGGATGTGATAATCTCCATCCGCATATTCACCATTAACTTTTAATGGTCCAGCAACCCCAAGAGGAATCTGTACTGCACCTATCATATTCTCGATGTTTTTCCTTGCCACTTCTTCAGCATCGATATTATGATTCTGAATATTTTTAAATGAGATATCTGACATTTCTTCCACTGCCTGTCTTCGCAGTTTAACAGCTGTATTTGCATCGGTATATTTCTCAATTTTTCGGAGTGACACTTCCCCTGATTTTATTTTTTCAAACAATTCATCTTCTTCCATTCTGGTTTCATTTTCCTGTTCCATGAGTAACTAACACCTTTGAAGTTGAAAATATATTGGCTTTGTTGATATTAAAATTCCTGTAACCAGGTAAATTACCCCACGACTAAAGCCGTCAGTAGTATTTAACCTATGATACTGTTTATTATTGGTGATACAAATATTTCACTCTATATGGTTATTTATAAAAATGAATGTATAATTATTTGTTTAAGGTCCATAATTCTGGAACATATTTAATATGCCAGTAGTAATAAACTCTATTGATATAGCTGCCAATAACAGTCCCATGATTCTTGTAAAAACCAGCATTCCAGTATATCCCATAATTTTGTAGAGACGTCTTGAAAAAATGAATACATAAAGTGTTATTATAAAGGTAGCAATGATTGCCAGAATAACTACTAATTTATTCAAGATTGTATCAGAATTGCCCATAAGGACAATTACTGTTGTGATTGCCCCCGGTCCGGTTAGAAGAGGAAGCGCAATTGGGAATATCCAAACATCTTCTCTGTCTATATATTCTGAGATTTCGTTTTTTGTTATACTTTCTCTTGATATTTTAGCATGCATCATATCCAGTGCAACTGTAAAAAGTAAGATTCCACCTGCTATTCGTAGAGAATCAACACCGATTCCGAAAATATTTAGAACAAAATTACCGGTTAGAGCAAAAGCCAGAGCAATAACACACGCAAGCAGAACTGCACGTTTTGCTACCATATTTTTTGTTTTATCATCCATTTTATTTGTCAATGAGATGAAGGTTACAACCGCTGCAAGAGGGTCTACAATAACAAATATAGATACAAATGCAAAAACAAAAATCCCCACATAGTCCATACAATAAAATATCTAACAGACATATTAAAATTAATGGGGTTAACAAAAGGCATTGTAACTGAATTCTGAAACTTTATTTCCAAAACCATATTTCTTTTAACATTATAACTTATAACCAAACTTTAGGTTTGATATTTGGGGTATATCAGACAGGAGGGGGTATATATAAGAACAGAATGCTATAATATTAATGATACCTATAATCATTTGAACAGATTATTAAATCATAAGGTCTTCAAATTTCTGGTGGAAGTGCGGTATATAATAGCATTTTATATCATTGGTGATATTCTGACAACATGGTTTGCTATAACCAATGGATATGGTTTTGAAGGTAATAGCCTGCCTTCAACAATAATTTCTGAATATGGTTTTGTAGGGCTTACCATATTGAAACTGATGGTTCTTCTGTTCCTGTATATTTGTTATGTTATGGATAAAAAATCGAAATCAGGGTGGAAATTTGGAAAGCATACCATTAATATAATGGGTATTGTTCTTGTTGCAAGTAACCTTGCAGTGATTATATTTGGTCAAAGTATCTTCGGTATTGCTGGTGTGGTTTAAGTTAAAATAAAAAGAGAAGTAAAAGTTATTTATTCAATTTTTTCAAATTTTGATTTTGGAGCGCCGCATATAGGACATACATCAGGTGCTTCATTTTCGACGGTGTTTCCACATACCTGGCAGACGTAGTAATCAACTTCTTCATTGTTGCCCATGTTATCCAGTGCCTTCTGATATAAATCAGCATGAATCTTTTCAACTTTGTTTGCTACGTCAAAACTCCATTCAGCTTTTGTTTGTTCTTCCTCTTTTGCTTCTTCTATATAACCCGGATACATCTGTTCAAATTCAAAGGTTTCGCCGTTTATAGCTTCCTGTAAGTTTTCATTGGTGCTTTTAACTTCGTCAAGTATATCCAGATGATTGTGAGCATGCACTGTTTCTGCAGCTGCGGCAGCCCTAAACAATTTAGCTATTTGATTATATCCGTCTTTCTCGGCTTTTTTTGCAAAAGCAAGATATTTTCTGTTTGCCATTGATTCGCCTGAAAAAGCATCTTTTAAATTATCAGTAGTACTCATTTAATTCTCCCTCCATTTAATTTACATGTGTATTCTGGATATTGTTTTTAATATATTAGATTAACTAATAAAACATTAATTAAAAGTTAATTTCTATTATTAAACATGGTGAACATACTGATAACGTCATTGTAATTGATAAACTTAGTAACATTAGATAACTAATTTTATTATCAATCACATTCGTGAGATATACTCACTGGGTGTAACGCTACACCCTCTATCCCATCTAAATCAGGGATTGCTTTCTTCATAATATTATAGGCACCATTTACATCGGCATTGATTATAGTGCCGTTAGATGATCGGAAAAGCCCTCTTTTAATTCTTTTACCAAGATAAGAAGTCCTTCTCTCAACTGGTTCACCATCGAGGAACGAACACTTCGATGTGTAGGATTCTTCTTGCTCAATTACTTTCAATCCAACATCTTCGGCTTTGTATTTTAGTTGTTCAAGAAGTCTATGAAATGGAATCTGTGTGAACTTTTGGTTATTACGCTTACCCATATACACTTCTTGTTTCCACCCTTCGTTATATCCAATGACTAGTGTGCCGATGTTGTGTTTGACACAAAAATCAATAACTCTTTTACTTGCTTTATGGAAGAAGTCATTGATTTTCATTTTATATTTATGGTATAGTTTTTTCAGTTTTTTGCTGTTTTTGATGCCTAATTTATCATAAATAGATTTTAGTTTTCCAGCTTTTTTGTTGTAGAACTGGTTTATTGATTTTGCGACTCCGCCCTTAATAACAATCGGTTTTTCACCGATGTTATTCACCATAGTGACGATATTATTAATACCCAAGTCGATACTGGCGATGTTTTCTTCGTTTGGATCTGGTGTTTCTAAATCCTTCTCGTAAACAATTTCACACTTATAACCAACTCCCATAGGAAGAATTCGAACTTGATTTAGTTTAGTGTCATCTGTAAGACGAGTTTCTACTTGCAGGTTCGTTTTCTTCGGGAACTTGAGGACTCCTTTTTTTATCTTACACTGTTGGTTTGTGAAAGAGAGAATATTTTCGCCATTTTTCTTTTTATATTTTGGTGGGTTGGGTTTTGAATAGTAATTTTCTGGGTTCTTCTTCCAGTCTTTAATTGATTGGAAGAAAGATTTCCAGTTTTTATCCATCAGTTTTAGTGTCTGTTGTGCTGTTTGTGTGGGTAAAACAGAATGATTTTCAGTACCTTTTAACTGTTTATTTAGTTCTTCGTATCTTACCCAATCACCTTCATCATTTAGGGATTGTTTAACTATGAAGTTTGCCTGGTTGTATAAGTTCTTGGAAATATGACACAACCAGCTAAGGTTTTTATCATAATTTAGGTATATCGTTTCGGTCCTTTTAACCATAACAATCTCCATGATGAATATAATTGATTATATTTTCTGTTATCAATTCTTATATATTTTACTTATAAAGTATACTATATTTTAATTAAATATTTCCAGCTGTTAGCTATCCCATATTTCCAATCAATACTAAATTGATTGGATTTTATTTATTCCTCTCTATTTAGAAACTATTCCCAGTTTTACGGGTTAACATTATATACCACATAGATTTTTTTGTATCATAAACCTCATAACTCGATGTTATCTACAGGATATGTAGTCTATATTTTAAGTTGTGCATAGAGGATTAAACATCATGCTGGACACACTTCAAAAATCGCTGGAAATATCTCCAGTGATTAAAAAGAACAATTACTATTACTTTATAAATCCTATAACCGATGGTATCCCTTCGGTAGAGCCTGAATTATTACAGGAAATAGCCAATCATATAGTTGAAAATACCAAAATGAATGTGGACAAAATTGTTTCAATCGAAGCTATGGGCATCCCTATTGCAACATCACTGTCTCTTAAGTCAGGTGTTCCACTATCAATAATTAGGAAAAGAAAATACGGTCTGAATGGTGAAATTGCAGTATCACAGAGTACAGGATATTCAAAAGGTCAACTTTACATTAATGGTATCGAAAGTGGTGACCGTATACTGATAGTGGATGATGTGGTCAGTACCGGTGGTACTCTCCAATCTGTTATCAAAGCGTTGATCGATGCAGGAAGCATAATAGATGAGGTTGTGGTAATTGTTGAACGTGGTGAAGGGGTATCAAAATTAAAAGAGATGAACATACCTGTCAAATCCCTTATTAAAATCAATGTGGATGAAAAAGGTGTTTCAATAAGGGAGGTAAATGGTGGCAAACAATGAAAGGTTTGAATTTCAAACACAACATCTGATTGATATTATAAATAAAACAGAAGCATATGTTGTAGGTTTACAATTACCAGAGGGATTAAAAAGAAAGTCTATTGATATAGCATCAAAATTGGAACAATCTACATGTGTAGAGGTCATAGTATCTGCAAATCCCTGTTATGGGGCATGCGATATTGATACTGATATACTGGATGATGTGGACATTCTTTTCCATTTCGGACATTCAGAACTTGATGACTGCAAATACAACGAAAAAATTTACTACATCAAAGCGGCTTCTGAAATAAATATTTCAGAAATTGTCAAACAGGCGATGGAAAATATTAAAGCTTACCGCGTAGGGGTTCTCACTACAGTCCAGCATGTACATAAACTGGAAGAAGTGCGTAAAATTATTGAATCCTGTAGTAGGGAATGTATAATCCAAAAAGGAGACACGAGGATTGCCTACCCCGGACAGGTTCTTGGATGTAATTTCTCATCGGCTGAAATAGATGAATGTGATGAATACTTATATATCGGCAGCGGTGAATTTCATCCGGTAGGAGTTGCGGTAGCAACCGGTAAACCTGTCATGGTTGCAGACCCGTTTATGGATAAAACATATTATGTAGACCCATCCAGAATATTGCGCCAGAGAAGTGCTGTTATTGCAAAGTCACTTGATTCATCTACCTTTGGAATTTTGGTTTCATCAAAGATTGGACAATATCGTATGGAACTGGCAAAATATTTAAAAAACCTTGCAAAAAAACATGGCAAAAAAGCATATATTTTGACCATGGACCGTGTAACATCTGACCAATTATTGCAATTTAAAGTGGATGCATTTGTTAATACTGCCTGTCCAAGGATAGCAATCGATGATGTGGGACATTTCCCATCTCCAATGCTTACACCTCAGGAATTTGAAATAGTACTTGGGGAGCGTAAATGGGAAAAACTGGTATTTGATGAAATAAGAGGTGTACAATAATCCGATGAAACAGCGAAAATTAGAAATGTTGCTTGAGCAGGTTGAAGGTTTCAATAGTCCGGATGCATCACTGGAACAATATACTACACCCGCTCCAATCGCTGCTGAATTACTTCATTTTGCATATATGAAAGGTGATATTAGAGACACAGTATATGATATTGGGTGTGGAACAGGGGTTCTTGCTATCGGAGCAAAATTACTGGGTGCTGAAATAGTAACAGGATTTGATACTGACCACTATGCTCTCCAGATCGCTGATAAAAATGCCAGGAGTATGAATGTAGACGTGGATTTTATATGTAAGGATATAAGTAATATATCAGGTGAAGCACAGACAGTGGTCATGAATCCCCCTTTCGGTTCACAGGTAAGAGGCAGTGACCGACCGTTTTTATCAAATGCTTTAAAACTGGCAAATGTAATATATTCTATACACAACAAAGGAAGTAAAAATTTTATTGAAAAATTCATAAGTCCTGCTGTTGTTACAGAATGGTATAGGACAGGGTTTCCGTTAAAACGAACATTTAAATTCCATAAAAAAGATGTAGAACAAATTGAAGTTGAAATCTATAGAATCAGTCAGTCTCTATAAAAACTGGTTTTTATAACTATTATTACAATTAACCCAACGAGGGATTTTTATTAGAATAAGAAAAAGACTTTCAAGAAGGAAAATAAAAGCTTCTGATGATAAAAAACCTATAAATAATTCCGATAAATCTATAAATACACAAGATAAAAATTACGAACCTAATGACACAACTGAATTCAAGGAGAAAGAAAACATCAGCCAAGATGAAGAGATGACACTGGAGTCAGAAGAATCAGAGGAACTTGAAGACTATGAATCTAATTTTGTGATGCCGGGTGATTTTGTAGGAACTACTGAGGAATATATACCCGGTGAGGGGACTTACATGTATCACGGGAATATATATTCACTTGTTGCAGGAGATGTTGTTGTTGATGATAATTCCCGTTCAGTATCAGTGATTCCGAATACAAAAACACCACCATCCATAAAAGAAGGCGACATTGTTATCGGTGGAATAACCGATGTTCGCGATTCAGTAGCTATAGTGGGACTTGAAGCAATCAAAGATAAAGGAGAAAGGGAATTTCAGGAGTCCCGGCCTGCTGCGATACATGTGTCCAATGTAAAAGATGCTTATGTCAAAAAGCTTTCAGATGAGTTTGCACCATTTGATATTGTAAAGGGGAAAATTAAAAGTGCCAAAAACCTAAGTCTTAGCACTTCTGAAGACTCTCTTGGAGTTATGAAAGCCTACTGCACAAACTGTAGGAGTGCAATGGAAAAGGATAATAATAAACTCAAATGTCCCAATTGTGGAAAAACCGAAAAACGAAAGATATCTTCTGATTATGGAACAGGTATAATCTGAAGTTTTTTAAGGTGAGAAAATGGAATTAAAAATTTTAAACAAGACTGATTATGAAATAAATATGGAGATACAGGGAGAAGACCATACCCTGCTTAATGTTTTAAAATCAATACTTCTTGAAGACAGCAGAGTTGAAATCGCTTCATACGATATGAAACATGTTAATGTAAGTGAACCTATACTGTATGTCAAAACCGATGGTACAGACCAGATTACTGTTATCAAAGAGGCTTTATCAAAACTCATCTCCCGTTGTGATGAGTTTAATGAAGTATTCAGCGAAGCAGTTAAAGCCTGTTGAAATCAATACCTGAATGTCAAGTATAACATATTGTTGGATGCTTGACCACTTTTTTTATATATAACATGTATCAATTTTACCAATTCACAATGTGAATTAAACAATATATATGAGAGGAATAAAAAGATGGCACTTGATGAATCATCACTACAAAAATTTGGGTATATGGAACGTGAACCTTTAAACGCCATCAATATAGACCCATTACAGACAGGTGGAATACTGACAGAGGAAGCCCGACAAGCACTTGTCCAGTGGGGGGATGGATATTCAGTATGTGACTTCTGCCCGGGAACACTTGACCAGATTAAAAAACCAAAAATCAAAGATTTTGTTCATGAAGCTTTACCGGAATTCATAGGGGCAGATGAAGTTAGAGTGACAAATGGAGCCCGTGAATCCAAATTTGCTGTCATGCACTCGGTAGCTAACGAAGGGGACTGGATTGTTCTTGACAATCTGGCACATTATTCATCACATGTAGCTGCACAGCGTGCACGGTTGAATACTGAAACTGTATCCAGCACCGGTCATCCTGACTACTGGATAGATCCAGAGGGATACGCAAAAGCTATTGAAAATGTTATAGATGAGAGTGGTAAACCTCCTTCAATGGCACTTCTCACCTATCCTGATGGAAATTACGGAAATCTGCCTAATGCAAAAAAAGTTGCATCTGTCTGCCATGAATATGATGTGCCACTGCTTTTAAACTGTGCATATTCCATCGGCAGAATGCCAATAGATGCCAACGATATAGGTGCAGATTTTGTTGTAGGTAGTGGTCATAAATCAATGGCTTCATCAGGACCAATAGGAGTTTTAGGTGTAAGTGAAGAATATTCTGATATAGTGTTTAGAAAATCACCTACACATAAAAAGAAGGAGGTAGAATTACTCGGATGTACTGCACGTGGTGCTACATTAATGACAATGATTGCTTCATTCCCTAACGTTGTGAAAAGAACCCGTGAATGGGACAGGGAAGTTGAAAATGCACGATGGTTTTCTGAAAAACTCGAAAATCTTGGGATGAACCAGGTTGGTGATAAGCCGCACAACCATGATCTCATGTTCTTTGAAGCACCAAACATATACGAAATCTCCCAGAAAGCAAAATCCGGACGCTATTTCCTTTATAAAGAATTAAAATCCAGAAATATTCATGGTATAAAGGCGGGACTTACCAAGTTCTTCAAATTGAGCACTTTCAGAGTCGGACGTGAAAATCTATCTACTGTTGTAGATGCATTTGATGAGATTATTAAAAAATACGAATAAATTAGAGGTTTTACATGGGCAAACAAAATTACGGGTTCAGTACCAGAGCAGTACATGCAGGTCAGGTACCAGACCCTACAACAGGTTCCAGAGCCGTTCCCATATATCAGACTACATCCTACAATTTTAAAGATACAGACCATGCTGCAAGACTTTTTGGTCTGAAAGAATTCGGGAATATATATACAAGAATCACAAACCCTACCAACGAGGTTCTGGAACAGCGGGTGGCATCTCTAGAAGGGGGTGCCGGAGCATTGGCAGTTTCATCAGGTATGTCTGCTATCACACTGGCAGTGCTTGGAATCACTCAACCAGGTGATGAAATTGTTTCTGCAGACAACCTTTATGGTGGTACTTACCAGTTGTTCAATAATACACTTCCAGACCTTGGTAGAAAAGTAAAATTTGTGGATTCTACAAAACCTGGAGAGTTTAAAGAACAGATAAACGAAAACACTAAAGCAATTTATACTGAAATCATAGGAAACCCAAAACTGGATGTTCCTGATTTTGAACAAATAACAGATATTGCACATTCTGCCGGTATTCCGCTGATAGTGGACAATACAACAGGAATAGGTATTTCACAGCCGATTAGTTTTGGTGCTGATATTGAAGTCCTGTCGGCAACCAAGTTTTTGGGTGGACACGGAACTTCTATAGGTGGATTAATTGTTGATTCTGGAAATTTCAACTGGAACAATGGCAAGTTCCCGGAACTTACTGAACCTGATCCCGGCTACCATGGATTAAAATACTGGGAAGAATTCGGAAAGATTGCTTTTATTGTAAAAATGCGTGTTCAGCTTCTGCGTGACCTTGGCACAGCCCTGAGCCCTTTCAATGCCTTTCTGTTTTTGCAGGGTCTGGAAACACTCCCACTGAGAATGGAAAAACATTGTGATAATGCCTTCAAAGTAGCCAAATTCCTTGAAAAACACCAAGATGTAGAATGGGTGAATTACCCGGGACTTGAAACTCATCCAACACATGAACGTGCAGGAAAGTATCTCAATGGTAAATACGGAGCACTTATTGGATTCGGTATTAAAGGTGGACTTGAGTCCGGTAAAAAATTTATTGAGAATGTTCAACTACTCTCACATCTTGCCAATATAGGAGATGCAAAAAGCCTTGTTGTCCATCCCGCATCAACAACCCACCAACAGTTAACCGAGGAAGAGAAGAAATCTACAGGGGTTACTGATGATTTTATCAGGTTGTCTATTGGTATAGAAGATGCTGAAGATATTATTCAGGATATTGACCAGGCACTGGAGTTGTCCCAAAAAGTATGAAATACAAATCAATAGGTAATGTTGAAACAAAATATTACCAGATACCTGAAGAGCTTGTCCTTGAAAGCGGCAAAAAAATAAGTGATGTAACTCTTGCCTATGAAACCTACGGAACTTTGAACTGGGATAAAAGCAATGCTATTCTTGTATGTCACGCCCTTACAGGTGATGCTCATGCGGCAGGATGGCATGAAGGTGACAGAAAACCCGGATGGTGGGACATAATAATAGGTCCTGGTAAAGCTCTTGATACACGGAAATATTTTATAATCTGTTCCAACGTCATCGGGGGCTGTAAAGGGTCTACAGGTCCTTCATCGATTAATCCGGATACAGGAGAATCCTATGGGCTTGATTTTCCAGTAGTTACAATAAAAGATATGGTAAACGCTCAGAAAAAACTAATAGATTATCTGGGTATATCCAAACTTTTAGCAGTTATAGGAGGGTCTATGGGCGGACTTCAGGTTCTTCAGTGGAGTGTATCATATCCAGACATGGTAAAAAAGGCAATACCAATAGCTACAGCCGGATATTCCACACCCCAGCAAATAGCTTTCAATGAAGTTGGAAGGATTGCTATAGTTTCTGACCCAAATTGGAACAGTGGTAATTATTATGGTGAAAAAGAACCAACTCATGGGCTGGCTCTTGCAAGAATGATTGGTCATATTACCTATCTCAGCGATGATTCCATGCACCAAAAATTTGGGAGGAGATTGCAGGATAAAAACGAATACGAATTCGATTTTTCCAGAGAATTTGAAGTCGAAAGTTATCTGCACTATCAGGGTTTAACATTTACCGAAAGATTTGATGCGAATTCTTATCTGTATCTTACCAAAGCTATTGATTATTTTGATTTGACAGAAAACAATTCCCTTGCAGAAGGTTTAAAAAATGTAGAGGCGAAATTTTTGGTAATTTCGTTTACATCTGACTGGCTGTATCCTCCATATCAGTTGAGAGAAATTGTAATGGCTTTAAGTGCTAACAATGCTGATGTGACCTATAGAGAAATCGAATCCAATTACGGACACGACTCATTCTTGCTGGAAAGCGGACAACTAAATTATGTGCTTAACAATTTCCTCTCACATACCTATGTTTCAGATATAATGATTGAGGATATAGCGACAATCAAAGAGGGAATAAGCATAGATGAAGCAGCCAGGGTAATGTTTGAAAAGGAAATTACTCATTTACCGTTGGTATCCTCAGATAGTAAACTCGTTGGATTGGTTACCTCATGGGATATCTCCAAATCGATTGCATTAAAATCAGACAACCTTGAAGAGATAATGACAAAAAATGTTGTAACCGCTCGACCTGATGAACCTATTGAAAAAGCAGCGGAAAAAATGGAAAGTAAGGATATTTCTGCACTTCCGGTAATTGATAAGGATAGAAGGGTTATCGGGATGGTTACAAGTGAGGATATAAGCAGGTTGATTGAGGAATTTTAACCGGATGTTTTTAAATCAGGGGCTCCTTAAAATATATATGTATGCTGGATAAATGGGAAACATTCAACTGGAGATTCATTCCTCTTATTCTTTTTACTGTTTTCCTGATGATATTTATTATCTTTGAATTATCCGGATTCCTAACTCTTGAAGATGTAAAAAACTGGGTTCTATCATTCGATTCACTTGCAGGGTTGATAATAATACTAATGCTTATTATTGACCTTGTTATTCCTGTACCTTCTTCTGTGCTTATGACCCTTGCAGGTTCTTTGTATGGTTTTTTCTGGGGTGTTTTAATTGGGACTTTGGGCTCACTGCTTGCATCAATTACTGGTTTCTGTCTAACAAGATATATAGGGAAACGAAAAGCTTTAACTTTTATCGATGAGAGTGAACAGAAATTGATGAATAAATGGTTTACACAATGGGGTGAAGGCATCCTTATACTATCACGCATGGTACCTATGCTAACAGAAACCATGTCATGTTTTGCCGGACTGACAGGAATATCATTCTTGCGTTTTCTGAGCATTATTATTATAGGCACAATCCCTGTGACTGTTTACTATTCATATTTCGGCAGTTACCTGCATAGTGTATCCGAATGGTCGTTTCCTCTTGCTGTTGGTGTAATTATTCCCGGTATATTATGGATATTTCTTCATAAAAAGGTGAAAAATACCTGAAATCCAGAAATGTTTATATACAAATAGTATTTTATCGAGGAGTAATAAAACATCTTTCCTATTATCTATGGATGCTGATTCTAATATATCCCGGAAACAAATTATAGCTGTACTTATTCTACTTGCAGGACTATCAGGGTTGATTTACCCGATTTTAACTGACCAGAACCAGGCTCATAATTTTGAATCCGAACAGGTTCTTTTAGAACTCTCTCAAAATAGAACAATGGAGGGTTTATTATATATCCCAGATGGAGAAGGACCTTTCCCGGTAGTTTATTTTGGAGCAGGTTCGGGTGCTGATCCCATCCAGTATTCGCATTATGGAGAAGGTTTTTCAAGACAGGGATTTTTAACTTTTATTCACGGGCCGTCACGAAGTTTTACCAGTTTCCCATCTACAATTCACTGGGAGATAGTACATGGGAATGAGTTTCTGTTCAATCGTTCGTTGAGAGAAGATATTATTGTCCTTTCGCAACTGGAATCAAGGCATGACACAGATTCTGATAGGATTGTTGTGGGTGGGCATTCAGGAGGTGCAAACGGTGCATATCGGATTGCGCTTGAAAAACCTGATGTTTCGGGAATAATTGCTATTGCAGGACGTTTCCCACCTGAAAATATAGATGAACTTGAGACCAACCTTTTGCTTGCTACAGGTGGAAAGGATACACTTGTTCCTCCAGAAAAACTTGAAGATATCGCATTTAATGTTACAGGAAAACATTTGAACAGAAATAAATTTGATGGTGATTTTGAAGGCAACAACGCCACCAAAATATTTGTGTCTGAATCTTCAGGACATCTTACAGAAGCTTTTGATGACAAACTTATTGAGGAATCTGTTAGATGGGCACTTTATTCTGCAGGAAAGGATGCATCTGGCAACATAAACATTGAAACCAAATCATTCAGAACTGTTTTACTGCAGTTTTTATCAGGTATGGTTATGTTCATAAGCGCCGTTTGGCTATCCGGTTCATACAACTATAAATTTAATAATAAAAATTTGTTCAGGTTTCTGATACCGGTAATTGTTTTTGTTATTTTTTATATTGTTCTGCTTTCAACGATAGCCAGACAGTTTATCCAGTTAGAACCAGCAGGATATCAATGGTTCCAGTATCTGGTAATCGGTATAATTGCATCAACAATTGGTGTTGTAGTAACCAAATCATCTAATATTTTCAAAATCCTGAATAAAAAGGAATTTGCACTTGATTTGTTTTTTCTTTTAATTACAGGTGCATCGTTTGTCCTGATATCCACACAATTTGTAATCTTCCAGCTTGTTACATCAGTGGTGCTTGGTAGTTTATTGTTCCTGTTTTTATCTTTTATCTCACTGTTGTTGTGGAAATCGGGAATGGATTTAAGACAGCGACTTATTTTTAATATATTGGCTGTCATTTGGCTATTACCTGTTCTTGTTCCGCCGTATTGATTATGATTCTGTTAGTATGTGAGATAATACAACACAATTCTTTGAGATAATAATTAATAGTGATAACTTTGGTGTAGACCAGGATTATTACTACGATGATACCTCTCTTGAAACAAAAGATACCATGAGAGGAAATGGGCCCAAGAATTAACCCATCTCCTTCTTTTTTATATAGTTAGATTCTAAAATCTACTCGACCACTGAATTAGATAATGAATTTAATCATTTATAGACCACCCGGAAGGTTAAACCAGGCTATAAGTAATAATATTGTACCTACAGCAAGTTTTAAGCCACCTGGTATCGTATAATTTATTTTAGCTTCAATCACATCTGTGATACCTGCAGGTGGAGGCAATATCACAAGAGCCGTCAAAAACAAAGGTATACCTACAGCTAAGTTGTTTTCAGTGATAGCCAAGCCTAGCCCGGTCAATCCGAGATATAACCCAAGAACCCAGATGAAAAATTGCCCGATTTTATGTTTGTTAGCCCTTATGTTATCTTCAACTTGTGATGATAAGTTATTACCGGTTTTGTTTACTTTTGCATTTTTCAGATTAACACACTCCCTCTAAACATTATATAATTACAGAATAAAATTACTATATTTACATATATAAAAGTTAATTGATTAAAACTGTTTGTCTAAACACAAACAATTCTTCAAGTTAATTATTTATAAACCATTACACTGGGAATCTGTAGCGTTTTATTCTTTATAAATTATATAAAATTTTAAACTCCTTATATATTAAAATAATTACGGAACTAAGTTTCCCCATGAATAAAACTTATATAATTGTTTTCATGCGTTTTTTTAATTTAAATATAAGACGTTATTCCAAGTGTTACAGAAGTTTAGGGTGTTTGTAGCTTCTGTAACAATCCGAGATAATAGGGGGAGATTCATGGTAGAGAAAGAAGAACAATTTGAAAAACTTAAAAATGCTATAATAAACCAGGACATAGAAGGATGTAAAAACCTGACAAAAGAAGCACTTGATGCAGGTTTATCACCAATAGAGATTGTCAACAAGGGTTTGACACCCGGTATGAAAGTTGTCGGTGACAGATTCGAAAATGGTGAAGCGTTCCTGCCACAGATTATGATGGCTGCCAAAGCAATGCAGGGAGCGATGGAATATATCGAACCCGAATTGGAGAAAGGCGGTGGGGAAGAAGAAAGAGTAGGAACTGCTATTACCTTTGTTCAGGAAGGAGATATTCATGACATCGGACACCGACTCGTAACTACAATGTTACAGGCCAATGGATTTGACATCGTTGACCTTGGTACCGATGTTCCAGATGATACTGTTCTTGAAGAAATTGAAAAGAATAAAGATAAGAAACTCCTGCTTGTCGGTTCAGCACTCATGACCACTTCAATGCTTGGTCAGAAAGAACTTATGAACCTGATCAGAGAATCAGGCGTTAGAGATTATGTGAAAATCATGCTCGGTGGCGCTCCTGTAACTCAGAAATGGATTGATGAGATCGGTGCCGATGCAACTGCAGAAAACGCTGCTGAAGCTGCAAGAGTTGGGATTAATCTCATGCAAAAGTAATGGAGGTAAGTAAAACATGGCATTCAAAAAATCATTTACTGTATACGATTTCTACGACAGAGCAAAAACAGGTGAAAAAACCACACAGGACGATTGGGACCTGATGACCATACCGATGAAAGCAGGTGAACTCAAACAAAAATATGGCCTTGATTTCGGTGACGAATTCGTTCCTACCGATAAGGACATGATGGAAAACCTGTTCAACGCTGGTTTTGAGATGCTGCTTGAGTGTGGTATTTACTGTACCGACACCAAGAGAATTGTAAAATACACTGAAGACGAGATATGGGACGCTATCAACAACGTTGATAAAGAATTCACTCTCGGTACAGGCAGAGATGCTGTTACTGTACGTAAAAGGGAAGTTGGAGACAAAAGAAAACCACTTATTCAGGGCGGTCCTACCGGTGCACCTGTATCCGAAGATGTTTTTGTTCCCGTGCACATGAGCTACGCGATGGAAAGAGAATGTGACCTTATCGTAAACGGTGTCATGACATCTATCCGTGGCAAATCACCGGTACCAGGAAGCCCATACGAAGTACTGGCAGCCAAAAGTGAATCCAGGTTGATTAAAGAAGCATGCGCCATGTGCGGTAGACCCGGTATGGGTCTGTAGGGACCCGAGACCTCACTGTCTGCTCCAGGTAACATCTCTGCTGATGCTGTCGGCGGACTTAACCCTGCAGACAGCCATGAGGTCTCACAGCTTAATGAACTGAAAATCGATCTGGATGCTATCGCTGTTGTTGCACACTACCAGGCAAACAGCGATGTCATAATGGATGAACAGATGCCTATTTTCGGTGGATATGCTGGCGGTATCGAAGAAACTGCCATCGTAGATGTTGCTACTACAATCAATGCTTTCCTGATGAACAATGCTACATGGCATCTTGATGGTCCTGTACACATCAGATGGGGTTCAACTAACACAAGGGAAGCCCTCAAGATTGCAGGATGGACTTCTGCTACTATTAAAGAGCACACCGACATGATACTTGGTAACCAGTACTATCCATGTGCAGGCCCATGCACCGAGATGTGTCTGCTGGAAGCTGCTGCTCAATCCATGACTGATACCGCATCAGGCCGTGAAATACTGTCCGGTGTCGCTTCTGCAAAGGGTGTCGGTCAGGACAAGACTACCGGTATGGAAGCTCGAATGATGGGTGAAACTGCAAGAGCTACTGCTGGTATGGATATCAACGAGGTCAACAAGATACTTGACAAGCTTGTTGGTATGTACGAAAACGATTTCGGTAACCTGCCAGAAGACAAGACCTTCCAGGAGTGCTATGACATTTCCACCATCACACCTATTGATGAATACGTAAATGTCTACGATGGTGCTAAGAAGAAACTGGAAGACCTGGGACTGGTATTCTAAATTTAACCAGTGGTTATTATACCACTGGCATTTCAAATTTGGATGTTTATTATCAAAAACAAATAGGGGGAGTAGAAAATTGGCAATTGAAACCTGGACCATTATCAATGGTATATTGTATTTATTGGCCTTTGGATTGATAGGTTATATCCTTTTTGATGCTGGCAGAGTTGAAAAACGCAGAGCTGAAAAGTGAAGTAAATGAAAACTAAAAAAGGGGGAGTTAAAAATGGCTGATGATAAAGACCCAGATGAAGATGTTGGCTTAGTCAAAACTCTAAGACCTTTCCATGTTTGGGCACTTGGTGTTGGTATTGTTCTGGTCGGAGAATACATGGGCTGGAACTTTACAGTAGCAAAAGGTGGAATCCTTGGTGCACTTATCGCCATGACACTTGCCGGTGTATTATATATAATCATATCGTTGTGTGCAAGTGAACTTGGTGCTGCCACACAATCTGCAGGAGGTCCCTATGAATGGGCGAGATTGTTTGTGGGACCCGGTGCTGCGGGCAGCGTCGGACTGGCAGTTTATATGGAATATATTGCGCTGGAAGCAGCAGATGCGATTGTCGTCGCTCAACTGGCACAATCGATATTCCCGGAAATCGCTGTATTCCCGATGACGCTGCTTGTAATA
Source organism: Methanohalobium evestigatum Z-7303 (assembly GCF_000196655.1). Taxonomy (GTDB): domain Archaea; phylum Halobacteriota; class Methanosarcinia; order Methanosarcinales; family Methanosarcinaceae; genus Methanohalobium; species Methanohalobium evestigatum. The sequence goes on along the minus strand of NC_014253.1, from coordinate 1,341,588 downwards.
GGTGCATTGACGTTTGTTAATTATCGCGGAGTAGTAGGCGCTTTAACGCTAAACTTTGTTATTACTATGATTGCTTTCCTTGCGATTATCGTGTTCTTCTTCTCCTCAACGTTAGGAGGAATTGTAGAACTGAATTCGGCTGAGTTATGGTCGCAAGGAGCGATGCCTCAAGGATTAATAGGTTTATTTGCAGCTTTACAATTTGGACCGTGGTTCTATCTTGGTATTGAAGGCGCAGCAATGTCAGCTGAAGAATGTGCCAAACCATCAAGGTCTGTACCACTCGGACAGCAGGCAGGAATGATTTCACTACTTGTAGTCGCAGCAATGACATTATTCTACTGTTCATCAATACTCCCTGCAAGCGACCTCGGTGTGTCAGTTTATCCACAGTGGGAAGCTGCAAGAGAATCGGGAGTTACGTTCCTGATTGTGTTAATGGGTATTGGAACACTACTAACGTGTCTTGCAAGTGCTAACGGTACAATCTGTGATTCTTCAAGATCGTGGTATGCACTGGCAAAAGATGATTATGTGGCTAAATGGTTCTCGGCAGTACATCCGTATTACAGATCACCTTACAGATCTGTCATATTCACGATGCCGATTGCCATTGCGTTTGCATTCAGTGGTTATCTGGATCAGGTGATAACTTTCTCGATTATCTCTGGTCTACTATGTTACGTATTAATTCCTTTCTCATTGATACGTTTCAGGAAGATGTTCCCGGACAGAATTGCAAATGACAAAGTACGTCCGTTCAAAGGTCCATTGCAACCCTATATTGCATGGTTCTCGATAATAGTTGCAATTGTTATCCTGACAACGTTGTACTGGGGTTACTTCTACAACCTGTTGTTCGGTCTTCTGTTCTACACAATAGCGTATTTCTACTTCCATTACAAACATACAGAAAGACCGATGGACTGGGAGAAAGAAATGGGCTGGCCAAAACCTGTGCATCATTATGAAAATGAAAATAAGGAGTGATTGATATGAGCTCAGAAATTCCATCTGATATTGATAGGGGAAAATATGACCGTGGCCTTAGATTAGATCTGATGTTGATTATAGGGATTGTCACGGTGTTGATTGCAGTGGAGTTATTCGTGTTTATCATGATTACAACTACCACTCAAGCATGGACTATGATGCCTCTACCGATGTTTGGTGTATACATCGTTGTAATCGGTTTACTGATAGGTATCGAAACGCTTGGTTGTGCACAGGTATACCGCAGCATCAAAGAACATCGATTTAGACTTAGATATTATGATTAAGGAGGTTCAAAAATGGACGGAGCGACTACTAAAAGTAACATTATCAAAGCTTTTGACGTCCTTTTCATATTCGTACTTGCCTTTGTCTGTGTTGTAATGCCAACTGTCCTCAAAGGTGCAGTACTGGTTGGATGGGAAAAAGGAGGTGAATTGGGTTATACCTTTGACCCAGTAACCTTTATAGGATTCGTAGCGGCTATACTGGGGTTCTTCTTTGTGATACTGTTTCACTCTGTCAAGAACTACAAGTACTGAACGTAAGATGAGATATCATATCCATATTTAAACTAAAGGGGGAGTTGAAGTCAGTCAGCAGACCAAAATTCTGCTGGCTGATTAATTTACTTTGTAATTAAAAGATAGACAACTTGGATTTAACGTGGTGGATTATATGGTACATGAAGGATACAAACTTAAAATCAATCGTCCAAAAGATTTGTCAAACCTTACCGAGGACGAAAAAGAACATTTACCGCTTATCAAAGCACCGGATGAAGTGGTTGAAGGTAATGAATTTGAGGTTACCGTAAATGTGGGGCACAAACCGCATCCAATGAAAGAAGAACATTATATCGAATGGATCCAGTTATATTTTAACGGTGAACTGGTAGAAGAGAAAACCTTTACACCAAACGATGAAAAAGCTGAAGCCAAATTTAAAGTATATGCAAAAGAGGATATAATAGCTGCATATCAGTTCGAAAACTGTTATATCCATGGCTACAACGTCTGCGGTGAATGCGATGGTAAAGTAGTGGCTACCAGTTTAACAGCTCTTGGATATTGCAATACTCATGGGTTGTGGGAAGAAACAAGAGGTATTGAGGTTGTGTCAAAAGATGTGGGCGAAGGTCGTGTCTGTACCTGGACTCACAGATTTTGATAAAATTGTGACCCCTGTTCTTTATGGACAGGGAAATTAATTTTTTTAATGTTTAATCATTATTTTTTGGTTTAATAGAATAATATTTTTATATTAAATACATTCATCTTTATAATTGCTGGGCGGAATGTATTAACTAAATTAGGCAGCAAAAATAGTTGTTGCTATATCAAACTTTAGCTAAAACTGTGTAATTTTTTAAGGGGGAGTGCCATGAAAACGAAGTATTTTAAAAGGAGTTTATATTACTATCAAAAATACAAAGATATACCTCCTGAAGATATCGTTTATGAAAGAGCATTAGACGATATTTTCGAGATTCAAAACGTGGTGGAAAGTTTTGATAAAAGTAATAACAGTATAGTTTTTTTATGGAAATCTGAAGATGGATGGCCGGTTGAATACGTTACAAATAACATCGAAAATTTTGGATACTCGGCAGATGAATTTATTACTGGTGAATTAAAATACGAAGATATTATACATCCTGATGATTTAAAAGAAGTTAAAAATAAACTTAATAATACATATTTTAAAAATGAATCCACATTCTCTAAGGAATACAGGATAATAACAAAATCTGGAGAAGTTAAATGGATAGATGAAACCAGTTATATTCATCGTGATGAAGAAGGTAATGTTACTTTTTACAAAGGAATTATTACAGACATAACTGGACAAAAAAATAAAGAAATAGCACTCAATAATTCTTTAGAAATACGGGATATTCTGCAAAATGTTATAGATAATAGTCCATTAGTTGTATTTTTATGGAAATTCGATAGAAACTGGCCTGCTGAATATGTATCTAACAATGTGTCTCAGTTCGGTTATGTACCTGAAGATTTTACATCAGGAAGCATAAGACATGATTGCCTAATATATTCAGATGATTTGGATAGGATAAGGTTCGAATTTTCGAAATTATGCCAGCTCGGTTACACTGATTTCACTCAGGAATATAGAATTCTTACAAAATCAGGAAAGTTAAGATGGGTAAATGAAGAGGTTATTGTCCATTACAATGGCCATGGTTCACCTGTAGCTTATCAAAGTATAATGTATGATATCACTGACAGGAAAAATAAAGAAATTGCTCTTCAGGAATCACTAAAAGAAAAAAAGAATTTTGAATATATTATCAACAACAGTCCTGTAGTTGTATTCCAATGGAAGGCAAGCGATAGCAATAACCCCGATGAAATGTGGCCTGTTGAATATGTGTCTGATAACATAGCACAATTTGGTTATACGCCTGATGAATTCGTAAAAGGGAAAATCCAATATGGGGATATAATATATTCTGAAGACCTTGATAAAGTACAAACAGGGTTACACGAACAGCGTAAAAACGGTTATTCGGATTTTTCCCAGGAATACAGAATAGTTACCAAATCAGGCTATCTTAGATGGGTTGATGAAAGGACGTTTATACAGCGAAACGATGCTGGAGAACCCTTATACTATCAGGGGATTATTGTTGATAATACCAAACATAAGTATGCTGAAAACATAATAAATATCCAGCATAAAATTGGGTCGTTATTAAATTCTGATGAAGATGTAGATAAAACAGTGGAAAAAGTGGTGGAACATGTTCTTGAAATAAATACTATCGATTGTGGATGTATACATTTTGTTAACGAATCAGGTGGTTTGGATCTGGTAGTTCATAAAGGTTTATCATCCTCACTTGTTTATGATATTTCTCATATAAACGCTAATTCGTTTATCACCAATCTATTGAATACTGGTAATCCGGTATACAAAGATTACTCCGAGATATTTTATAATTCAGATTATAATACCAAACATGAATATAAAGCATTAGGTATTATTCCGATCAAATTCAAAGGGGATATCGTCGCAGCTCTAAGTGTATCATCTCATACATATGATGATATACCTCAGGAAGTAAGAATTGCTGTCGAAAATATTGCGGATTTGTTGGGATGTTTCATAGGTCGTATAACCTTAGAAATCGAATTGGGGGAATACAAAAGAGGTAAATGGACTGTTTGAACCATTTCTGGAAAATGCTCAGTTTTCTTTTCTGGTTGGCCAGAAATATTGATAATCGTCTGACACATCCCAGTTAAACCTTGAGTAATATCCATATCCTTTCTCAACAAATTGCTTTTGTGTGAATCAGTTAAATCTTCCATTCTCAAACAAATTTAAAAATTATTTTTTTATAAAAAGAAATTAAAAAATAATAATTAAATAAACAGATAATATTTAGAAGCCGAGCAGTTCATCGAAGGAATATAATTAGTTACATTTTTGTATTAGTAAAAATGTTTGTAATCATGCAATTTAAAATTTATATCGCTAACCCTAGTTTAAATATCAATCCTGTCCAATAATTTGTGAATTACAATTTCAGAATGAGCGGCTGTGGTCTAGTGGTCATGACAGAGGCTTCCCAAGCCTCTAACCCGGGTTCGAATCCCGGCAGCCGCATGTTTTTAATACATTATTTTTACTTTACTTTTTTAAATGCTTATCAATAAAAACTCCTGCAACAATTATCATCATCGCAACTGATAATATCTGCATACCAGTGGATGAAAAATCAGTACCTATCAGTAGTGCATGTATCGATACCAAGAAAAATGCCAGATAATTAAAAAGGTGTATTTTTTTCCAGTCTTTGGGTATCTTTTTTCGATAAACAGCAGTAATTATCGCAATAATGAAAAGATAAAAAGCGGGTCTTCCTGCGAGTTCAAGAAACGTTACTGGTGGGTAAAAAACAGGTAAAAATACCTGCAAACTCTGGATATCAAGTGCAAAAGATAACGGATGAAGAACCATCAGGATTAATGCGAGTTTAATAAGGTTATGGTGGAATTTTAAAAAGGGTAGCCCAAATAATTTTTTTATTTTGGACATATATTCAGAAGATATAATTGCTGAAAAAATAAATAAATAACTAAAAATTCCAGCTGTACGATATATCAGTTTAATAGGGCTTTCTGGGTTCTGATATAGAGTATAAATCACAAATAAAGCAATAGCAATAACAATTGTATAAATCAAGTAAATTATTTTGTTATGATGAGAATCCAAAGTTTTCTACCCACTAAATTTTGTTCAGGTTATTATTTGACAAATTATATCTTTTAATAATACAATCAATTATAATTAATTTTTTCTGTAATAATAAGTTAGTTTCCTAAATCAAAGAGAAATACTGATTGAAAAGGACAATATCAATCTACAGTAGGTGATGAATATATTTTCTCAGCAACAATTCCTGTAGTTGTAGCAACTTTGAAGTTATACTCTTTGTTAGGTATCCATTCTTTTTCTATTTCTATTGTTTCTTTCACTGAACTCTGTGATTTAATTTGGATACCCCTATCAAAATCTTCTCCATTAAAATAGATTTTATCCAATTGAAGGTCTGTGTCTCCACGATTTCTAATTGAAAAGGTTATTTTTTTAGTAGGGTTACCCAATTCATCGGTTTCAAACTTTACATTTTCGATATCTAAAGACATTCCAGATTCAGTCGTCCCGGTCATGTTTTTTGGTACAGATAATGCAGTTCTGGTACCAAAATAAAAACCAATAACAACTCCTACGAGCTGAATAAATGTTGTGACAATCTCTTTATTTTCATCGAAACTGTAATGAAGTGACAACACCATCAATATTATAAATCCTACCGAAAATGTTCCTGCAATCGCCCTTCTCATTTCTCCTTTATTCAAATCAGCATCAGCTTTATAGCCTGCATACATCAGACCTCCAAAAACAGATACTATGAGAATAGTTACAAGGGCAATTAGATATACTGGTACGTTATTGTTTCCATCAACTGCGCTTGCTACTGGTAAAATCAAATAAGCTGCAAACACAATTATTGCTAAAATACCCCATACCCGAATTTTTTTGAAATCCATAATTTAGACCACACTGGTTAATTGCAATCAACATCTAAGCTCAGATTAACTCAACAAGGATTAATTTCCCACTCCTTAGAAAATAAATCATTTAATTATAGTATAAAATTTTTTTGTTACATAAACATTTTAATACTATATGTAATTAAGCAGGGTGGTAAATATGCAGCAGGTCAAATCCAATGGAAATGAAAATGAACCAATCCTTGAAATGAAAAACGTAACAGTGACCAAAACCAGTACAAATATTCTGGATTCCTTATCATTAACTATTGAAAAAGATGAAAATGTTGCTATCATCGGATCTAACGCTTCAGGAAAATCTACACTTATAAAAACCATCACTGGAGAATACAAACCACTTTTGGATAAGGATGAAACCATTTTTAATATAATGGGAAAAGAAAGATGGAACATCTTTGACCTGCGTTATTTGCTGGGAATCGTTTCAGACAACCTGCAGCAACATTATCAAAGAAACGTCAGTGGGATGGATGTTGTTCTTTCTGGGTTTTTTGGAAGTATAGGTATTTACAACAATCGTGAACTACCGCTGAGCTAAAGACTCAGCGGCTTCGAGAGAAGTTTACCAGGAAAGTCTTATTCTCTCAGGGGAGTTCACATCCCCACTATCGGTTATCCTTTCAAGGGAATCACCGATTACCTTTCTCAAGATGTTCAATGCTCCATTGATATCGGCATTGATCAGTCTACCTGTAGATGACTGGAAGATTCCTCTCTTAGATCTTTTACCAAGATAATTCTTATGTTTTCTAATAGGTTCCAACGCCAGTGCATCGACTTTACTGGTATAAGCTTCATTCACCTCATTATACTTTATACCGTGGTATTCGCATTTTGAAGCTAATTTATGTCTGAACCTGGCAAATGGTATAGTCTGGAAGTTCTGGGTGTTTTCTTTACCGATGTTCTGCTCCTGTTTGATTTCTTTCATCTCTCCAATCACGATGTTGCCGATTCGATTTTCCAGACAGTGTTTAACGACGTGATTGACACACTGGTTCATGTAATCATTTATCTTCCAGAACCTTTTATTAGAGAATCTATCCATTTTGATTCCATTATCTACATCCTTGATTCCATTATCTACATCCTGTTTATCGTAGACTGACTGTAACCTACTCTTCTCCTTGTTCCACCAGCGGTTGTAAGATTTGATAACCCTGCCGTCTAATATGAAGGCAGTCCCGCCGGTCGTCACGCAGGTTGCAAAGTTGTCCACTCCAAGGTCTATCGATAGATGGCTATTGTAATCCAGTTCAGCAATCTCTCCATCTTCATGATAGACAAATTCTATCTCGAACCATCGACCTTTGTATTTTGGTACAATCCTGACCTGATTGATGTATTGACCTATTATGTTGTCAGGTATCTTGAAGTATAGGTATTTAATCCCATAGGTTCTGTAATAATCTAAACCTAACGATAATCTGATTTTGTCGTCGATAACCTTCAGTTGATCTTTCTTGAAAGTACATATGAAGTTGCCGTCTTTATCCAGATACATTGGAAGGGAAACTGGTTTCTCATATTCTCCTTTTCTTTTCTTATCCAGAAGTTTGAAGAACGATTTCATACCACCATCTACAGTTTCTATGGTATTCTGGGCAACCTGAGATGGCATTAATCTATAATTCTCGTTTTCTTTGACCGTATGGTAAGCAGTATCTTTATCGAGATATTTGCCATGATTGAAAAAGTACTGCCTAATCGTGTACAACGTGAAATTGTACAGGTTCTTGGACAGTTTGGTCAACCTCTTCAAAGTTTCATACGTCTGCTTATCAGCACGGAGATGGTTCTTCTGGGTTAGATACATTCATCATATAATTATTTAGCAAAATACTTATATTTTTTTGACCATTTGCTTTACCCCGATGCTAAAGACATCGTGGTTTTCTTCATCTTTATAAAGTAACACGAAAAATGGAAGAAAAAGCAAAAGATATACTTGGATTCCTGGAAATATCATATCTATCAGACAAAGATATAACAAAAATGTCTGCAGGCGAGGCAAAAAGAATTCTGATTGCAAGAGCACTTGTACATGACCCTGAAGCACTTGTTCTGGACGAGCCCACAAACAACCTTGACCTTCGAAGCCACCATCATTTTAGAGAAACACTAAGAAAGATTGCAGGAAAAAGTAAAAATATACTTCTTGTAACCCATAATCTTGAAGATATAATACCTGAAATTGACAGGGTTGTTTTGCTAAAGGATGGTAGAATATTCAAGGATGGTAGAAAAGAAGATGTACTCAACAGTAATAATCTTTCAAAACTTTTCGATTTACCTGTGAATGTATATGAAAAAGACGGATTCTACAGAGCAAGTGCTGAAGTTTTTAAATCATAAAATTAATATTTGAATAATTATATTCAGGGCTCGATTAAAAAACCGTTTTGAGGAAGTTGAAAGATGGTGGATGTTTCTGATAATCAGAGTATTATAATTATTTTTGCTTTGTATCTTCTCTTTATGCTGGCTATCGGTTTCATATACTACAGGAAAACCGAAGACCTTTCCGATTATATCCTTGGTGGCAGACGTTTAAACAGCTGGGTAACAGCTCTGAGTTCCCAGGCTTCCGATATGAGTGGATGGTTGTTGCTGGGACTTCCCGGAGCTGCTTACTTATCAGGATTGGAAGCAGGTTGGATAGCTCTGGGACTTGGAATAGGTACATATTTCAACTGGAAATTTATAGCCAAAAGGTTGCGAAAATACACAAAAATGGCAGGTAATTCTCTTACAATACCTGTATTTTTTGAAAACCGGTTTAAAGATAACACAAAAATGTTGAGAAGTATATCTGCCATATTTATCCTCATATTCTTCCTATTTTATACATCCTCCGGACTTGTAGCCGGTGGAAAACTTTTCAGCACGGTTTTTGAACTTGACTATTTTACAGCGCTTACTATAGGTGTCGTTGTTGTAATCTCATACACGTTCCTTGGTGGATTCATGGCGGTTTGTTGGACTGATTTTTTCCAGGGCATGCTCATGGTTCTTGCAATAACAGCAGTTCCTATACTGGGGGCAATTGATATGGGTGGAATTGGTTCCACAATTGATATCCTAAATAATATAGACCCTCATTTGGTAAATCCATTAAGAGAACTCGATGGAAGTGTACTACCTTTAATAAGTATAATATCAATGTCCGCCTGGGGATTGGGATATTTTGGACAGCCTCATATACTGGTACGTTTCATGGCGATTGATAATCCTGAACATATAAAACGGTCAAGAATTATAGCCATGGTCTGGGTTACAATCTCACTTGCGTTTGCAGTCTTTGTAGGTTTGGTTGGGAGGGCTTATCTTCCACAATTTCTTGAAGGGTCTGCAAGTGAAACAGTGTTTATGGTTATGGTAAACAACCTTTTCCATCCTGTTATTGCAGGCGTTCTTCTTGCTGCTATACTTGCAGCTATTATGAGCACTGCTGATTCCCAGCTTCTTGTATCAGCATCTGCATTTACAGAGGATATTTACAGGTTCGTATTCAAAACAGATGCCAGTGATAAAGAACTTGTGTGGATGGGGAGATTTACTGTAATAACCATTTCTATCATAGCATATCTATTTGCTCTAGACCCTGAAAGCTCGGTTCTTGACCTTGTATCCTATGCATGGGCTGGATTTGGTGCAGCATTTGGCCCCCCTATTATATTCTCTCTGTTTTCAAAGAAGATGACAAAGAATGCGGCTCTTGGTGGTATGATGTCAGGTGGTTTGATGGTAATAGCCTGGAAACAATTAACAGGTGGTATATTCGACCTTTATGAAATTGTGCCGGGATTTGTAATCTCATGCATTGTAATCTATGTAATTATGAAACTGGGAGAAGAGCCGCCTGCAGAAGTGCAAATGGAATTCGACAGGGTTAACCAGTAACATTAATGCTGGTATTCCCAGAAAAACTTGTTAACTTTGTCTTTTTCAACAAAAAAAGCTTGGGCTTCGGCAAGATGATCTGGTTTTCCGAGTACAATAACAATATCTCCAGGAAATAATTTGGTATCACCGTGTGGGTTGGTAATAGTTTCAGAATCTCTTTCTATTGCCAGTACAGTAACACCATATTTTTGCCTTAATCCAAGTTCTGAAAGACATTTATTTGCTGATGGTGACCTTTTATTGAGTTTGAACGTGCTTATATCAATATCAGGAAGATTCATCTTCAAATCCGAGTGACCATGTGTATATTTTGGAAGATTCCTGACCATGTCATAACCTTCAGAACGTACTTCAGCTATAAATCTGTCAATACTATCCTGTGGTACAAGGTATTTTTTCAGAAGGCGAACAAATATTTCAATTGAAGTTTCAAATTCCTGGGATATAACCTCATCAGCACCTGATTCGTACAATAAATCAATATCCTTCATATAAGGAGTTCTTGTGATGATATACAGTTTTGGGTTTAGACTTTTGGCTATATCTATAACTTGTCTGGTTGCAAAGAAATCTGATATTGCCAGTACCATAATCCTTGCACTTTTTATATTCGCCTTTTCAAGAACCAATTCATGGGTTGCATCCCCGTAGATAATAGGTTCACCTTTAGACCTCTCGGATTTTACTGTATCAGGATTAGTTTCAATGACTATATAGGGAATACCTGCGACTTTAGCAGCTTTTGCTATTGTTCTTCCATTAAAACCATAGCCTAATATTATAAGATGGTCGTTCAGATTTTCCAGCATATGGTTTTCAGATTCTGATTCATTACTTACATGCTGATAACCGTATTTTAATTTATGTGGAAGCGGTAATTTTGAAACCGAATCTACTACTTTTGGTGAAAAATCCACGATAAATGAGGTTGCAGCCATGGTAACTACAGATACTGATAGGAAAATCTGATATACACTATCACTTATAACATTGGCGTCAAGGCCTACTTTAGACAGTATCAGTGAGAATTCCCCTACCTGACACAGTGCCAAACCAACAAGGATAGAGGTTCGTATTGGATATCCCATTATAAATGTTACAGTACCCGCAATCAATGACTTGAATACTATTACACCAACTACAATAAGCAGAAAAATAATCGGATATTGAAGTATAAACGTATAATCCAAAAGCATACCGACTGATACAAAGAATAGACCCAGAAAGATATCTCTGAATGGAAGTATTTTACTAAGTGCCTGGTGACTGTATTCCGATTCTGATATGATAAGACCAGCAAGGAATGCACCCAAAGAAAGCGAAAGTCCAACACTTGCAGTAAGCCATGCAATGGAGAAACAAATAAAGATGACGCTCAACAAAAACAATTCACGGTTTCGAGTTCTTGCTACTTGATACAAAATCCCAGGTACTATCCATTTGGCACTTACAATTATGAGCAGTATTATCCCCAATCCTTTTGCTATGATTAGCAATGAGCTACTGCCTAAATTCAATTCCCCACCAGCAAGCAGTGGAGTTACCAGCATCATTGGAACAATTATCACGTCCTGGAAAATTAAAATAGCAAGAGACATTTTTCCATGGGGTGTATTGATTTCATTTTTTCCCTGCAAAATTTTGAGGACTATTGCTGTACTGCTCAAAGATATAAGAAAACCTACAAAAAGTGCTTCAGTAATACTTATACCCAAATAATAAACAATGCCAGTGGTAACAAGAATTGTTGACAGTACTTGCAGTGACCCACCAATAGCGACACCCTTTCTGACACTCCACAATTCTTGAAGTGATAGTTCTACTCCTATTGTAAAAAGTAGTAATATAATTCCAATTTCAGATAATGAATCGACCTGATGGATATTTTCAATCAGTTTCAATCCATGTGGACCTACTATTAAGCCTGTGAGTAGAAAACCTACGATTACGGATATTCCCAGACGGTTACAGATATATAAAGCAGCTATAGAAAGACCGATAATAATTATAAAGTCATTAAACAATGGAATATCCATTACCAGCTCACCTTTTAATATTGATTTATTTCTTTTTTAATTTAAAAAAATGATGATTTTTGTTGCGTTTGCAAAAATACGAATCTTAAAATACTTATCCATGTAATACGATGTAGTATTTTAGGGGGCAGTTAATGAACCAGGTTTTTAAAGAAAATATGCTGGAAGTAATGCAAGCCACATTACCAATTATCGTGACCGTGCTTTTATTTATACTTTTTTTTGTAGGACCTGACCTGGAATTGATATTGCCGTTTTTATCCGGTGCTGTTATGGTCATATTGGGAATGGGGCTTTTCCTGATGGGTGTTAAACTTGGTATGCTGCCCATGGGTGAATCCATTGGTTCTGAACTGCCAAAACATGGCTCACTGTTGTTTATTATAGTTATTACCTTTTTACTGGCATTTCTGGTTACAATTGCCGAACCAGATGTACGGGTTTTAAGCAGCATGTTTGCTATGGTATCTGAAGGAGTGTCCCGAATCGCACTGATTATTTCTATTGCATTAGGGCTTGGTGTATTTGTAGCAATATCCATGCTCAGAATTGCTTATGGAATACCTATTAAATACCTGTTCACTGTCGGCTACCTTTTTGTGATTATACTGTCTTTCTTCACACCACCTGAATTTCTTGCAATTTCCTTTGATGCTGGAGGAGTGACCACTGGACCATTAGCAGTACCTGTGATACTTGCACTTGGTATAGGGATTGCTTCGATGCTTGGTGGTAAATCCCAACTTTCAGATGGGTTTGGACTGATTGGTCTTGCATCGATAGGTCCAATAATTACTGTCATGTTAATGGGTGTGTTTATCTAATGCTTTATGGAGAACATGGATTACTAACAGTCTTAATAGAAGTATTAGAAGCATTGTTACCATTATTGATATTTTTTGCAATTTTCCAGATTCTATATCTCAAATTTCCAAGACTGGAATTAGTTAAATTAATCAGAGGGATAATACTTACTGCTATTGGTATGATATTATTCCTTTATGGTGTATACAACGGATTTTTGCCAGTTGGGCAAGAAATTGGTGAAATTCTTGGAAATTTTGAACATAAATGGATACTGATGCCGTTTGGATTTATAATGGGCTTTCTGGCAACATTTGCAGAACCAGCTGTCAGGGTATTGTGTTATCAAATAGAAGAATCATCCAGTGGTTTTATTAAATCTAATCTAATGATTTATACCCTGTCCATAGGAGTTGGTGTCTTTGTAGCTATTGCCATGGCAAAACTTGTCTATGGAATCCCGTTCCAATATATAATAATTCCTGGATACATTCTTGCAATACTGCTTCTTTGGCTTTCAGATAAAGATTTTATAGCAATAGCCTTTGATGCAGGAGGAGTAGCCACAGGACCCATGGCAGTTACCTTCCTAATGTCTATGGCAATAGGTGTTGCATCTTCGATTGATGGGAGGAATCCTGTAATTGATGGGTTCGGTCTGGTTGCCATGATAGCACTTGCACCCATAATATTTGTAATGATACTTGGAGTTTATATTCGATACATAGGAGTTGATACAAATGGATGATGATGAGAACAATATTTTAATAGTTACAATTGTAAAAAAGGGCTGGGGAGATACAGTTGTCCAGGCATCTAAAAAAGCAGGTGCCCAGGGGGGCACTGTAATATTTGGACGTGGAACTGGTATCCATGAAGATCAGACCTTTATGGGTTTTATAGTAGAACCTGAAAAAGAGATTGTATTAACCATAGTACCATCATCGATATCAGAAAGAGTATCCAAAAGGATAATTGATGCAGTCGACCTTGAAAAACCAGGAAATGGCATGGGATTTATGCTACCAGTTGATAGAGTATTTGGTATACCCCACATGTGTACGTTAAACAATGAAGATTAATTTATAACTTTCAGTATGTTTTTTATAAATATATAGATACAATGATATTTCGATATAAATAGGAAATAACCAATAAGTTCGATAAATATTTCTTATATAATAACCTAAAATACAATAAAATGAACTGATAGTTCCTTGATATATTAGCATATAATATGTTTATTAACAGAATTACACTTTTGTAAAAAATCAAAAATATATTTAACTATACATATCCATTCATTATAAGTTAAAATAAAAACAATGATTATTCCAAAAAGATCAAAGACCAATAAACATGGATTCTGATAAAAAATATAACCTTTTCATAATTTCATTACTACTTTTGGTAAGTATTATAGCCATATATCTGACTAAAGAATTTGTTCCAGTAGTTGTATTTAGCATCTTTTTAACTTATGTACTTTATCCTGTATATTCATATCTTGAAAAGGTTACCAAAAGCGAAAGAATAGCCTCATCTATATCAGTACTTTCAGCTTTATTCATTCTTGGGTTATGTATTTACCTTCTTTTAAGTTCCGCCGTAAGGGAAATATCAAAACTGATAACGTCACCAGACCAAATCAGAGAACCAATAATAGCACTGGAAAAAGAATTATTGGATTTTATAAGTTCTACAGATTATCTTTCATTTATAGCAGAGAGCTATATATCAAATGGTCTGAGTCAACCGGTGGTTACGGTTATAAACTGGGTGTCCCCATATGTAAAAACATTTTTGACATCTTTTATAACCAATACACCGTTATATCTTATAAGTTTTGTATTGACTTTGTTGTTTACATACTATTTCTTAATAGATGCACGCAGAATTAGAGCCCAAATCATGGATGTAATTCCTGAAAAAAACAAGCATGTTGTAAGTTTATTCATTAATGAACTTAATGTTATCTATTACAACCTATTCAACATCTTTTTTGTAACCAGTTTTTTAACAGGAGTTATCGCATCTGTAGGTTTTTTCCTTCTTGGTATTCCCTATCCGGTTATTCTTGGGATGGCTGTATTCCTGTTAACACTGCTTCCTCTTGTCGGTGCACCAGTTATCTATATACCATTTTTTATCTACTATCTTATTATACAGGATTACGCTACAGCAATAATCATTTTGCTGTTTGGAATATTTATTCTTAGTATATTCCCTGATAGTTTCATAAGACCAAGGCTTGCTAAAAATAAAGCATCAATACATCCTGTTATAACATTACTTTCTTTCACAGCACCGATATTTGTTATTGGTTTTACAGGGTTTATTGTAGGTCCACTTGTCTATGGTTTCTTGCTTGCATTTTACAGAACGAAAATAAAAATAAAATATCAAACGGATGAAGAACCAGAATCTTGATTATGGATGCCAAGTATTTCTGCAAGTTCAATCCCCTCGCTTCCAAGTGATGAAAGCTGGTTGAAAATTTCATTTATATTAGCGTATTTTTCCGTTCTGTTACCATCTGATTTGTGAATTTTTATTGTTATCTCATTTTTAACATAGCCTCTTTCAAGGCATTCAGTTACAATATACCCGTATTGCTGAGCAATATTTTTCAGGCAATCAAATATTTTGTTATTTTTGACTGCATCTTTATCAACATACAGCAAACTTGTCAATTTTTGTGACCTTATGTTTTTGAGAATAAAATCAACAAGCACGCTAACAAAATTTTCAATATTTTCCATATCAAGTGAATTTGAAAGGGTACTATCTTCAGTTATGTTATAATCTCCACAATAAATATGGTAGAGGTTGTTATCATACATAATCCTGAAACTATTTCCTTCTTTTTTATTTTTAAAAACCGCATCCAGATATCCATCATTATAACTGAAAGAATCTAAAAGATAATCAGAAACATCAGTATTTTTAACTTTGTTTTCTTTGTGTATTAGCCCTGATGTAGACCAGAATGGTATATACAACTGCCCGTATATACTTCTCACGCTGAGTAATTCATATTCGTAAGTAAGTTCGGATTCATATTGTAGTCCATCAAGTTCTGCGGTCAATTTTCCCCTAAGTTCATCATCCACAACACCAGTGTATTTTTCCCGTGCACCATATATTCCACCTTTAAATAGTGGGTCAAGTGCTGGATAAACCTGTGATTCAATATTTTCTATTTCATTTTCACATTGTTTCTTCTGTGATTTGATTTCCTCTTCAAGATATTGGGTCCATTTATTGGTATATGATGAACAAGTATCAACCACTGCATCCTTAAATTCGATGATTTCTTCTGAATCTGTATCGTCTGCAAGTTTTTCAACGTAACCCTTGATATTTTTTTCAAAACGCTCGAGTTCGTTAATTCTTTTGTTAAGTGATTTTATTCTGGTTTCTGTATCGTTATATGTTTCGATAGCTGATTTTTCAAGAGGTATAACTTTCTGTGTTACGTCTAAAAAAGTTTGTAAATCCTGAATGAAGTCTCTCTGTACCGGTAGTTCTGTAGAATCCTGATAAGTATATTTAGCCATCTAACCCCCACTCTTACAGGTAATTGGTATATAGTAATATGTAAGTGCAAAGATTTAATTTTATCTGTCAGGCTTCTGTGAGGATTTTTCTTACCGGTTTGAGAAGGTCATTCATATATTCAGTTGCGGCATTTTTCAAATCCATTGGATGAATTTCACCCGATGCAAACTGTTCTTCCAGTTCCTGATAACCTGATATTTCCAGATTTCCTCCGAATTTTTCAGGTCTTTTCAGGGTTATTTCATCATATCTCGGGAACACATGGTATTTGAAAATTTCAAGTACAGGATTATCTTCAACTGTTTCTGCCGGACAGTATGCTTTTTTCATTTTTCTTTTAATGTCATCTTCTGTATCATCCACTGATATGTAGTTTTCTTTTGATGATGACATTTTAACACCATCCAGACCGAGCATAATCGGTGTATGTATGCATGTTGGCGACCTGTAACCTACATCTGGAAGTTCTTCCCGTGCAAGCATATGGATTTTCCTCTGGTCGATACCGCTGACTGCTACATCAACTTCAAGCATGGCT
Organism: Methanohalobium evestigatum Z-7303; assembly: GCF_000196655.1. Classification (GTDB taxonomy): domain Archaea; phylum Halobacteriota; class Methanosarcinia; order Methanosarcinales; family Methanosarcinaceae; genus Methanohalobium; species Methanohalobium evestigatum. Next base: position 1,324,645 of record NC_014253.1, on the reverse strand, counting down.
ATATCAACCGCCTGCATGATAGGATATACCATCTGGGACACTTTCGGGTCATCCATTTTGCGCCCCACCTCATCCATGCTTCGTTTTGCACGGTTTAATGAAGTCTCCTGTGTAAGTTTTAAGACATTTAACATGTAATCATGATTCAGTTGGAAATCTGAACCAAAAACAAATTTGGTTTTATCAGGGTCAAGTCCCAGTGCAAGGAAACATCGTTTGTTCTGTTCTGCCAGTTCGCGAACTTCTTCAAGGCTTCCTTTTTGATTGAGATAAGCATGGATGTCAGCAAGGAGAACTATAATATCAAATCCAGACCTTTGTAAATCGATTAATTTGTTTACTGTCAGGACGTGCCCCATGTGAATTTTTCCGCTTGGTTCATACCCTACATACGCTGTCGGTCTGTTCTTTGTGGCGACTAATTCATCAAGTTCTTCTTCTGTTACTATCTCCTGCAGGTTCCGTTTTATAAGTTCTTCCTGTTCCATGGGTTCACCGCTTTTTACAATAACATTTCGATTTTAAAGGTTTTTGGTGTTGATAAAACACCGCAAAATGAGCCTAAAAACTAATATAAAATTTTTGTTTTATTTATCAAAAGCAGAAATATTTAAATTAATAATTTTATACCTGTATGAACAGTATATAAATATATTAACTCTGATTTAAATTATTAAAATTTTACAGCTTGATTTAACAGCCATCTAAAACCCGCAAGGTATCATATATGTAGCATCAGTATAGACGGGTCTGCTAAACAAATATAAATGGTAGATAAAATGGAAAATGAAGAAATACTCAATCTGAATGAATTCCAGCGTGATGCGCTTAAAGAGGTTGCCAATATAGGAATGGGCAACTCCATAACATCATTATCAAAACTCATCAACCGACAGGTGAACATACATGTTCCTGATTTAAAAATAGAAAAAATAGAAGATGTACCCGAAATTGTCGGAAGCCCTGAAGAACCAGTGGTTGGAACCATTGTAGGGCTTCGAGGTAATTTCATGGGATATATTGCTATAATATTTCCTGAAGAAAGCGCTGAAAAAATCTCACAAATTGTTATGGATTCGGATGACGCTGATTTGCAGAGTGAGATGACCCTGTCTATGATGGGGGAAGTGGGTCAGATTCTTGCAGGTTCATATTCCAGTGCTATCAGTGATTTTTTTGGAATCAATACTTCGATTACAATTCCGTATACCAACTACGATATGGTTGCTGCAATAATGGACAACCTCCTTATTGAGATGAGTATAGAGGTGGATTATGCAATCGTATTTGATACCGAGTTTACAATCAAAGATGAACACAAGGTAAGGGGCAGTTTTCTGACAATGTTTGACAAGTCACTGCTGGATGATTTCCTTGAGAGGATAAACAAGATGGTTTGATTTGAAAAAGTAAAACGAGCTGATTTTAATGAAACTAGTAAAAATGGCAGACTGTGCTGTTGCAAAAAGCCCTGATAACCTGAAAACGATGAGTCTTGGTTCGTGTGTAGGTATAACACTTTACGATCCTTCCAAAAAAGTGGGTGGTCTTATTCATGCAATGTTGCCTTCTTCTGAGAATGCAAGGAGTGCAAACAACAAAGCAAAATTTGTGGATACAAGTATTCCGTATCTTGTTGATGAACTGGTAAAATATGGCGTTGCAAAAAGGAGGCTTGAAGCAAAACTTGTGGGTGGAGCTGATATGTTTTCTATGGGTAACAACGGGACCATCAATGTGGGGAGGAACAATGTAAAAAAAGCAAAGGAAGTATTATCAAATCTTGACATACCGCTTGTAGCTGAAGAAACAGGAGGAAATTACGGCAGAACCACTACACTGGATACATCGGATGGCACAGTCTTTATAAGAAGTATCAAAGAAGGGAATTCCAAGATTTGACAATTATAATTAATAGCAAAAATTATAAATCCAATCGTGTAATGTAGACTGGTGGATATATGTTTAGGAATATGTATCTAATATAAAGATAGGTCAGGGGCTGTGGCCTAGCCAGGAATGGCGACGGGCTCCAGCGGATAAATGATGAACAACGGGTCTGCTGAGACCTGCTCGACGGGGCGGGTCTATGAGGAACCGTTGGAGCACTGATATGTGCTCGGCAAGAACCTTTAAAGAACTGTCAAGAGCAGTGGTTCGGAGAGACCCGTCGATCGTGAGTTCGAATCTCACCAGCCCCACCTTTTCTTTCTGCATTCTTTTTTCTTGTGATACCAATACACTCAAATATTCCATAAAAAGAATTAGGATATATGAAATCTGTTTGTTTTTGCGGGGAGGTACACCTACCATTAAATTTGAAATGGTACTGGCCGGCTTATGAATACACTAAACCGAGTATCGACAAATACTTCGACCTGCCGCAGGTCTATTCTAGCTTTGATAAAATAGGTTATGATGTCATACGTACAAATGAAGTTATAAAAGAATCAATAGAAAATGGTGGAAAGTATTCTTTTAATATCTCCGGAACGTTTATAGACATATGCAAAAAATGGAATTTTGATGTAATCAAATCTTTCAAAGAATTATCAAACACCGAAAAAGTTGAATTCACCTCATCTTCATATTATCATTCACTTAGCAGTTTATATAATGATTCCTTTGAATTCCGCGACCAGATTAAAAAGCATAGAAACGAAATAAATAATCTGTTTGAACAAAATCCACAAACGTTTATCGATTCAGAATTGATTTTAACAACTCATACAGGAAGCATTTTGCAAGATCAGGGTTTTGAATGCATAATTTCAGAAGGTTCATCCAATCTTTTAGATGGAACAGACCCTGTATACGTCTACAACAACCAATTACCCATCCTTCTCAGGCATATTAATTTAAGCGAGGATATAGAGACCCGATTTTCTGACAGGTCATGGACAGGTTATCCGTTGATTCCAGACAAGTTCGCTTCCTGGATAAATAACATGGAAGGGGATGTAGTTGTAATCTATTTCAATTATGACACCCTTGCCAGACATCATGAAAATGGAAGTAATATATTTCAGTTTTTAAAAGAACTACCAGAAAGCCTCAAAAAGTACGATATCAAGATGGAAACTCCTTCTGAAGCAGTAAAGAAACACCAAAAAGTAAAACTTGATAACCTTAATATTGAATCAACTGCAAGGTTTGGTATGGACAGTCTTACAGGAAACCATATGCAAAACCTTTATTTGTGTGAATTAATGGGAATCAATAAAGACCTCCAGAAAATTAAAGAATCACCTGATTACAATTTTTTGAAACAGATATATGGATATCTTCAACAGAGTGACATATTTCTGGATATGAATTATAACAACCTTCCACTGGCTTATGAACGTGGGGTAAACAACTTTTCAATCATCTCGGATTTCAGGCGTGCTGTTATTGAGGAAGCAGGACAAATCAAAAAAATGGAGGCCGGACAATGACTTCTGTCTGTCCTTATTTCCAGATTCATCAACCATACAGACTCAGGTGGTTCTGGCCTGATGATACAAGCGGTTTTTACAGGTATTTTGATTACACTGCAAATAAAGAGATATTTGAAAAAGTTGCAGACAAATGTTATCGTCCGACAAATAATCTACTGCTGGAATTAATCGATGAATATAATGGAGATTTTAAATTCAGTGTTTCTGTAACAGGAACTCTTCTGAACCAGTGCGAACACTGGGGTGATGATGTACTGGACACTTTCAAACAGATGGCAGATTCGGGTTGTGTAGAATTCCTGGACGAGACAAATTACCACTCATTAGCAGGATTATTTGAGGACAGGTCAGAATTTATAGAGGAAATTAAAGAACATCACAATGTAATAAAGGATCTTCTTGGTGTCAAACCAAAAGTATTCAGGAATACCGAGTTGATTTACAACAATAATATAGCAAAGACCGTTTCTGATTTAGGATACAATGCAATACTTGCTGAAGGCGTGGATAACCTTCTTGGATGGCGCTCTCCTGATTATGTATACCGGGCAGAAGGTAGCGGTCTGCCTTTATTATTGAGGAACTACCCATTAAGTGATGACATTGGATACCGTTTTTCAGCAAGATGGTGGGGTGAATACCCTCTTACTGCTGATAAATGGGCTTCATGGGCATCTGATGTGGAAGGGGATATTCTTAACATTTTCATGGATTATGAAACGTTTGGTGAACATCAATGGGAAGAAACCGGTATTTTCGATTTTATACGTGCTTTACCCGGTGAAGTATTAGATCAGGGTCTTGCATTCAATACTCCTTCTGAAGTAGTGGATATGTATTCACCAGTGGGAAATATCGATGTAGGGGATTTTTCAACAATATCATGGGCTGATATGGAACGCGATACCAGTGCATGGGTTGGAAATGATATGCAGAGAAGATGTCTTGAAGAAATTAAACATCTGGGACCATATGTTAAAAAGACAGAAGATGATGAACTGATACAAATATGGAAACATATGCTTACATCCGACCATTTCCATTATATGTGTACCAAATGGATGGGTGACGGCGATGTACATGCTTATTTTAGTGTATATTCCTCACCATTTGACGCTGCAATAAATTATATGGCGGTTGTTATGGATTTCAAGGCTGAAGTGTTTAAACGACTTAATGGTTTATCAGGGGAGTGAAATGTTTAAATGACACATAATCTTGGTATTTTTTTCAGTAAAGAGGAAACTGGAAATTATGTATGGTTCAAGATTCACCATTCCGATACACCAAAATCACAGGCTGACATTGCAAATCTTTTTGCATCTGAAAACGTGGATGTAAGGTATGGATATATTGATAACACCGAATATAGTGATAGGGGAAAATACGTACTTTTTGCACTTGTAAAACAAAGTGTTGATATTAATTCTTTTTTAGACAAACTCAAAAAACTTGATGTTGTTTTAAATGTTGAATACGAGGTTATGGAGAACGGGGAACTACATTCACTTGACTACCCTCTCCAGTTACTTGGTGAAAGAGCCGTAATAACCCGTGCAACAACTTTTGTGGATGTTATACACATAATAAAAGAAAATGTATCCGATTCCGGTGGACTGCTGATGATGAGTGGTCTCAACGGTGGCATTCATGCAGCCAGATACATAAAAAAAAACATTGACATAGACAAAAATAACCTAATAAACATTTTAAAAGAACTGGTGATTGCTGCAGGATGGGGAAGGCTTGAGATGGATTTTGATTTTGAAACACTTGATGGAAGGATATATTTCATGAACTGTTTTATCGCTGAATACTATGGTAAAAGCGAAATTCCTGTATGTGAATACGTTAGTGGGTTTTTCTCAGGATTTATTACAGAAGCTTTGAATGAACCGGTCCATGTAAGAGAAATAAGATGTAAATCCATGAACCATGATGTCTGCGAGCATATAATTTCAAAAGCTCCGCACGGTATGAAACCAGAACATATACTGAGAGGAGATTTACCTTGATTAAACAACCAAATGTAATTCTTGGTAATAAACATCTTCTTGTTACAATAGGCAGTAAAGGGGAAATTTTCGGGTTTTTCTATCCAAGAAAGGATTATGCTCAGAATGTCGAGGAATCAGTAGCTTGCATTCATGACGGTGAACGCCTCATGTGGACAAATAGTGGAGAATGGACTGCAAATCAGGATTATATCAAAGATACTGATATTGTATCAACCAAACTTTTCCATGAATCGGGTCTGGCAATATCAATCCTTGATTTTATACACCCTGAAGCACCTTTTTTAATCCGCAAATACAGGATTTATTCAGATGAAGATTTTCACGGCAAATTCTTCTACTACTTAAATCTCAACACAGGAGAAATGGAGAAAAAAAATTCTGCTTTTTGTGACCCTGAAGAGAAAATATTTGTCCAGTACTGGCGGGATTTTCATATCGGTCTTGTTGGGTTACCGGGTTTTGATGATTGGCAGGTAGGAAAGATGATGGATACCATCTGGTGGATGAATGCCAAATATGACATGGAAGACGGAATCCTGCAAAAAAACCGTGAAGATATCGGTAAACTCAATAGTGCTTTAGGTTGGGAACTTGATGTTAATGCAGATGACCCAGCAGAAATTACTTTGTTAATCGGTGCTTCCAAAAGAAGGACCCAGATCTATAAAAGGATGCATGAGATATATCCACATTCTATTGATGATATGTATGAAAAAACCAAAAACAATTGCTTTACATGGCTTTCTGGTAAGAGAGAATTGAATTTGTCTGGACTGTCCATTAATGATAAAACCCGGGAACAATTGCTGGATACATACAACCGTTCTCTCCTTACCTTAAACCTTTTGAATGATTCAAAACATGGTTCCTTTGTCGCTGCTCCAGAATTTGATTCTAATTTTGAAATGTGTGGAGGATATGGATTTTGCTGGAATAGGGATGCTTCAGAGGTTGCGACATCCCTTTTAAATTCAGGTTATTATGAATACTGCGAACATTTTCTTAAATGGTGCAAAAAAACACAGTTTTCAGATGGTTCATGGTTTCAAAGATACTGGATAGATGGTAATATAGCTCCTGCATGGTGTAATTTTAGTGACTCCACACAGATAGATGAAACAGGGTCAACACTTCAATTGGCAAATCTATACTACCAATCGATAGGTGGGATTAGAAAAGCGGATTTTCTATACCAAATATGGGTGACAGTGTTGCACGGGGCGGAATACCTGATGAAGCGAAGTTCTGAAGGTTTGCATGACCCATGTATTGATTTATGGGAAACCTATAAGGGTGTTTTCAGCTACACCAACGCTTCAATATATGCAGGGCTTTTAAGTGCTGCTCATCTGGCAGAAGAATATAATGAATTAGGTCTTGCAAAACGATGGTCTGAAAGAGCAGAACAGGTAAAAAGGAATACACTGGATAAACTCTGGCTGGATGAGGGGTATTTTGCAAAAGGGATTATTGACAATAATCTGGATACAACAGTTGATGTTAGTATTTTGGGTACATTTGTACCGTTTAACATGTTAAATCCTAAAAATCCTGATGAAAAACAAATGATTGACTCCATGATAGCAAAAGTTGAGGAGAAGTTGGCATTAAATGTCAATGAGTATTATGGAATCAAACGTTATGAGAATGATAATTACATAGGTGGAAACCCGTGGATTGTTGCTACCTTATGGCTGTCAAAATCAATTCTCACTCTTGCAACTTCAATAAATAAAAAAACAGAACAGCAGCAATTGATAGATAAGGCTCTTGAATATATTAAATGGTCAATCAGGGGAACTACAAGTGCTGGATTATTGCCAGAACAGGTTGACAAGTATACTGGTAATCCTGCATGGGTTATACCGCTTGGTTGGAGCTGTTCCCTTATGATCGATAATTTACAGCTTCTGGATTTTTTATCTAAATCAATGAAGGATTAATATGTACAAATTCAATTCAGCGGATTTTTCTGATTATTGTTCGGGTATTCAGAAAGAATGGTTAGTCACCAATGGTCTCGGTGGGTATGCTTCATCAACTATAATAGGTGCCAACACCAGAACCTATCATGGGCTTCTGGTTTCGGCTTTAAATCCACCTGTTGACAGAACCCTCATGCTTTCCTCGGTAGATGAAGAAATATATGTTAATGGTAGCTTATACAGGCTTGCAACTCATAAATATCCTATGACGGTTCATCCTGAAGGATATAAATACTTGAATGAAGTATCATTCAAACCGTTTCCTGCATTTGTTTATCAGGTTGAAAATACAGAAATCATCAAACAAATATTTATGCAATACGGGGAAAACACCACAATCATCAGTTATCAGGTAAACTGTTCTGATAACAATACAGTTTTTAGATTAATCCCACTTGTAAATCTTAGAAATTTTCATTATACAACAAGGTCAAATGATATTAAATTTGAACAAAGTCCTGTTAAATACGGCACAAAAATTGTCGGTAAAAACCAGTTTTTCCACCTACATTCAAATATAAAATATACTCCTGAAGATGTCTGGTACTACAATCTGGAATATGATATGGAACGCTACAGAGGACTTGAATATCAGGAAGACAATTATAATCCCGGTTTTTTTGAATTAAATCTTGGCAAAGGAGAAAATAATATATTCATTGCTGCATCCACAAATGGTGAAATATCCAATCAAAGCTGGAATGATATTAAAGATATTTATGAAAATGAAATAAAAAGAGCAAATTCACACGGATACATATTTGAAAAGGATTTTCCCAACCAGCTATCAAAAACTGCAGATTCTTTTATCGTAAACCGCAAATCAACTAATTCTGAATCCATTGTAGCAGGGTATCACTGGTTCTCTGATTGGGGAAGAGATGCCATGATATCATTGCCGGGTTTAACTCTTGTTACCGGGCGTTTTAATGAAGCTTCCCGTATTCTTAAAGGATTTGCCGCCAATTGTCAGGATGGTCTGATACCTAACCGTTTTGCAGATACAGATAATGACAATCCCGATTATAATACAGTAGATGCATCTCTCTGGTTTATACATGCTGCTGGTAAATATTTTGAATATACCAGTGACCTTGGAACAATCAGAGATGTTTGGAATACAATTAGAGAAATCATCCATCATTACATCCGTGGTACCTATTTTAATATTCAGATGGATAAAGACAGCTTGATAAAATATGATAGCCAGCTTACATGGATGGATGCAAAAGTTGATGGTATAGAAGTAACACCCAGAAGAGGAAAAACCTGCGAAATCAATGCATTGTGGTACAATGCTTTAAAAACTGCGTCATTACTTGCTGAAAATTTGGGTTTGCTTCACGAAGAATACGATAAAACTGCAGATAGAGTAAAAAGCAGTTTTGTGGATACTTTCTGGAACGATAACAATGGATGTCTTTTTGATTGTATAAGTATAGGTGATGATGGAGAAATATACAAAGACCCGTCCATACGACCAAACCAAATTTTTGCAGTTTCTCTCCCCTATACAATGCTGTCCCATGATAAGGAAAAAATGATTGTTGATAAAGTTAAAGATAAACTGTTAACTTCAAAAGGACTCAGAACCCTCTCACCGGAAGATGAAAAATACAGGGGTATATATTCAGGTGGACCCTATGAGAGGGATTTTGCCTATCACAACGGAACTGTTTGGCCATGGTTGATGGGACCTTTTATTGATGCCTATTTGAAAGTTAACAATGATTCAGTTGAAAACAGAGAATATGCACGTTCTCTACTGCTTGGATTTGAAAATCATTTTAAAGAAGCAGGTATTGGTACGATATCAGAGGTTTTTGATGGAGATTATCCACATAATCCCGGTGGTTGTGTTTCACAGGCATGGAGTGTTGCAGAAATACTTCGTGCCTATGTTGAAAATTTTGAACAGATTTTCTGATGTTTAACTTATAACCTTGTTATTCTGTGCTGGGAACATATGTAACTCCTCTGGAATCAGCCGTTTACAAATTAGGTAACATATTAAATGATACCTAAAATGGAAAAATAGTTAACAGGGAAATTCCTAAACCATCTTTTTTAAAATCTGATTACCTTAATGGTGAATAGATAAAGGATATGCTATTATGAGGTAATTGTTGATACAGATTCAGACGAGTTAATCTCTCAAACTATAACTATTAGTATCAAAAATGCAAAAGGTCATTTAAAAGAAAATGATATAGAGGATGCTGTAATAACCTTTAAAATTGAAAAATCCTGGATAAAAGATAACAATGTGAATATATCCACAATCAGTCTGTATAAAAACAATGGTGACAACTGTAAAGATTTATCCCAAATATCGCAGAAGACTCCCTGCGAAGCTGGAAGATGAATGCGATATACACTCTTGAATCACATTTAACATAACATATAATAATGACAAATAATAATTACTGTAATATGTTAAAAGCCTACAAGTATCGTATGTATCCAAATCAAACACAACAGGAGTTAATCGCAAAACATATAGGAGCTTGTAGGTTCATATACAACTGGGCATTGGAAAACAAAATCAAATCTTATGAACAGGATGGTAAAGCAGTATCAAGATTTGAGTTGAACAAACAGATAAGAGCATTAAAAGATGACTATGAATGGTTGAAAGAGATTAACTCACAATCATTACAGGGAGCCACTCTTAATCTGGAAAATGCTTTCACCAAGTTTTTCAGAGAAAAATCAGGTTTCTCAAAGTTTAAATCCAAGAAAAACCCAGTACAATCGTTTTCTGTTCCTCAGTATTATAAAGTCGATTTTGGTAATAATAAAGTATACATACCTAAAATCGGCTGGATAAAAACCAGGCTCCATAGAAGTTTTAAAGGTAAACAAAGGACTGCGACTATAACAAGAACACCGACAGGAAAATATTATATCAGTATTTTAGTCGATGACGACAAACAATTACCACAAAAACAGACATTCTACGAAGTTAATACAGTAGGAGTCGATGTAGGAATCAAGGATTTCGCTGTAACATCCGATGGTGAAAAAATCGATAATCCAAGATACCTGAAAAATTCAATTGAAAGATTGAAGGTATTACAGAAAAGGCTCAGCAGAAAAAAGAAAGGTTCTAACAATTACAAGAAACTGAAACATCAAATAGCAAAATATCATGAGAAAATTGCTAATCAGAGAGAAGATTTCCAGCATAAGTTAAGTAATAAACTGATAAGCGAGAACCAAGCTGTAGCACTGGAATGTTTGAATGTAAAAGGACTGCTGAGAAATCATAATCTGGCACAGCATATAACCGATTCTTCATGGAGTAGTTTTGTTCAGAAATTAGAGTATAAAGCAGAATGGTACGGTAAAAATATTATCAAGATAGGACGATTCGACCCATCAAGCAAAATCTGTCATGTATGTGGATATTATCATCAGGATTTAGAACTTAAAGACAGAGAATGGGAATGTCCTGACTGCAAAACGGAACATGATAGAGACATCAACGCATCAGTTAATATTAAAAAATTCGCACTGGATAAACAGAATCTAATTTCACCTTCGGGATGAGGGGTAGAGCCTGTGGACTTGTTCCCATAAGGGAAAAGGATGAAACAGGAAGCCGCTGAGTCTTTAGCTCAGCGGTAGTTCACTGTATGAAACATTTAATAGATGTAGGTTATCTAATACTACAGGAGTTGTGGAAAAAATGCAAATCTCAAGATGGTACAAAATTTTAGGTATAACATTACTGCTGACATCAATTGCCTTTTATTCTCTGGAATACATTATTTTCCAGGATCCTTATCATTTGTTCAATTTCATGGTTGCAAAACTTGCATTCCTACCCATTGAAGTACTAATTGTTACCATGGTTATTCATCAGATACTGTATGACATGGAAAAACGTCAAAGACTTGAAAAACTAAACATGGTTATAGGTACTTTTTTTAGTGAGGTCGGTACTCGATTGTTGACTTATTTCTCTGACTGGGACCCTAATCTTGATGATATAAAAAGTAATCTGGTAATCACCAAAGAATGGACTGATTCTGATTTTATGAAGGTGAAAAACCAGCTGAAAAATTATGAATATGAAGTAGACATTAACAGAGTAGATTTAAAGCACCTGCGGAACATGCTCATAGAACATCGGGATTTTCTGGTGCGGTTACTTGAAAACCCGAATTTATTGGAACATGAAACTTTTACCGAACTTTTAAGAGCGGTATTCCATATGACTGAAGAATTAATCAGCAGGACAGAAGATCTTGATAATCTTCCTGAATCCGATCTCGACCATCTTAGAATAGATATAGAGCGGGTATATGGAAAACTTGTTGTAGAATGGCTTGACTATATGGAGTACATGAAAGACAACTACCCATATCTGTTCTCGCTTGCCATGAGAAAGAACCCGTTTGATGAAAGTGCATCACCTGTTGTAAAGTGATTGCATTTTCCATTTCTTTTTAAACTGTGAGCAATAGAAATGCTTTTAAACATGGGAATGTGATAAGTGAGCTAACTACCAGACATAATCCTAACAATCGTTTATATCAGTGATTATCATGCTTGAAGATGAATATCAACTCAATTTTTTCCATGAAAATGGATTTGTCCGGAAACAGTGTCCCAAATGTGAGAGTTTCTTCTGGACAAGGGACACTGATAGAACCACATGTGGAGATGCACCGTGCGACCCGTATACATTTATAGGTAACCCTGTTTTTGAAAAACCGTATGAATTGAACGAAATGAGGGAACAATTCCTCAAATTTTTTGAAAAACGAGACCATGCGCGTGTTAATAGGTACCCAGTCACTGCTGTTTGGAGAGAAGATATTCATCTTACCATCGCATCCATAGCAAACTTTCAACCCTTTGTCACATCCGGTCAGGTACCACCACCAGCAAACCCATTGACAATTTCTCAGCCGTGTGTCCGCTTATCTGATTTAGATGCAGTAGGTCGCAGCGGCAGACACCTGACACTTTTTGAAATGATGGCACACCATGCATTCAATACAACGGATAATGAAGTCTATTGGAAAGAAGAAACCGTGGCTTTATGTGACGAATTCCTTAATTCTCTTGGAGTAGACCCACTTGCTGTAACATATAAAGAAGAGCCATGGGCAGGTGGAGGTAACGCTGGACCGTGTCTTGAAACTCTGGTCGGAGGACTCGAAGTTGCTACTCTTGTATTTATGAATTTGAAGCAGTCAAAAGATGGCGACATTATAATTGATGGCGAACCCTACGAGAAAATGAACAATTACATTGTGGATACAGGATACGGTCTTGAAAGACTTGTATGGGCATCTAAAGGCACACCGACTATCTATGATGCTATCTTCCCCTCGATTGTCAACGAATTGATGGAATACGCAGGCCTTGAACATGAGTTGGAGGATTCTGAATATTCTGAACTGCTCTCCCAAAACGCACGGTTTGCTGGTCTGATGGATGTAAGTGAAAAAGCCAATCTAAAAGAACTTCGAAAACAGGTGGCTGAAAGCATCGGGACAAGTATAGAAAAACTTACATCCATAATGGAACCTGTTGAGAAGGTCTACGCGATAGCAGACCATACCAGATGCCTCACGTTCATGCTTGGTGATGGAGTTGTGCCTTCCAATGTCAAGGCAGGTTATCTGGCAAGGCTTGTTTTTAGAAGAACCACCCGTATGATGCGTGAACTCGGAATGGATATTTCCATATCTGACATTATCCGTATGCACATTGATAAACTTCAGGAATATCCTGAATTTGAAGACCGTTTCGATTTGATAGAGGATATCATTCAGCATGAAGAGGATAAATTCGAGGAAACTCTGAATCGCGGAATCAAAATGATTCAGAAAATGGCCAAGCAGTACAAAAAACAGAACGAAAAAATTCCTCTTGACAAGTTAATTGAAATGTATGACAGTCATGGAATCCCACCAGAGATTGCTGAAGATGTCGCATCAGATATGGGTGTTGAAGTAGAACTTCCTGACAATTTCTATTCAATTGTTGCAGAAAGACACAGCATGGCAAAAGAAAAGGAAAAACCAAGTTTTCCGTTTGAGGAAAGGATTTCAAAACTTCCACAGACAAAATTATTGTTTTACAATGAACCAAACCGTATGGAATTTGAAGCTGTCGTGCTGGATGTTTTTGATAATTATATTGTACTGGACAGGACACTTTTCTATCCCGAAGGCGGAGGTCAACCCGCAGACAAAGGCGTGATCATAGCGGATGATGAAACTGCAAAAGTAGTGGATGTCAAGAATATAAAGAATGTAGTATTACATGAAATTGATAGCGTTGGAAACGAAATAAGCCTTCGAAAAGGTGACCTTGTAACCTGCAAGATCGATAGTGAACGGCGTGCTTCTCATGCAAAACATCACACTGCAACACATATCGTAAACGATGCTGCTAAAAAGGTACTTGGCACTCATATCTGGCAGGCAGGTGCTCAGAAATTTGAAGACCGTGCTCGCCTTGACCTTTCACATTACAAGCGTATAAAAAGAGATGAAATAAAACGCATAGAATTAATTGCAAATGGAACAGTGATGGAAAACAAACGTGTTGTTACTGAATGGGTTAACAGAAATAACGCGGAAAAACGATATGGTCTGAATGTATACCAGGGAGGTGTACCACCCGGCAAAAAACTGCGTATACTTAAAGTAGGCGATGATATAGAAGCATGCGGTGGAACTCATTGTTCATATACCGGTTATGTAGGACCTATTAAGATATTAAAATCAGAACGCATACAGGATGGAGTGGAACGTCTGGAATTTTCAGCAGGTGAGGCAGCTGTAAAGTCAATGCAGGAGATTGAGGATACGTTACAGGATTCCTCTGGTGCATTACGTGTGTTACCGGAACACCTTCCAAACACTATCGAACGTTTCTTTGAGGAATGGAAACAATTCAAAAAAGAAAATGAAAAATTAAAGGAAGAACTCGCAGACATCCGTGTACAGCAGATGATGCAGGATGCTATAACCCACGATGGTAACCATATAATTGCCCAAAAAGTACCAGATTCAGACAGCAAAGAACTTCAGAAAATGGCAGGTGAACTGGTCAAAAATAACAGCACTATTGCTTTGCTTATTAGTGACTACAATGGTGTAAAAATAGCTGCAGCAGCAAGCAAAGATGCTGTTAATAATGGGATTAATGTTGGTGATGTTGTCAAAGAGATATCATCCATTGTCGGTGGTGGCGGAGGAGGTCGTCCTGATATGGCACAGGGCGGCGGAACCGAGACCTCAAGAATTGATGAAGCACTCAATACAGGTGTAGATAGAATCAAAGAGCAGTTATAAATTTTTATAACTGCTTAAATAATCATCATTATGGGACAAATCCCAAACATTAATATGAAAACAAAAACAAATTATATACACTACATTGTAAATCAGGGTTAACATATGGAATCTGATGAAACTCAAGAAATCGTAAACACTCTTCGTGATGAACTGATTTCGAAAAGTACATTGTTTTTGGCACCTGTAGGTGTTTCAAGTGAAAGAATAATCTATTTCTACATTTACAGTGTTCTTGAAAACGACCCTGAGCAAACTGTTGTATGGTTATCATTGAAAAAACCCAGAAACAAGGTTTTGAATACATTTGCTGAATACGGATTCGATGTTCAGGAATACTCTGACCGGATGTGGTTTATCGATATAAAAAAACCCGGAAAAGAACCCGAGAAGAACACATTGTACTGTGAGTCACAGACCGATTACACAAAAATGGGGTCGCATATTTCCAAACTTTTCAATGATTATCCGGGTGCAATTCTTGTTATCGATGATATGAATATACTGACAAAAGATAGTTTGCAGGTTGTTGAGAATTTCATCAAATTCGTCGAAAAAACTGTGACCAACAGTAATGGAACAATAGTGACCCTGCTTGGCAAGGAAGTATTGAGTTCTGAAAACGAAGGTTTAATTAAATCGTTTTTTGACGTTGTTATTGACATCACAAATTCTGGCGAAATGCATGCTGAAATCGGTTTGAAAAGTCTGCATGTGTCCTACACAATAAGTGATGGTAAAATTAATTTTGAATATATACAGAAAAAGATTAAAAGAGACCGATTAAAAATCCTTATTGTGGATGACGAACCAGACATACCTGAACTTATAAAACTTTCATTATCTAATGAACCCTATGATTTCATTGTCGCCTACAGCGGTGAACAGGCTGTAGACATGACACTTCAGGAACTTCCAGACCTTATTTTGCTTGATATAATGATGCCGGATATGGACGGGTATGAAGTCGTTGAGGAACTGAACAAAGATAAATCCACGAGGGATATAGCAATTATAATGGTGTCAGCAAAAACCAGAGTTGAGGACAAGTTGAAAGGTATGGAACTTGGAATCGACGACTATATATCCAAACCATTTGATGAACGGGAACTTAATGCAAGAATTAAAATGGTTATGAAAAGATACGGATGGAAAAACCTTTAATTGATGTTTTTAAAATCGTTTTAACTTCTTTTTTTACGAAAGTGGGGCAACAGGGGTACGTGAAAGCCAACGACTAAAGACCCTGTCCGACAATTCGATACTGTCAATCTATTTTTATTTACTATTTAAATAAATGTAGATTAAAAATTAATTTATGTATCAATAGCATTTATCCAATAATCCAAAAACCAGTCACGGATGCTGTCACTTGATATAAGAGAAACAATCAGGACTGATAATTTATGTTACTTGGTAGGTCCTTTTGTATAAGATATCCACTTTAATATTAATTGTCGGACAGCCTGTTCAGTCGTGGGAGAGTAGTCAGGTTGGATGATATGCACATTGGTTGAACATGGATAAAAATATATAATAGAATTAATTTATTTTTATGAGAACTTTCATAAAATTAAATGGACTTAATGGTAAAAATATATATACGAGGTTAATATATTTTGTAATGTGACTGATTATATATGGGATTCAAGGACAAGTTAAAAAATATAATTCCCAGGAGGGGTGAAAAGGGTTCTGGAGACCAGGACAGCTCACCGTTTTCACAGGAACCACAGGATTTTGGGGATGTTCCAGACCTGTCCGAATTAACTGGAGAGCAACCGGCATCTGTCGGACCATCTGGTTTTGGGGATGTACCCGACCTTGAGGGAGGAGTTCCTGCTGAATCAGGACAAACTGGTCAGGCAAACAATGAACAAGTCGAGAATAACGCCCAGAAAATTAAGACAGTAGAGTCCAGAATGTCTAAAGTGGACGCAAATATATCTACTGTGCAGAGAGAAAACCAAGAATTAAAAAAGACAATAGACAAAATTGATCAGAGCGTTGTAGAACTGTTATCACTTTATGAAATTGTTTCCAACCAGGTAAACCCATTTGTGGGCGATAACGAAGGTGGAAGCGAGTACATTGAACGTTTTGAAAAAAATGAAGAGCGCATAAATGAAATTGGAAATTATGCGACAATGCTTAAAAACGACCTTGATGCACTTTACCAGAAATTTGATACCCAGGGTATCAATAAACTTCATTCAAAAATTGATGATCTAACATCAAAGACAAATGAATTGTTTGAAAAATACGATGAATTAAATGAAAACTTGTCCACACTGAAACAATCAACTGATGAGATATCAGACCGTGTTGATATACTGGAAAAAATAGATTTATCTAAGACGTATGAACCTTCAGAAAACCAGTATAACGTTATTTATCAGGATGAAGAAGAAAGTGCAGAGAATCCATCAGTTATACTTGGTTCTATAGAAAAAGAACCTACTACCATGATAGCAATTTTCAACTGGATTGAATATCTTATCGAGCGTGTCGGCGGTAATCATCTTCAAGAGGCATTGAGATATTACGTAAACATCGGATGGATTAGTGAAGAGGTATTTTCTGATATTCTGAATTATGCAAAAGGTATGGATTATTATACAGAAAAAGATGACTGGGAATTGACCCCTGATGACCATACAAAATCACTCATGTTTATTGAAAAAATGAGCGGACATCGAGTAGAAAATAGCCAAACAAGTGATAATATTGATAGTGAGTTATCGAAAATAAAAAACGGAGTTTAAAGTTTTATGGGGTTTGAAACTGCGGCAGTGATTGCTATATTTTTCGTATCCGCCATTATACTTGGAACATCCGCTTATACCGTAATTAGTGCTTCAGAAGAGAGAATTGATGAAGCCACTGACCTGAAACATGAAATGCAGGTCAAACGTTTGCAAACCGATTTAAATATTACAAATACAACAACTGACAATTCCAGCGATACGTATAATCTAACTGTTACAGTTTCAAACAGTGGAAGTGTTACTCTTGATTCTGGTAAACTTGATGTTCTCATTAACGGCACACTGATGTCATATTCTACATCTTCACCTGATACCTGGACACCTGATAAAATTAGGAATTTCACAATTAATAATATCTCAAAAGGTTCTGCAAGTGAGCATCGGGTAAAAGTAACAACAGAAAACGGAATTTCAGATTATGCAACTTATCCAATTTAAAATCTAAAAAACGGTGACATAAATGCAGGATGAAACATCCAAATTACATTTAATCCTAAACGATGAAAATGGTGATACAGCTGTATCACACATGATATTTTTCATTGCAGCGGTTATTATAGCCGTAGGTGTTGCAGGTGTACTATCGGTAAATGTTGAGTCAATCATGGGAGCTGCATCCACAAATAGTGATGTGGTATCTGATCAGTTAAAGACTGACATCACAATTATAAGTGACCCTGAAGTAATTCCCTATAACAGTACTTCTGATTATTATACATTTTACGTTAAAAATACAGGTAAATCTGATATTGCTCTTGAATATGTAAATGTGATTTTGGATGGGGAGTACATACAGGATAAAAATCTAAACTTGAGTTTGCAGGATAGTGGTGAAACATGGAAACCCCTGGGTGTGTTAATTGTAAATGTAACTACAGGCGGTGAACTTAATTCAGGAGATCACGGGTTAAAAGTAGTTTCTGATAATGGTATTTCTGATACAATTGATTTTAAAACATGAGGATATAATATGGTTCAACTTCGCTCCTTTCAAATATCAAGAGATAATTTTAATGAAAAACTGGGTAGCGGATTTCCCGAAGACTCGCTTGTGTTGATAGAAGGGGTCAGTGGTTCCGGAAAAAGTATTGTATCCCAGCGTATTGCTTACGGTTTAGCAGAAAACGAGACAAGTGTGACGTATATATCCACCCAGATGACAACCAAGGGCTTTATCAATCAGATGTATTCCCTTGATTATCAGATATCCTCTCATCTTTTAAACGGGAATATGCTCTACATACCGGTAATCCCACTGGTGAAAAATACAAGACAGAGTATGGATTTTATTCAAAAGCTCATGAATGCTGAAGATCTTTTTGAAAAAGATGTTATAATCATCGATACTATATCGTCTTTAATTAAAAACAGTGTCAACAGTGAAAAGGGTTTTGACCTTGTATCTTTTTTCAAAAGGCTCAACGGAATGGATAAAACAATTATCATGACGCTTGAACCTGGCAGCCTTGATGAGGAAATTGTTACTATGCTTCGTTCATCTTCAGACATCAACCTGTCGCTTAACGTTAAGCAGATGTCAAATCAGGTAAGGCGAATGTTGACTGTTAATAAGTTTATAGGAGCACAAGCAACTATTGGTGATATAATCGGCATAAGGATAGAACCTAAAGTTGGTCTTGTTGTTGAAATTGCGGCTGTATCTTGATATTATCTAAAAAACGGTTATGAGGTTACATATTGGCGGAAATTGATCCTGAATTTAAGAAATCTCTACAGAGAAATCCTCATCTGGCTGAGTACATAAAAAATTTCCAGAAAAAAACAGGTACTATACCGGAGTTCAGGGTAAATCTGACAAAGGACATATCCGCAGAAAATGTAAACATTATTCTTCCTGTAGGTGATCCTGTATTTATTCATCTTTATGGAACTCCTCAAATGGGTCAAGCTCGGTATTATGCTATTGAACCTACCCTTACATCCAGCGAGAGGAAAAAATATGATGCTGTAATGAACGCTATCCTTGAAAAATCAGCAAAAAAACCTGTTCCTGAATCAGAAAGTGAACTCAAAGACCTTATTATAGAACTGTTAAATGAATCAGTGGACGTGGGTTCAGGTGGCGAACTTCCAGAGGAAAAAGGAAAACTCGGGATGGTACAGAAACTGATACCTTCAAGTGAACAGATACCTCTGACTCAGAATGAATACAACAAATTGCTCTATCATATAGAAAGGAACGTTATAGGTTCCGGACCGCTTGAACCCGTTATACGAGACCCTTACCTTGAAGATATCCACAGTGTCGGTGTTAATGGCGTTTATATTGTCCATAAGATTCTCGACATGATAAAAACCAATATTCATTTTGGGGATGATTCAAGGCTTGACGACTGGTTCAGGAGTATGAGTGAACGGATCGGAAGACCTGTTAACGATGCTAGCCCCATCTCTGATGGTGCTCTCCCTGATGGTTCACGTATCAACATGATTTACAGTACGGATATAAGTCTTCAGGGTAGCAGTTTCACGATGCGTAAATTCAGTGATACGCCAATAAGCATTATCCAGTTAATGAATTTTGGTTCCATCAACACAGAAATGGCTGCTTATATCTGGATGTGTTTTGAAAACGGTATGAGTGTTTTCTTCAGTGGTGAAACAGCAAGTGGTAAAACGACTATGCTGAATGCCTGTCTGGCATTTATAAACCCCTGGTCAAAGGTATATTCTGCTGAAGATACATCAGAAGTTCAGCCACCTCAGGATGTCTGGCAACAATTGCTCACGCGTGAAGAGGGTCCTGAAGAATCACGTGTTGAACTCTATACACTGCTGAAAGCGGCATTGAGATCCAGACCAAATTACATTATTGTCGGTGAGATTCGTGGTGTTGAAGGTTCGGTAGCATTCCAGGCTATGCAGACTGGTCACCCGGTCGTATCAACGTTCCACGCCGCATCTGTTAAAAAACTAATTCAAAGATTGACCGGTCATCCAATAAATGTACCTATCACATTCATTGACAACCTGCAGGTGACCATGATTCTGCAGGCTGTTTATAGAAAAGGAGAAGTTCTGAGAAGATGTATTTCTATTGAAGAAATTGAAGGATATTCTGAAGAATCCAACGGAGTTGTTACAAGAGGAGTGTTTGAATGGGACCCTGAATATGATATTCATCATTTCCGTGGGCTGAACAACAGTTTCGTACTTGAAAGTAAGATTGCTTCAATACTTGGTTATGAGGATAAAAGACGAGTCTATGATGATTTGTTTTTAAGAGCAAGAATTCTGGAAGAAATGCAGAACAGGGGTATAGAAGGTTATTACGAGGTTTATGATATAATTAAGAAATTTTACAAATACGGTCTCGAAGGATTGCCATTCAGTGTATAATAGAGGGGTATATGGATGAATATCAGTAGAATGTTTAAACGGCTCGATATGGAGCCTTCATTTTATATAAAAAAATATGCAATCCCTCTCGTATTTTTTGGTATATTAACGTCTGTACTTATCTATCTCATTGTACCCTGGCTGTTTACTGGTCCATTCATATCAATCCTTATCTTAATCCCTATAATCTGTACAATCATAGTGTTTTCCTACCCCATATACATAGTCAATGCTCAAAAAACTCGCATTAACAACAATATGCATTATTATATTACCCAGATGGGGGCAGTAGCAACTGCTAACACACCAAGAATCGATGTTATACGAATTGTATCAAAAAATGAAGATTTTCAGGACCTTGCAGAGGAGAACCGTGAAATATACAACCTTGTTTCAGTATGGAATCTCAACCTTGGTGATGCATGTAAATTTGTGTCAAAAAGAACCCCATCTGTTATTTTCGAAGATTTTCTCGATAGGTTTGCGCATGCCCTGCATTCGGGAGAAAACGTTAATGAATTTCTATCAACTGAACAGAACGTGGTCATGAACGAATATGAATCCATGTACTACAGTTCCTTATATATGATAGATGTTATCAAGGAACTTTTTGTATCTCTTGTAATTTCTATGATATTCTTGGCATCATTTGCTGTAATTACACCAATTTTAACAGGAATGAGTGCAGTAGTTCTCATGGCGGTGGTGGTTATTGTTTTTATTGCGACTGATGTTTTTGTACTGTTGTTTACAAGAAGCGTGGTTCCGGATGACCCACTATGGCAGCAGAAACAATCATATACTGAAGACATAACCAGAATATACAGAACTATTCCTATTTCTGTTGCAGGCTGTCTTTTTATGACACTTATCATTTTACTATATGATGGACTTCCTATGCCTATTTCGATAGCACTTGCTTTAACTCCACTTGTTTATACAGGTTATGTTACCAAAAAAATAGAAACCACCATCCAGAGAAAAGATGAAAACTTTCCAGCATTTATCCGTTCACTCGGAAGTTCTGCAGGTGCAAAAGGCAACATGATTGATGATGCTTTGAAATCCCTGAGGCTTCATGATTTCGGTCCTCTTACCAATGATGTTAATGAACTGTATAAACGTTTGATTTTAAGGATTAATAAAATAAAATCATGGTACTGGTTTGCTGCCAGTACAGGCAGTAACCTTATACAACATTTCTGTTCTATGTTTGTGGAGGCTACAAATCTTGGTGGTAAACCGGATACCATCGGTAACATCATTGCTACCAATTTCCACCGAATGGTTACACTCAGGAAAAAAAGGTATCAAACCGCTTCCAGTTTTGTTGGTGTGCTTTATGGTTTGACTGCAGGAATAGGTTTTACTCTTAACATATCGGTTGGTGTTGTGGAAATCATGCAGGATATGTTTTATGGAATTGATATGCCATCTAATATGTCCATGAGCATGATTCTGCATACCAATATTGGAGACCTTGGATTGCTTACAATGCTGGTTATGGTTATTATGGTAGCTCATTCATTGATATCAGCACTGCTTATAAGGGTTATAGATGGAGGAAGTTTTTTACGAGCATCAACGGATTTTGTGATAATGGTATGGATCTCTGGATTGGTCGCGGTAGTAACTGATATAGGTGTAGAATCTCTGCTGCAATTTTAAAAAATTGAATAGATTATTCAGGTACTGTTTCAACCTGGCTATTTATAGAATCTATTACTGCCTGACCCAGTTCCTCTGTGGTGTATTCTCCACCAAGGTCTGGTGTTTTAATACCCTTATTTAATGTGTAATTAACACTTCTTTCTACAAGTGAAGCTTCATTGTTATAACCATACCATTGAAGCAGCATTTTGATACTTAAAATAGCTGCAACAGGGTTTGCGATTTTTTCACCTGCTATATCAGGTGCACTCCCATGAACCGGTTCAAAAAATGCGTGTTCTTCACCGATGTTGGCACTTGGCATTAACCCCATACTCCCAATATGAGCCGCTGACATGTCGCTGAGTATATCTCCAAATAGATTGGTTGTTACCACTACATCATATTTTTCAGGGTAAGTTATCAGATAATAAGCCATTGCATCGACCAGTGTATCGCTATAATTAACATCTCCAGATTCAGCCGTTTGCTGGCACACATCCAGAAACAGTTTATCGGATTTCATTACATTGGATTTGTGGACTATTGTAACGTTGTTGTTACGCATCTTTGCAAGTTTACAGGCGTATTCAGCTATGCGTTTTGAACCTTTACGGCTCACTACTCTGGTGGTGTAGGCAACGTCATCATGGATTTCTTCGATTCCTGAATACAGACCTTCAGTATTTTCTCTCACAATAACATAATTGAAATCGCTTTTACCTGTAACACCTGTAATACCTGCCAGTGGTTTCACAGGACGGATGTTTGCATACATATCCAGTTCTTTCCGGATTGTTAGCAGTACACTCTTGTATTCGGGGTCCGGTGGTGTGGTGACAGCTCCAAAGAGTATGCAGTCACAATTTTTGAGTGTTTCAATATCTTCATCTGTTATCGCATAACCAGTTTTCTTCCATTTTCCATATCCGATTTCAACAGGCACTTTTTCTATCGGTAGAGATAGCGCATCCAGTACCTTTACAGCTTCAGGTATTACTTCTTTGCCTATTCCGTCGCCTTCAACCACTGCGAGTTTCATGTTTTTGACTCTTAATCCTTGTTTTTAATATGCTGTACCAATGTTTTAACCGCTTCTGCTACATCAAATTCTGATGCACCCCAGTGCACCACAACACCATCTACACCGTTGATTGTAGTCAATCCTGATTTTTCAGACCGGCAGCACCTTGCTATAAAAGGTTTTGTGGGTGTAAACACATCAGAATTAAATGGACATATATTAATCTGTGAATATGTTAGTTCTGGGAACCTTAATTCAAAAATAGTTTTTGAAATTTCACAACCTACAAGTAATGGATTATCCTGTTTGACCGTATCAGAATCCAGATATTTGCCTCTCAGTCCTGATACTGTACACGGAAATACTGTGTTTTCACCTTCGAATTGTCTAAGATCAATCAGATTTTCACTAAATTTTACCGTGAAATCACCAAACAGTTCGCTTTCATCGAGTTTGTCAATGATGTAGGTTAACCATGAAGGCTCAGGTGGGACTACATCCACTACTTCAATTTCCAGAATCTGTGACGGGTCAGGTTTGTGTACAAAGGTGATATGATTGTCAATCCCTGTAAAAATTACAGTATTTATTTCTCCTTTGCAGAGTTCTGCTGCAGTTTCAATTAAAAGAGTGCGGTTTTTAATGTTTAGTTTTCTATCATATTCTATAATCTGGTTATCTGATGCCAGTTTTTTAACAGAATCAACTTTTTGAAACAACCATTCTCCACTTTTTTGTACATGATACAGGGAGAATATTTTACCATTTTCTGATTGTTGTTCTACTAACAGATATTCTGTCAGGAAGTAAATGCTGTGGTCTTTAGTTTCTTCTGGCGGGATATCAGTTACCCCTACGTATTTGTATTCATCAGGAAATATCATGTTTATTATTGATCCTGTTCTTTTTTCTGTTTCTGCAGTTTCCTTCGATGGGCTACCAGCCCTCCGTCAGTGAGAATTTCGAGAAGGAAATCAGGAAGTTTATTGCCTTTAAAGGTTTTGTTATTTACCTCAACACTGCCGTTTTTAAGGTCGATTTTTACTATATCTCCCTCACTGCATTCTACATCAGCTTCCATTACAGGAAGTCCGACATTGATAGCATTGCGGAAGAATATTCTTGCAAATGATTTAGCAACCACGCATGCAACCCCTGCGTGTTTTAATGCTAATGGTGCCTGTTCTCTGGACGACCCGCAGCCGAAATTATTTCCCGCAACTATAACATCGCCTTTCTGGACTTTGCTGGAAAATTCCGGGTCAATACCTTCCATGGCGTGGTCTGCAAATACCTGCATATCCGTAGTTCTTAGATATTTGCCGGGTATCATTACATCCGTATCAATATTGTCACCATAAACCCATGCTCTGCCTTCAATCATGCTCACCACTGTTTCACCTGAAATTTAAAATTTGTTTGCTGGTATTTGTATGTAGTGGTATTGATAATTTATTTTCTAATTATATAATAAATTTCAACCACAATCTTTTTTAGTTATGCATTATTATGCATAATATGTTTAAAAGGACAAATACGTCTTTGAGAACAAAAAGTAATAAAAAACAAGGAGGTTATAAATCATGCCAGGTGGAGATAGAACAGGACCGATAGGTGCTGGACCGATGACCGGAAGAGGTGCAGGATACTGTGCAGGATTTGATCTACCGGGGTTTGCAAATAATGTCCCTGTAGGTCGTGGACTAGCTAGAGGACGTGGTTTCGCATTCTATAGAAAAGGTATGGGATTAGGTAGAGCAAGAGGAAGAGGATTCGGTTTTAGAAGTTATCCGGATGTTCCAACTACTTATAATGAAAATACTGGTTTTGAGAGGGATGTTGAAACCAGTATCAGGTCTCTTGAGCAGGAACAACGAATTCTAAGGGAAGAACTGGATAACATAAATAAAAAACTTGATAATTTGGAATCTAAGTGATAAAAGTGCTTACTTCAAGCACTTGTCTATTTTTTGGTTAAAAAAACAGTTCAACCGGTTATATACATTTTTAACTTTTTAAAGATAAAAATGTTGTTATAACCTTAATTTTTTAGGATCAGTTATTTATAGCATAATTGATAATCCAAACATGATTTGGTTATCCAAAAATTGTTGGTAAATATGACAACTGAAAGAACTGAAGATTATTTAAAAACTATAGAAGCTGTGGTCTCCAAAAAGGGGTATGCACAGGTAAAAGATGTCTCTTCCGCATTGGGAACCAGCCCTTCAAGTGTGACCGGTATGTTCCAGAAACTGAAAAACGACGGGTACATCAATTATGAAAAATATGGTGGCGTCACACTGACTAACAAGGGTAAAAACGTTGCACAGAATACAAAAGCAAAGTATGGTGTTGTACGTGATTTCCTTACTGTACTTGGTATAGACGATGAAACTGCAGATGAAGACGCATGCAGGATTGAACATGTACTGACCGATGATACCATAGAAGTTCTTACCAAATTTATGGAATTTATACATAAAAACGATGAACTTCCATTATGGATTGATCATTTCAGACATTATTATGATACCGGTGAATTAATCCAATGTACTCCTTCTGATAAAGAAAATTGCCCTGTGCACGGTAGTAGAAAAAAAATGCATGACTAAAAACAGTTAAGTAACCCATCAGATATATTAATGTTGGTTTTGGAGCAACAAATCATTATAATTTGGGTTTATAATATTAGGATTAGCAATTAATATTTGGTTCACCCATAAAAATTAAGTTAACCAAATTCCAGGAGATTCATTAAAATGTCTGAAATCACCCTCAATTTACTCGATGAAAATAGTAGAGGTAGAATAAAACAAATCCAGGGAAAAGGCAAGCTCAGGAAACGCTTTTTTGAAATGGGACTGGTCCCGGGTTCTGAAGTTGAAGTGATAAAAAGAGCACCTTTGGGAGACCCGATAGAACTTAAAATCAAAGGTTATAATATAGCTTTCAGAAAAAATGAAGCTCAATATGTTCTAGTAGAGCCGATTTAAGTACTTTAATTTTTGTGTTTTAGAGGGTACTGATGGGAAAAACAAAGGTAGCTCTTGCAGGAAATCCCAATGTGGGTAAGACCAGTCTTTTTAATGTTTTAACCGGTACCAGACAACATGTAGGTAACTGGCCAGGTGTAACAGTAGAGAAAAAAGTTGGTGAAACAACTTATAACAGTGAAGAAATAGAAATTACTGATCTACCAGGGACTTACAGTTTAACAGCTTATTCTATTGATGAAATTGTTGCTAGAGATTATATTGTTGATGAAAAACCAGATGTAGTGGTTCAGGTAGTTGACGCGACTAATATAGAACGCAACCTGTATCTTACTACACAGCTCATGGAACTCGGGACGAAAGTTGTTATAGCTCTTAACATGAGCGATATCGCAGAGTCGCAGGGTATTGTAACCGATATCAACCGTATGAGAGAATTCTTAGAAATTCCAGTTGTTAAAACGGTTGCAAAAAAAGGACAAGGTCTTAATGAACTACTGGATGTTGTGGTTGAAGAGAGCAAGAAAAAAACTCTACATATACATGAGATTGGTTATGGGAATGATATCGAAAAAGATATCAGTGAACTGGAGTTTCTACTTGAAAAAGATGAAAATTTGTACAAACATTATCCTTTGAGATGGCTGAGTATAAAAATACTCGAAGGTGATAATAATGTACTGGCCAAAATTCAGAATAGCCAGGTAAAAGATGAAGTTGATGAGTATCTTAAAAAAATAGATACTGACTATTATGAAGCTTTAATGGCTGATAGAAGATATGGGACTATAAGTTCTGTAGTATCTCAGGTATGCACTGGGTGTATACACAAAGTAACTCCATCGGACATGATTGATAGAGTACTTACCAACAAATACCTGGGTCTGCCGATTTTCCTGGCTCTGATGTGGGGTGCTTTCGAATTTACGTTTTCTTTATCTGCTCCATTTATGGACCTTATAGATAAAGGGTTTGTATGGCTTGCAGGTTTTGTGGCAGATAATATCGAAACAGCATGGCTGGCTTCACTTATAGGTGATGGAATTATAGGTGGAGTAGGTGCAGTACTTGTTTTTGTACCAAATATTTTCATACTGTTCTTTTTGTTATCCATCCTTGAAGATAGTGGTTACCTTGCAAGAGCGGCTTTCATAATGGACAAAGTCATGTATTCAATAGGTTTGCAGGGCAAATCGTTCATACCCATGTTGATGGGTTTTGGTTGTAACGTGCCTGCTATCATGGCTACAAGGACTATAGAAGATCACAAAGACCGTCTTGTGACTATTATGATTACTCCTTTCATGTCCTGCAGTGCAAGGCTACCAGTTTATGTGTTGTTGGGTGGAGCTTTTTTTGGAAAAGAAGCAGGCACAGTAATATTTGGACTCTATGTACTGGGTATATTGGTTGCTGTGCTTACAGCAAAACTGTTTAGAAGCACAATCCTTAAAGGTGACCCTGCACCATTTATAATGGAACTTCCCCCTTATAGAATCCCTCATCTTACCACCAGTTTGATGCATATGTGGGATAAAGGTTATACATACATCAAAAAAGCAGGTAGTATCATACTTGTAGGTGTGGTTGTCGTCTGGTTACTTGCATCTTTGCCTTTTGGTGTTGAATACGGAAGTGCAAACAGTCTGGTAGGCACAATAGGTCATCTTCTCGAGCCGCTGGTGGCTCCACTTGGATTCGATTGGAAAATTGCAGTATCTTTAGTGCTGGGTTTTGTGGCTAAAGAAATCGTTATAGGTTCACTTGGTACACTTTACGGAACAGGCGAAGGAAGTGGTCTTATGGAACGTTTACAGGCAGACCCTGAACTTTTTGCGCTTAACTCACTTGGGCTTATGGTATTTATACTGTTATATATGCCATGTATCGCCACAGTAGGTGTAGTCAAGCAGGAAACAGGTTCCTGGAAATGGACATTGTTTTCAGTTGTTTATGGGATAGCAGTAGCATGGATATTTGCATTTATTATATACCAGGGAGGTCTTGTTCTTGGGTTTTGAGGTGATATTATAAAAAGGTACAAAGAAACATTGTTTTCTTTTGCAGCAGGTTGTATTTATCTGGTGTTTGGAGTGCTTCAGGTGATTGCAAGCCTTGGTTTTAATTCTGAACTTACAGCTTCGCTACTGATTCCTTCTGATACACTCGGTGGTTTTGTGTTGATGATAATCGGTGCTGTGTTTATTTTCGGTTTTAAAGAACTGTATAATGATATAGATGAAGGTGTATCGTTCCTATATGTGGGAATTTTGATTTCTCTTGTTTTTGCAGGAATGTATGTTCTGATAATGATAGGCAATGCATTTGGAGCATATGTAATCCAGAGCGAGAATTTCAAAAATTGGGTTCCACTGGATGATTTGAAACCTTCAATCTATTTGTCCGTATTGTCTGTTTATGGGTATTATCTGTGGAAAGAAAAAATACCCCTGACAAAACATAACCGCTAAAAAAGGTGTAAATATGGATGCTAATAACTCAGATGACACTTTTCTAATAAAGAAAATATTGCAACTTATAGACAAGAATAACATGACTCTTAATGAGATAGCTGATGAACTGGGGTTGAGCAGGGATGAGTTGAAATTCAGACTTGAAATGATGGAGCATATGGGAGAAATTGAATCTGTGAAAAACAATCAGAGTGGATGCAGCGGGTGCAGCGGTTCTAAATGTTTAGGAGATAACAAACTTGTAGTATATCAGCTTACTGAGAAGGGTAGAAAAATCTGTAATAAATGATTTAACTTACAACGATTTTTGGGTCGAATACAAAAACAAATACCGTTAATATCATCGTTGTTATTTATCACTGCTAATTTTGTCTTTTGTTTTTAAAAAAATAGGTTGTTTCCCATCTACTATATGGAGTGGCTTTTTTAGATATATATTATTCTTCAGTCTGGATGTTTCGTATCTGTGCACAAGGTCATCATAGAATATAACTGTCTGATAATTATCTGCAAGTTGGTTCAACACACCAGTTTTCCAGCTAACCATTTGCAACATGAAATCCTTCAAATTATCATCAGTTCTAAGTGCCTCGAAAATCTTATCCCATGTTAGACAGAAATTTCTACATTCTACCTCGCAGTTGAATTTATCCATGATTTCTTTCTTTAGGTCAGGGTGTCTGGTAGTCAGAATCATTGTAGGGTGCCTGGATTTGATATCATTGAACAGTTCCACCATCGATGGTATAGGTTCTAAGTGGTCGATTGTCATGAAATAATGTTTTCTATCGATTTCTTTGTTAGGGGTTGCTAATGTATCGTCCAGGTCAAAAACGTGCATATGGTGGATGTTATCACCTATGGTTAATATTATATTACTTGATATTTATCAATTTTTAATAATACTAGTTTAACATCGTTAACAATCAAATTTATCATTAAATATTTATAACTTAGAGGTAATTTTTCGTGTTACTGTATGCTAATTTTTTAATATCAACATCAAATGCCATTGGTGGTTTTAAATGGGTGATGAAGACCTGAAATGGAAAAAAGAAGAATGGCTTAAAAAAGTTAAATCAGAAGGTAAGATGAAAGATCCAACTGAAGACCACAAATTTGGTTTGAAAGCCCTTCAAAATCCAACCCGCAGGAATATATTGAAATCGATGTTAAACGGCAGTATGAATTACAGCGATTTAAAAGAAAAATTTGGTCTTGATGACGTCCAGGCAAAACTGCACCTTAATTTTCTTGAAGAAGCTCTCTACATTGAAAAAGAAGAAAATAATAATGATTACCTATACTATCTAACACCAAGAGGCGAAGCATATCTGGAAAATGCTGATTATTCTTAATTGATTATTATGTGAGGTAGGTGATAACCATGAATGCGATAGAAGAAACTCTAAACGAACAGGGGCTCGACCTGGATAATATAAAAGGTAACATAATGGGCGATGGTGCAGTATCTTCCAGAACGAAAAAACTGCTTACAATCGCAAGCGCAGTGGCTACAGGTTGCGATGAATGTGTTGAAAAACACAAAAAAGAAGCAAAAGATGCAGGAATCAATGATGATGAAATATCAGAAGCAATACTTGTTGCATCACTGATACGTTTTGGTTCTGGTATTAAATATCTTTTATAATACTGAAATTTTTCTTTTTTGCTTTAAACCTAATGTCGTGAAGTCCCATTCCAAAAAAGGCTGTCCGACAATTCTGGACAATTATTTATTAATATGGTTATTATCCAATTATCCAAAAACCAGACTTGGTTGCTGCCGCCTGATATAAGAGACATGATTAGTTCTGACCACATCTGTTACCTTGTAGATTCATTCGTAGAAGAGATGACTTCTGTGAATTTGAAGATAGATATTAAGTGCTGGGCACCCTGCATATCATCCAAGGATATTCTGTAAAGTGCTGATACAGGCAATGGTTGATAGTATCAGATTATCACTGTACCACCGCACGATGTGTACGTGAGAATGTAGTATACATATACTTTGCCGAGAAGCTGACTCCGGATTTCAGGACTATAAGCGATTTCAGGAAGAACAATGGTGATTTGATCAGAGAGATATTCAAAAACACTGTCATTGCTGCCAGAGAAGTCGGGTATGTGGGGATGGAACAGCTGAGTATCGATGGATATGTAGTTAAAGCGTCTGCTTCCAATAACAGTACACTACCTCTGCGCCCCATTTCTTGTAAATTAAATCAACAGTGTACAAATAGAAAAGATAGAATCAGGCAACTGAAAGTTACTCATCTATCTCAGTACAGGAAACGACTGAAAGAAAAGGCGAGTACCGATAAAGCTTAGTCAATCTTTAAACAAAAAAATATACATAAGAGCCGGTTATAGGAAACTACAAACAAAATTTAAGGTTCAGGGAATTTATTACAAGGGGATTGAATTCAGTTAAAAAATGTTTAACCTGATATGTGCTGCTATAAACCTGAAAAAGTATGGTTGAATTCCAAGTAGTACAAACAATTGATTGAAAATCAATCATTGTATTGCAGAATAACAAAAATCTACAAAACTTAAGCAGTTAATATTATAATTTGATTAAAGATTGTTGGACAATCTGCAAATTCGTAGGTTTCTTTTGCCCCCGCGTCCCAGTGTCATGACAAAAGCAGTTAGAAAATTGTACTTAAGTGTGTAAGCATTTCCTTGATTAACAAAAAAATAAATGGTTAAACCATTTTTGGAGAATAGTATTTTTTTAGAAGTGTATCGCAGTTTGAGCAAGATACAACAAACCACTCCCCTATTGAGTTAGTTGTATATTTTTCAAACAGTGAGGCACTGCAATTTGGACAGACATAATTATCTTTAAAATAGTAAAGATAAAATTCCGGATTGTTTTTAAGCCACTCAAGAACTACATGCATGTTTTCGAAATAACGCTTATTGGATGCATGTTTTGAATATTCCATTGCAGTTATTACCCGGTTTGATTTCCTTCTGGTATAATTGGATGAATCATCCAATATTTTATTATAATCAGATGTAGGTATGTCTGTCTGGTGTAGATAACCAATAAAATTGCTAAAGTCTGTTGATTTGTTGTTATTAAATGTGTTTATGAAGTATTCTGTCATAATATCTTCGAGTATGTCAACACATCCAGTACATATATTGTAGCTTTCATATTGTTTGGAATCCTGTACATCATCACATATTGCACATGTTCCAAAAAGTGGTATTTCCATTTATTTCATAACCCCCTATTATTCAACCTCTCTTGGTTTTGTCGCTTCTCTTGTAAACATTACGGGAAACAGGTTAAGAATACCAAGTAGGTCTCCTTTTCTTATAGACCCGGTTTCTTGACCTATTACATAGGCTGTATTTACCAACCTCTCTTCTTCCACAGGTTTACATCCACCTTTTGTACCAATCCTAAGCACTGAGGCAACTGCATGCTGTGAAAAAATACACGGCATCGCTACCATATCGGGTTCTATATAAAGTTCCTTTACTGGTATTTTCTTATACTCTCCTGCCCTAATATCAACATCCCCATCTGCTACAATCGTTTCCCATTTTGCACGGGTCGCCATAGTAAATTCATATGGTGATGCTTTTACTTTTGTAGATTTCAGCTCTCCATTTTTACGCGATACTATCTGAACGATTTCTGCTGACATTCATACACCACAATTGAATATGAGGTTCATATGGTATATAAAGTTATCTAATATTTATCATGAATAATCATTATATCCATGAATAAGGTCACAAAACCAAAAACCAGAATAATTGATCAATAATTTATACCAGAGTACTAAAAAGAGATCAAATCAAAAATTTCATAAGGGTTAAAACTGGTGAATTTGTCATTAAATAATTAATTACTTTTTTACATTACCCATTTTATTCAAAAGTCATAGGTTTTTGTAACATCCTGATTTGCCCGGACTGGTTTCAAGGTTATTGTGCTAGTACGTCATTGTAATTGATAAACTTAATAACATTAACTAACAATTATTATTATCAATTACATTCGTGAGATATGCTCACTGGGTGTAACGCTACACCCTCTATTCCCTTCATAATTCCGGGAAATGCTTTTTTGAGTATGTTGTAAGCACCGTTTACATCGGCGTTGATCACTTTACCAGTATTCGATTTAAATAAACCTCTCTTTATCCTTTTACCAAGATAAGAGGTTCTTTTTTCGATTGGTTCATCATCGAGGAACGAGCACTTTGACGTATAAGATTCTTCCTGAAACACAACTTTTATACCAGCATCTTCAGATTTGTATTCAATTTGCTTCTTCAACTTAAAGAATGGAATCTGCACAAAATTTTGATTATTCTTTTTACCAATATTACATTCTTGTTTCCATCCTTCATTATAACCAATAACTAATGTGCCGATATTGTTTTCGATGCAATAGTTGATTATCTTTTTACTAACTTTATGGAAGAAATCGTTTATCTTGTTGTTTCTTTTTTGGTATAGTTTTTCCAATCTTTTTGTTTCATCAAAACCTCTTTTGTCATAAAACGATTTCCATTGAGATTTCTTTTTGTTGTAGTATTGATTTATGCTCTTAACCCCACCACCTTTAATAACAATTGGCTTTTCACCAATGTTATTTACCATGGTTATGATGTTGTTAATCCCTAAATCAATTGATGCTATATTATTTTCATTTAAATTAATATGTTCAATTTTTTGTTTATAGACTATTTCACATTTATAACCAACACCAAGAGGAACTATACGCACTTGTTGGATATTAGTATCCTCATTTAATCTTGTTTTGATTTTTAGACCCAGTTTTTTGGGAAACTTGAGATAATTATCTTTTGTTCCTCTGGTTAGTTGTTGTGATGTAAATATTAAAAGGAATTCTCCATCTTTTTTCTTATAGTTTGGCGGTTTTGGTTTACCTTCGTACTTATGAGGATTAATTTTGTAGTCTTTTAACGAATTGAAAAATGATTTCCAATTTCTATCGACCATTTTTAGAGTCTGTTGAGCTGTTTGAGATGGTAGAATAGAATAATTTTCAGTTCCTTTCAGTTCTTCATTTACTTTTTGATATTTAGTATATCCATAACCATTGAGCCAATTCTGTCTAATTATGTAATTTGCTTGATTGTAGAGATTTTTGGATATGTGGCAAAGTCGTGAAACTTTATTTTCGTGTTTTAAGCGAATAGTTTCAGTTCTTGACACAATCATATAAAACCACAATCATTCTTCTTTCTTTATTTCTATTGACTTTGCTCTTGTTTTGCTGTATAGATTCACGGAATAACAATGTAGTAGAGATGTTATTTCACTGAACACTTCTTCATCATCCAATTTTTTACTTCCGATATCCGACACAACGATTATGTTGGTGCCGTATTTGGAAAACAAATGGTAAAACAATTCAAACCCAACTCTACTTAGTCTATCTTTATATGATATAATTACGTTTTCGACTTTATAGTTAGTAATTTCATCCAACATCTTAAAGAAATCTTTTCTCTTTTCAAACGAAATCCCTGAAGACACATCCGAATAAATATGATTTACTTGATAACCCGAATTAAACGCCCATGTTTTAAGCATTTGCACTTGGTTTTCAAGGTCTTTTTTCTGTTTTGATGTTGAAACTCTGGCATATATCACAGTTTTTCTTTTCACATCCTTATTTAAGAAAGCATAAACAGATTCATCGTCATATTCATATTGTCCATTCGGGAGTAAAGTTCTTTTTATATAACCATTTTCTACACATCTATACAATGTTGGTCTTGTTATTCTCAACGTTTTTAAAACATCACCCGCTTTTATTTTACCACCTATTAGTAAAAAATGTTATTATAATTAATTATTTTTACGGTTAAAAATAACTATATTCTTGCCTGTAGCCATTGCATCGTTCATCAGCTCAACATTATTTGCTACATCACCAAGCTCAGTATAACCTGCACCTATAATTATGTTTTTAACTTCCATCCCGAAAAGCTGGTTTATAATTCCGCTGAACTCTTCAAATACAGGTCTGTACTGAGTTTTATTTACAGCTGTATTCTTTTAAAACCATTATAGGTTATAGAGATTAGTATCCAGCCATTTAATATAGTTGATTTAACACACCACCTTCTTACAAAACCTATATTTAAATAATAATTTATAGAAGATTTCTACAAAGCCAAATATTGTTATTTCTGCTGGTATAAGAACCCTGGGTGCTCTCCATCGGATAAATGCAGTGGTTTTTTGAGGTCTATGTTATCCTTTAGACTGGATACATCGTATCTGTGAACCAAATCATCGAAGAATATAACTTTACGATATTGTTCTGAAAGTTGGTTTAACACACCTGTTTTCCAGTTAATCATCTGAGTCATGAAGTCATTAAGATTATCGTCTGTACTGAGCGCTTCAAGTATTTCTTTCCATGTTAGGCAGAAGTTTCTGCACTCTACAGTGCATTCAAACATATCTTCTATTTTTGGTTTCAAATCCGGATGTCGAGTAGTTAGAATCATGGTTGGATGTCTAGATTTGGTCTCGTTGAAAAACTGAATCATAGTTGGTACTGGTTCCAAATGGTCGATTTCCATAAAATAGGATTTCCTGTCAGCTTCTTTGTCTGGTGTTGCCAATGTGTCGTCCAGGTCAAAGACATAAATCTGGTGGATTATATCACCCCAGATTAACGATTTATGATGGGCTATATAATCTTTTTTAACAACCAAAAATTAACATTGTTAATCATGATAATTAGCATGAAAAACATATAACTTTAGTATTTTGTATTACCTTAATGTAATTTTTTAATACTAAAACCATCGGTGGTTCAAATGAGTGACTAAGGCCTGAAAAAAAGAAAAGAAGATTGGCTAAAAAAAGTAAAAGCAGAAGGAAAAGTCAACTACCCCTCCCTAACTGAAGCAAATGCTTCAGTTGAGGGAGGAGCTTGTATCTATAAGACAGGTTCCTGGTTGACCAGACCACTGGATGCGGGTTATATATGTCAAAAAGAAATCCAGTAAACAATACCGGAGAATACAACAGTAGTCACCCTGGGATGCCGCCTCAGTCCCTTGCTCTGAGAATGCAGTCTAAACAGTTCTGGAAGGGTAGGAACAGTGACTGTACTTTTAAACCTCCGGTACTCCGGTCGAGAGGATGTCGGAAATCAGGACTGAACCCGACAGTCCTGACCTACGCACAACTCCTTTAAGGAGGAATTACAAATGCGTGTATTTGTTATAAGCAAAAACAAGAAACCTCTAATGCCTACGAGACCTGCCAAAGCCAGAAGATTATTGCAATCTGGCAAAGCTAAAGTGATCAGAAGAACTCCATTTTCTATCAAATTACTCTACGAAACAACTGAGTACACCCAACCAGTGGTTGCCGGGATGGATTCCGGTTCAAAACACATCGGGTGTGCTGCTGTTGCTAACGACGAAGTACTGTATCAGTCAGAAGTAGAACTAATAGATGATATATCTAAAAAATTACAGCAAAGAGCCAGTTACAGGAGAAACAGGAGATCAAGAAAGACAAGGTACAGAAAACCGAGATTCAATAACAGGGGAAATTCCAAGAAAGATGAAAGAATAGCTCCATCAATCAAGAGCAAAGTGCAGTCCCACGAAAGAGAAAGAAGATTCGTGGAATCCATTCTACCTGTCAAGAAATGGATTGTTGAAACTGCTTCGTTCGATATACACAAAATCACAAATCCAAATGTTTCAGGTACAGGTTACCAGAACGGTGATTTGAAAGGATACTACAACATTAGGACATACGTTCTGCATAGAGACAACTACACCTGTCAAAAATGTAAGAACAGGTCGAAAGACCCGAAATTAGAATGCCACCACATAGTTTTCAGAAGCAACGGTGGAACTGACAGACCTGACAATCTGATTACTCTCTGCGAAACCTGTCATGGCAAGCTGCATGATGGCGAATTCACGATAAACAAAAAACCGTCTAACACAAAACATCCAACCGAGATGGGTATTGTCAGGTCGCAGATAAGAAAACTGAACTGGAAGTTTCAGGAAACATTCGGGTACATAACCAAATACAAGAGAGAACAGAAACTAAATCTGGAAAAGACTCATTACAACGATGCTGTAGCAATCTGTTGCAACGAGAATAACCCAAATCCGAACATATAGCTTTCAGATGTTGTGTATTATAAGAAACACGTGAGCAGCGGAGATTATCAACAGACTAAAGGTGCCAGATCCAAGAAGAAAATTCCAACCGGAAAACTTCATGGATTGAGAAAATTCGATTTCATCGAAACTCCAGATGTTTCCGGGTTCATAAAAGGCAAAAGAACATCAGGTAACTTCAGCATCATGGATATATTCGGAAATACCTTCAAGAAAAATCCTAACGTTAAGAAAAACTGCAGGAGAATATCAGCAAGATGTACAACTCTAACTCAACAGATACAAATCTAAAAGATAGGTCGCATTCCTCTCCCAGCTCGCGCAGGGAGTCTCCTGCGACCAATTGGATGAATATTATACAAAAATATAATAGAAATATATCTTTTGATATATGAAAACAGAAAACTTTAACTCTGTTTCGTAGTATTTAATTGGTCTTTTTTATAATATAGGTAAATTAATTACTAAAAACCTGCGATGCAGAAAAATCTCGTTCTAAGTAAAATCAACGATGTTGATTTAATTAATGGTAAGAACAATAAATATGTAATTGACAATACTGTTCTCATTGATTAATTACTTCAAGTTATTATATATACCTATTCTCATATATTGTTTATTAGTCAATATATACAAATTTGAAATTTGTTTCACTGACTCAAATATAACCAATAAAAACCGGGACCAGATATGGATGTATATTTGTTTTTATGGAAATCAAGATATGATTGGTCTGTAGAATATATAACAAGCACTCAGCCTTTTGGATATGCTAGAGATGACCTCACATCAGGAAACATTAATTATTTAGATATAGTCCATCCAAAAGATATAGATGACGTAACTAAGAACTTTGCTAGTTGTAGTAAGTCAGGTAGTGATGATATATCCCTTCAATATAGAGTTATTACAAACTCTGGAGATATTAGATGGGTTAATGAAAAAGTCATTAGCCATGCTAACACCGACTCTTCTCAACAATACTTGAGTATAGTCATAGATATTACAGATTCGAAAATGGAAGAAGAAAAACTCCAGGAAACACTTGCAATAAAAGATGAACTTGAATCGATAATTAACAATAGTCCTGCGATAGTTTTTCAGTGGAAGTCGGAATGTAAACTTGAAGAAAAATGGCCTGTTGAATTTGTATCGGACAACATAAACCGTTTTGGTTATACACCAGATGAATTTGTTACAGGAGAACTTCAATACGGAGACATAATCTATCCTGACGATCTGGAACGTGTTCAATATGAACTCTGCAAACGCAGGGAAAAAGGACATAATGATTTTTCGCAGGAATACAGGATAGTTACTAAATCGGGTAAAATCAGATGGGTGGATGAGAGAACTTTTATCCAGCGGGATAAAGATGGTAATCCTGTTTCTTATCAGGGGATTATTGTTGATATTACTGACAGGAAACATACTGAAAATATCCTGCATACAGAACATGATATCGCGCTTGTTATAAATTCCCTTGATGAGCCTGAGGAAATTTTGAACCAGGTGCTTGATTTAACCATAAATATAGGTATTATTGATTGTGGATGTATTCATTTTATAGATGAATACGGAAACTTGAACCTGATGGTGTATAAAGGATTATCTCATGAATTCGTGAATAATATATCATATCTGGGTTCAAATTCCATTCTTAACAGAATTATAATGACCGGTCAACCGGTTTACAAGGACTATTCTGAAATCCCGTTTAAATCGGACCTATTTGCAAATAAAAACGAAAGATTGCGTGCAGTTGCACTTATACCGTTAGTCTGTAACGGAGAAGTACTGGGTTCATTAAACCTGTCATCTCATTTGTATGATGAAATTCCCGTTGATATCCGTACAGCCATTGAAACAATTGCCGCACAATTGGGTGGTTTTATCGCACGGATGAAGGCTGAGATGAACCTCTATGAATATCATGCTTTGAGTTCATCAATTGTACCTAATAAACTTGAACTTTATGAAAACAAGCAAAGTTGAGAATGGTTTGTCTAATAATATGAAATTAATAACTAACATAGGGGTTAATATGAACGTCAACTTTACTTTTGTATCAATTTTTAGTGGTTTATTCAATAATCTGGTCCAGCTAAAGTGTGTAAAGTGATAGAATGTTTGAAAAGTTGAAAAATTTTCATAATAAATTCGTACCCAGTACATGCAACCATCAATGCAGGCAAGTAATAGTTTACTGTACACAATCGTATTTGTCTCATGAGGATTATGTCGATAAAATAGATCATGTAGCTAAAGCTTCTATAAATAAAGCAAACGAAATGGATTACGACATCTGGTGCTGTTATTGTTATCAGGACACAGTGTTATTGATGTGTAATGATTTTTCAGAAATGGATGAGCTTTATGAAAAAGCAGTTTATGGAGTAGGGGTTCCTGCGAGTTTTATCTGCAATAAGAACAACAACATGATTATGATGGCTATAGGTCCTGCAAAAGCACAGA
The DNA here is from genome assembly GCF_000196655.1 of Methanohalobium evestigatum Z-7303. Classification (GTDB taxonomy): domain Archaea; phylum Halobacteriota; class Methanosarcinia; order Methanosarcinales; family Methanosarcinaceae; genus Methanohalobium; species Methanohalobium evestigatum. The sequence continues at coordinate 1,284,962 of NC_014253.1, read as the reverse complement.
TAATAGATAATTTGGTGAAAAATTTTGATTATTTTTGAAAACATCTATTGTAGAATTTTTATGTACCATCTTTTTAACCGGGTTCTTCAGGATTTGGAAACAAAAACTTATGGTATTGGATTTTTAGACATCAACTAATTTATTAGTTGGTTGCTGACTTATAAATAAAAATTGGAGTTTAAATTTTGAACATAACTCATCAAAATTTTGAATCAATGTTATGGAAAGAACTGTTGCAGGAAGTAGAAAATTATTACAAAAACAGAGGTTACCATGTCCAAAGAATTCCAGGTATAGATACTGGCGCAGACCTCCTGGCAACGTTGGAAGGTGTCGAAAAGGTATCTATAAAGATTTGTTCCAGAGAGTTTGCTTCAGTTTCAACCGTTCATGAGGTTTCTTCTGCTAAAATCTATTATAGGTGTGACAGAGCAGAAATAATAAACACTGAGCCTTTCAGTAAAGAAGTAGAACTATTAGCGGATGTTATTGATGTAAAATTGATAAACAGGAACGAGCTTGGAAATATCGTTGAAAAATATTAAACTGTCTGGATGATGGGATAAGGTGATATGACTGACTGTTCTTCATTATTAGAGTATAGAATCAGAACACTGAAGCAAATGTTTAAAATTGAAATAAAGTTATTAGAACCAGATTATCCAGTTTGATCTTTTTGATTTACTATAGATTTTGAAAATGGTGACCCGAGTTCAAACATATTTAAATCAAAATTTCAGGACTCATCCATTCTAGTCTTATGTCATTGAGAAAATTTTCTATAGACCTTGTTTATCGAATAATCGAAAATATCTATTAACACGTTTATATATTAATTAATAACCTTTTTGAATGCGGATATTTTCGGATATTGTACATGATGAAGAACCTCTCAGTTTTTTGAAACATTGCTTATATATAGGTAAACTACTTCCTAAATAGGTCTTCTCAGTTGCAAAATATTTTATAAAAAATATACAAAACCTATTGGGTAGAGAGGGCGAACCCATGGATTTTGAGCTAAGACCATCATAAAAATAGATTAATAGTAGTCTATAATTGTCGGACAACCTGTTTACTCGTGGGAGAGCAGTCAGTGTGAGAAGTATAGAATTAACAAGTGAACTTGATGACAAATTTTGTACCATTTATGGTCTCTACTTCAAGGTCACCATTAATCTGGTCGACAAGGCTATTTACTAGCTGTAGACCAAGTGTATTAGGTTCTTCTATATCAATTTCCTCTGAAAAGCCCTTGCCATTATCAGCTACGATTAATTTATAATATTCTTCATCATTCTGATAAAGTCCAACATATACTTCACCTTGTTCATCATCAAAGAACGCATATTTCAAAGAATTAGACAGAAGTTCAGTTATAATCATTCCAAGTGGAATAATGGTATCGATTCCAAAATATATATCCTGAACATCGATTTTTATAGTAATGTTAGAACCACCATATAGGCCTACCAGATGGTCAACAAGGTCTTCTATGTAATCTTTTGAGTTTACATTCTCCAGCCCATTGGTTTGGTACAATTTGTTATGAACAAGAGACATCGATATGACACGATTTTGTGTATCTATGAAAGCATCTTTGACTTTGCCATCTGTGAAATTTTCTGATTGAAGGCTGAGCAAACTTGATATTACCTGAAGATTATTTTTTATTCTGTGATGGAGTTCAAGTTCTCTTGTCCTTTCAGCATTTATGATCTCTTCTGTCTGTTTCCGAACACGATGTTCAAGCTCTCTGTTCATTTTTTCCAATTCCTCTGCATATCTCTGTATTTTTTCTTCGGTTTTAACTTTATCAGTGATATCATTGCCAACACTTATAATCCCAATTATATCTCCACTGGTATCTCGAACCGGGTCCTTTTTAATGTTCAATATCCTGTCTGTAAAGGTTACAGTTTCTTCCTGATGTTTTCCGGTTTTTAAAATCTCATTTATAAGGCAATTGTCACAGATTTCTGATTTATTGTACAGCAGTTTATAACAATACTGACCTATTAAATCACTACCATTAAGACCTGTAAATTTAGTCGCCGCTTTATTACACCATAAAATCCTGCCCTCAAGGTCATGGTACACAACTATTTCTGAAGTAGAATCAAGGATAACCCTTTTTTCATACTCAGATTTTTCTAATCTCTCATGCATTCGTTTCCTTTCAGTGATATCCAATGAACTACCAACTATTCCTATGACGTTTCCTTCAACATCAAAATAGGGTACTTTGGATGTAAGAGCCCACCTTTTTTCACATTTGGATGTAGTGTATGTTTCTTCAAAATTATAAATTGGTTTGCCGGAGTTCATAACCGATGCATCATCTGAACGGAATTTTTCTGCATCATTCCCTGAGAACAAATCAAAGTCATTCTTGCCTTTTATATTTTCAACTGGTAAACCTACTCCTTTACAGAAAGCATCATTTGCTGTGAGATAATTCAATTTACTATCTTTTAAATATACATAAGCAGGTGTAGATGACAACAGTGCCTTTTGTTCCTCTACTTTTCTTTGAATCTGGTTTTCTGCGTTTTTTCTATCAGTAATATTACGAACTACACTAAGAACAGCTGTTTTTCCCCTATAACTAATCAAGTTTGAATTGATTTCTACCGGGATTTTGTTACCATTATTTGTTACATGGACCGATTCAAACCTTTGTTTCCCATTTTCAGGAAGATTCATAAGCTTAGTTTTAACTCCGTTTTCATTGTAAAGCCCATCTATATCCTTAACATGCATTGAAAGTATTTCTTTCTTAGAATAACCCAATCTTTTAACAGCAGTTTCATTAACATCAAGGATGTTGCCTTCCAAATCACCTACAAAAAGAGCATCTTCCATGCTGTCAAAAAGATAATTGAATTCAGTTATTGTTTGTTGGAGATCATCTTTTAATTTTTTATATTCGGTGATATCGTTAAAGATAGTTACAAATTTTCCTTTTTCAGGTGATATAGCAGATATTTTGAAATATTTGTCAAATGGTGGAAAATAAGTTTCAAAATATGTTTGTTCACCAGTTTCAGCCACTTTTGCATATGTAGATAAATGAGGAGGTTCATCTGTACCATAAACTTCTGAAGCCTTTTTTCCTAACACTTCATCTTTTTTTAAACCGATGGTCGATTCATAAGCAGGATTACAATCTATTATTAAATAATCAACTGGATATCCTTTTTTATCATAGATGATTTCATGAAAACAAACCCCTTCATTCATCACCATATAAAGTGAATTTAATACATTGTTGGATATTTTTGAAGCCTCCCTGAATATCAAAAACCAGTTATATTTATGTGTAAATCAGTATTTAGTCATTTTGACAAAGCTAAATATGTATGGCGTTTGATATTAACAAAAAGACCAGTTTATTCTTCAGAGAGCGCTAAGTAGAATATAATTATACAATTATTGGTGCTTCTATCTTTTTCTGCATATCGTAGTTGTATATATCAACACGGTTGTTTATGATTACAGGTGTCATCAGTCCCTGAACATTCATCCTGAACTCTATATGACTTTTTATGGAATTTATATGGTAACTGTCTTTCTCGATGATGTACCTTATACTATATTCTGTCAGTTGTTCGTCACCATTAAGCTGCAGACCTGTTTTTTCAGCTTCCTGTAATAACATATTGGTATCAGGCAAAGCTGTGAGCACAAAATATGTATCTGTTTTATTCATGTTCAATACTGTGGACTTTTCCAGAAGCAGGTTCATACTGGTCAACTGGTCATAGCCGTCCCAGATTTCCTGGTTCAGATTTTTTGTATCCCAAAGATTTTCTCCGTTTTTGAAATAAGCAGTATCGTCAACAATTATCAGGTCGATCGAATCTTCCATAGATTTTAATTTAACGTCCATTTTCTCATTCAAATAGTCTACAGTGCCATTTCCTCTAACAAGTGTATAAGTCTCGCCCATCATTGAGATGTTGCTGTGGATATCGAATTGGTAGGATTTGACATCATTGGATGCACTTAGAATCCTGCTTGTGAGTGTTTTAGCATCATTAACCTCCCTGTTTTCAGCATAATATATGGTAAAAATAGTCAACATGGAGATGATTAATATGATACCCAGAGAAACAATTAGTTGTTTATTTACCCTTTTTTCACCCTTTAATGACACCTGAAACACTCCCCTTATTAGTTAATTCCTGTATAATCATCTCTTTTTCCTGGATAACAACAGGTATGACATTAAAACTACAATACCTGCTATTATAAACATTATCCATACTGAATAAGGTACTAATCCCTCTTTATCTGGTAATGGTTCATCTGGCGCAGGTTCTACTATATCAGCATCATCTGAAGGTTGTTCTACTGGAGCCTTGGACCCGTCGATATCATCTTCCTGCTCTATTTCCTGATCTGGTTTGAATGGTACAAGAGGATCAGAATCCTTTGAATCGATGATACCGTCACCATCAGTATCAGGGTTAAATGGATCGGTACCAATCCTGTATTCTACTACATTGGCCAGTCCATCCAAATCCGAGTCAATTGGACCGTTAGACTCGGCTCTGTTTAGAGTTCCTGCAAGAGTAAATATGGAGAACTGTGGCACTTTTACCCAAATATATCCTGCGTATTTTTCACCGTACATTTCAACATTGCCGGTATGAACTCCGGTATTTTGGAGCTTTACCCATTTGTGTTTATCTTCATTGAAACGATAGACACTAAGTGTTTTTTCGTCTATGTCGTAGGTATCAGATGAATCACCGTCACTATTTCTGTCAAGTTCACCGGAACGGTAGTAGATGGTCACCAGGGAACTGTTCATCACATTATCTTCAGAGTTTTCTAGATTTTCATCTAATATAACTTCAAGATATTTTCCTAACGCGTATTCATCGGACGAGAGCCCTGAACTGGATGACAGAGGAGTCGATGATGTTTTAAGCAGTCGAATACTTACAAATGGAGTGACATTGGTATCAAAAACCATGCCCACTGATGAATCTGTTCTTTTTACCGAATCGGCGGAATCGATCAAAAAGATCTTCTTTTCTGCCATTGATTCAACCTGTATTGAACTGGTAGAAGTTGTGATTTTTTCACTCCTGAATACATCCAGTATTCTGCAATAATCATACATGTAGGGTTTTGAAAGCATAACAACGGTTTGTGTTTGGTTCCAAACTCCATACCTGACAGCCATTCTATCATAATTAGAAATCAGCATGTTAGTTAAAGTATCACCATCATCCCTGAGCACATTGTATATGAGGTTACCAGCTGTGTTATCATTCGTTCCTAGTTTGCCGAGCAAAAGAACGTGTTGTTCATCTGAATGGTTCATCAGAAATTCATCCGCAGAATAGATAGTAATATTAGTATATTTGTTCAAAGTATCCAGCAGTTCTTCATTTTCCTCGGTTGCATCGTATACTACCGTAATGTTTCTGACATTAGGTATGAATGAGTCCATGTCGTGTGAATCATTAACTGCATCAAGATCAGTATCTTCTATCAATGGATTTGTACCAATATTTATTTCCTGAGAATCATTCAACCCGTCATTATCTGTATCTTTTGATAACGGGTCGGTACGAATTTCCATTTCTTCAAAATCCGACAAACCATCACTGTCAGTATCTAATGAAGTTGGATCCGTGCCAGCAACATGCACTTCATGTCCATCATCCAGTCCATCGCCATCTGTGTCTGGGTCAAATGGGTCCGTATCATATTCTAATTCAAGGTTATCGAACAGACCGTCTTCATCGGGGTCTGGTTTGAGGATATTTGATCCAAATTCGTATTCTTCATGATCTGATAATCCATCACTGTCGGTATCTTCATCCAATGGGTTCGATGATATATCGTATTCGGTCCGGTCATCCAGTCCATCACCGTCAGTATCCTGGTTGAACGGACTGCTTCCAAAGAATATTTCCGTCCCATCGTCCAGTCCATCTCCATCGGTATCATAATTTGTCAGATTGGTACCAATATTATATTCCACATAATCGTACAGACCATCACCATCCGTATCAGAGTTGCGAGGATTCGAACTTGTATTATCTGGCAGGTAACATTCTGTATAATCGTTCAGTCCGTCAAAATCACTATCTTTAAACTTTGGATCACTGGTGACATAGACCGTATATGTTCCTGTAGAATTAGTGATAATCACAGGCCATCCTATCTTTTCATTTGCGTCTATGATATCGTCACCATCTTTGTCTTCTCCGTTATCTACCCAACCTTCACCCCTGTCAGGATAATCTTGAGTATCGATAATACCAATAACTTCCCTATTTTCTTCATCAGTAGCCGTTTGAGATTTATTCCAGGTCTGATAGAAACTCAAGTTAAAGATACCTGTACTGTTTGGAGCATTGAACAACACGGTGGAAGATCCGAATGTTTCGTTTTTCACTGCAGGTGTACCGTTGTATATCTCTTCATTTAATGTGGAGTTTTCAAGGCTCACAAACAACCAGCACCTTGCAGGGTCATCTCCAGAATCGTTTGATTTGCCTGTCAGGGTATAATTTATAATCGCAGTAATATTTGTCCCAGGATCGGTCTTTACACTACTGCCCATACCGTTCATATCAACATTACTTATGTATGCTTTTGATATGAAATCCGGGTCTTCAGGGTCCAGTATACCGTTGCCGTTGGTATCCCTGGAACGGGGGTTTAAACCTTTAAGGAATTCACTGAAATCGCTCAATCCATCGTTGTCAGTATCCTGTTGCAAGGGGCTTGACCATACATGCTGGGTAAATTTTTCTCCATAAAATTCGTATTCGATGTCCCAGCCCTGATGTTCTTCAAAATCACTAAGTTTGTCACCATCAGTATCCCGGTTCAAAGGGTCATATCCATACCGCAGTTCGACCCCATCTTCGAGTCCGTCTCCGTCGGTATCTGTGTTTACCGGTGAAGTACCATATTCGATTTCATAACCATCAGATAAACCGTCATTGTCTGTATCCCATCTAATCTGGAAACTGCCATAACGCATCTCGTCTTCATTTAAAACACCGTCACCATCGATGTCATTGGATGAAATAGCTGTCCAGTTTGCAAAATTTTCGATGTCTTCAGGCATGACATCAAAATAGAATGTAGTTGGGTCTGAATCTTGAGAATCTACTTTACTCTTCTGACTGCAGTGCCAGCCAAAGAGCCACCAGCAATTATCGTAGTATACCTTATAATTCGATCTCAGACAGAATTCGAACGGGAAATTAACAGCAGCTTCAGGTTTCACCCATAAATTTGTTGCATAATCGGTTTCTTTTTTCCATATGTCATAAGTATATGTATAGGTAAATCCTTTGAAGATTTCTATATTGACGGTTTTTTCTTCTTTGTTTACAGAAGTATTACCTTCAGTAGTGGTACTGTTATAATCTATCGTATACTCTGAACTGCACCTGTATTGTGGGTAGATATAACTGTTTATTACATTTGAATATGAACCGTGTTTTGTGGTTGTCACAATGCCTTTGAATTTACTATCCAGTTCTATACGGTCACCTTCGGTCAGGCCGTTATTCATATAATCGTCCACATTTACGGACATATCCTGCATCTTCATGTCTAATTCTGTCCTGACCCGGACCTCCGTAAAAAGCCCGATAAGCCATTCAAAGAACATCTGTGACCAACCTTTACCAAATATCCACCCGATTATCAGGTCTGTAAGTGCTACAAGTGCTGCTATAGCCCATCCAACTACAGGTATCGATGCTATAGCCCACAGGGCAACTGCATATAAAACCATAAGTGTTGCATATAATGACCCGACGAATACTCCATATTCAGACCAACCTTCACTTTTTGCAATCGACCAAAACGCGTAGAAAGCTACTGCACCAACAACAGCCCACCCGATAGCTGATATAACACTGCTAGCTCTGTTGACAAATCCCAGTGTGCCGGTACTTACCTTTGAGATTGATTCAGACATTGCTTTCATGAGTTTCCAGTTAGTCTGGCCTGCAATCTTTGCAAGTGGTTCTATTTTGGTGAAAGCTATGTAAGAATATAACGCGGTTCCTCCAATTATTAGATTACAAACAAAACTAACTGATGCTATTCCAAAACTGTTGATCGCATCAAGTACGTCATCACCTTCTGGAGAACTGAAATCCGTTACAATATTGCCTATTTTAGTAACCGTGGTTTCCCCTGTCTCCCAAGCAATCACCAGGTTCATGAACGTTGCAAGAGTATCCTCATCAATGCTGTTGTCTATTCCCCATTCCTGAACCTCTTCAAGGACGTTTTCTGTTGTGAGAGTTTCATCTGTACCTGTATCATACCAGCTCATCTTCATGCTTTTTGTGGTAGTCAAAGGCTGACTTTTCAAATCTATATCAAAACTACTACCTGTTACAGAAGATTCTACTGCCAGGTCATCCATTGAAGTTTGTCGAAAATCGTCTTCAAATACACCGATTACAGGAAAGATAATATCTTCAGGCAAAGAAGACAGTATATCGGGTGTTATTTTACTGGTAACCATAGCCAGTGCTTTATCCTGATGGCCGGCAGAACCTGTTTGATAATCGATTGTGACATTATGTTCATCATGTAATTTATCAGGCATCTCATCGATGCAGGTTTGGTCCCTCAGGAACGTATAAGCGAAGATGAATCCTGCTTCAAAGGTGCGTTCCTTGTCCTTGCTGTAAAACAGCCCAAAATCTGAACCATGGTTTTCTTCAACATTGAACCCGGTGAGCATAAAACCTTCATCATAAGTTGCAAGGGTTGAAGATATGGATTCATATTCATGATTGGTCAGTGAGAACGATTCCCAGTCTCTGTGGTCATCTTTATCAGCAACCAGTCCAGCTCCACCTCCGTTCTCAGCGGAAACGTACTGACTGTTATTGGCTTTCAAAGCAATTTTACCGTTTTCAAGTTGAACAAGTTCAAAAATCTCCCATTCACCGATTTCTGTGCTGTTTGCTATCAGTTCTTCACCGCCGCCGTTGGCAGCGTATACATATTTGTTACCAGAAGTTTTCAGCGCTGCTTTATTATTATCAAGATATACTATCTCAAAGATACTATCATTTGTGATGGTGTTACTTCTGGCGACCAGCTCCGATGTAGTACTGTCTACCGAGACATACTGACCCTTATGGGTTTTAAGGGATACTTTCTTTGGCCTGTCTGTCTGCCCGGTGACCATCCAAGTAAGTTGTGCCCGGGTTAAAACATCCTGTGATATATCCTGCGGATAGAACATACGGGCGTTCAGAGCCACCGTGTTCCCGAAATCCTTTACAGGAGAAAGAGGAACGTATGCTTTTCCCAGTGTAGTAGAAATCCCGTAATCTTTAAGATCATCAGGGTTAGAATTAATACCGCCGACGATTTCAATTTCCCACAACTGACGGTTGTTTCCCTGAGAAGCGTTTTGGATTAAAGTTTTGTTTGTTGTGTTATCTATTTCAAGGTATTTCCCGCTATGTTTAGCCGCGAGCTTATAATATCTTTCATTCTCAGATTCCAGTTTCCAAAGTTGATGGTCTTGACCGGTATAATCCCCTATAGTTACATTTACCACACCATCCTGGCTGGCATTTCCTACCTGCAGACATTTGCTGGTGTTTTTTAAGATGATACTGTAATGGTTCTCATCTGCAGGTTCCAGTTTCCATAACTGGTTATCTTCACCGGTACAATTTCCTGTAGTGACATTTGTCACGTTTTTGTTCGTATTATTTTGAGTCTGCAGGCATTTCCCATCAACTGCTGAGATGATGTTGCAGTCCGAAGGTACGGTGAGCTCGAGCATCGGAGTGACGTCAACGTCATTTTTGGAACTGTTTAAGTCTTTCATAGTTCCCTGACTGTCATCAGGCCAATCCCAGCTCTGTAAAAACAAGTTAAGATGTTCTGGGTTTTCAGGACGTATCTGGAAGTTCAGGTATGTGGGTTGCCCACTTGTATTGATGTTGAATTCAAAACTTTCGTTTGACACGGATTTTGAAAACGGTGAAAGGTCGAGGGCATCGATCACACCATCGCCGTCATTGTCAAGGTCCCATGCATTTTCAAATCCGTCTCCATCTATATCCAGTGATGTGACGTTGTGGACTTCGAAATAATCAGCTAGACCGTCATGATTGGAATCGGGATCGAGGGGATCAAGGCCGTTTTGAATCTCATAGAGGTCATCAAGCCTGTCAAAATCTGAATCTGTGTTATTGACATCAGTTCCATGTGTCTCTTCGAGAGAATCCGAGATGCCGTCTCCATCACTATCAGGACCGTAATCATCCGGATTCATGTCGGTATTAGATGTTGGGATGTTTAGGGGAGCTGGTTCTGATGAAATTTTGCTTGCAACGGATATATCCTGGTTTATCCCAGTGCTGCGTTGATTTGCGATAGCTATCGATTGAGCCACGGCGTTTAATGCGGAAACCTCAATGGGAGAGACGGTTGCAGATTCACTGGAAGAATTAAAAAAAGAATCATTTTCAGGCACAGCTAACGCCGGTGAGATACCTGCTCCTATCATCAGGATTGTCGTGAACACTGCAAAAAACTGAAGAAAAAACCTGAAATGAACACAACGAACAATGGCTTTTCCAGTAGCCATGATGTTTCCAGTAGCCATGATGTCAATTTCAACCCCTAAACTTCCCTAAATTAAAATATGGATTTTTCTGTTATATTAACCTTGCGAATAAATTTTGAAAACTGTATAAATTTTTAACTGGTTATATATTATTAGGTAAATAATATTCCATTGTTAACATTATCTGGTTTAGTATAAAGGAAAAAAAGAAATAAGGATTTTTAACAGTATTTGTCATATTCCTTATTTCTGTTCTCTTCTCAAAAATAACAACATTGCAATACCGAGTACACCGACCAGAAGTACCGGATTAATTGTTGGTACACCAGCCCAATGGTCAGGAGTAGGTTCCTCGGGAGCAGGTTCCACAGGAGCAGGTTCTCCAGGAGAAGCTTCCTCTTTGTCTCCAGCAAGTGGCAAATAATCTATATTATTACTACTTATATTGTAACTGTTGTCACAGAATCCATCACCATTGGAATCCTCATTTTCCACACTGAAACCTGTACCATCGGGATGAACCCAGAAATTTCCTCCAACATAGGAGCCATTTACAATATTGGGACCGGTTGTATTAGTAGTGTTCCATTGATTGTCGGAACCTGCATAGAAATCAGCATTATTGGAATTGTTGAAGTAATTATTGTAGATATGGTTTCTTAAACCACTCAAAGATATGCCACCACGTTCATTATTTGATATGGTATTGTTATAGATGTAATGTTCATAGCTAGGACCGTCAAAATATATGGCATACTCAACATTATTAGACAAAGTATTTCCACTCAAATCATTAAGTTCAGAAAAATCAATCTCTATACCATTGTACCCATTATTAGAGATATTATTATTCCCAATAAAATTGTTAGATGAAGTATGCAAATCTAGTCCCCCAATACTCAAAAACCCTATATTATTATTATCCAATATGGCGTTATCAATCAGCTTGTTGTAGTGGGAATAAAACAGATGGATACCCTTGTTGGTATTATTTGATACATTGTTTTCATTTAATTTGTTGTAGTTAATATCATCAATTATTATGCCGTTATAGTTATTTAAAACTGTGTTACTTATAAGGGTATTATTTTCAGTATCGAAGGGGTCTCCAGAACTATCCAAAGTAATACCATTATTAGTATTGTTAAAAACATTGTTATCAATCAAAGTACTATCATTAGGAGATTGCAAAAAAATACCTTTAGAATTTTGATGTACAGTGTTATTGGTAAAATTATTGTCACTGGAAAAGCCTCCAGCAGAAGTCAAATAGATACCATATTGATTGTTGTCTGATACAATGTTATCGTTTAAATCGTTATTATCGGACTGCTGCAGATAAATCCCCGCATAGTCGTTACCCGGTGCAGTATTGCCAGTTATATTATTGTTGTCAGAATTAATTAAAGAGATACCAAGCTTATTATTTGACACCATGTTATTGAATATGTTGGAGTGATTAGAACTTTCAATACGTATACCACTGCAACTGGTACTGGTAGCACCACTCACATCGAAACCATTAATTGTCACACCTTCAGCAGTAATATGGAATACATTATCACTTGATACAGCTGCAATTACACTTGTAACCGAAGCACCATTTATAGAAGTTATATTTAATGGAATTGTAACATCCACATTATCATAGTAGTTACCTGAATCTACAAGAATTGTGTCACCGCTGCTTGCATTATTTATAGCTGCCTTGATAGGAGTGGAAGATATATTAAAAGAGCTGGTATCTTCCCACCAGCCACTTTCGTTAACATTAATTGTGTTTGCCCCTACTGTACTGACCATTAATATAGTCGAAACCAGAAGTATTAGAAGAATCTTCATTTTTATACCTGCTTTTTATTTTTAAGTTGAAATCTGGAAGCCCAAGATTACAGAATTGACCCTCCTCATACAAAAATATTTGATACTTATAGTATATAAGCCCAGATGAAACAGTGGTACTTTTATAAAGAACAGGGAACAGGGGTAGAGAAAGCCCATGAGTTCAGAAGCGTCAAAGGAAAAATATATTTATATGTTTTCACACATATATAATTACAATGTTATATGGGGAGTATATAAATGACAACAAGAATGACTTCTCCCGAACGCATGGCAGCTGTCATGTCCGGGCAAAAACCTGACCGTGTACCAGTAGTACCCTTTATAGAAGGGTATGCAACAAATATAACCGGTATTTCTCTTGGGGATTTCTATGCAGATGGAGATATGTGCTTTGATGCACAGTTCGCATCTATGCGGCTTCACGGTTATGAACAGACACCTATGTATGGATACGCTTCATGTGGAGCATGGGAATTCGGCGGTAAGATTGGGTTCCCATATCGAAAGGGTCAGGGAGCACCCTATGTAGAAGAACATCCGGTGAACAAGGTAGAAGATGTAGAAAACCTGAAAGTTCCTGATTTCAGGGATGAGCTACCAGGCGCTTATAAAGAAGCCGATAAAGTGGCAGCTAAATGTGCAGAACGTGGAATGCCTGTTACAGTACAGATAGGGAGTGTTTTCACCGCTGCATCGGTAATAGCTGAAACATCCAAGTTTTTCAACTGGGTTGTAACCAAGCCTGATGTAGTACACCAGATTCTTGATAAGGTAAGTGACATGTTTATCAATGCCGTTGATTATTTCGCAGATAAATATGGACCGAAAAACCTACTCCCGTTTGACGGTGGTCCATCTGAATCAAATACCATGATATCAGCAAAGATGTTTGAAGAGTTTGCCTATCCCTACGTGAAGAAAATACATGATCATGTGAGAGAACGCGGAATTCCAGCGGTTCTGATGCATCCGTGTGCAGACCAGAACGGTAACATCCCCTATTATGTCAAGATGAGGGAAGAAAACGACTGGTCAGGTAAATACGTGTGGCTGTTTGGACCTGAAACGTCTATAAAAACACAAATAGATGCATTCGGAGACCATGATGTAATATGCGGAAATATTAACCCACCACTGTTCCAGAGCAGTTCTTATGATGAAGTATTGGAACTTTGCCGTGAAAATATCGAAGAAGGTATGAATTCTCCAAGTGGTTACATACTGGCAGCTGGTTGTGAATTTCCACCAAATGCTGCTCCTATCAAAGTAATGGCAATGGTTGATGCAGCAGAGATGTATGGAAAATACAGCTAATATTTTCATTTTTTTGAGTGTTTGCAGAATACCTATAGATATCGTTATCTATCAACTAAATTCAGCAAATTTAATCAGTATTAAAAACCTCTGGGTATGAATATGGAGGACAAATATACTTCATGAAAAAATTAAAATTAACAGTATTTGATGCTTTGCTTATTAACGATATGTCTTCCATTTGAGAATAACTTATTTCTTGGTAACAGCAACAAGAGACATATCTAATTTATCTTCCAGATCCTTTATGGACTTTAATTGGTCTTCATCAAGGTCTGCAGCTTTTATATCCCTATCTGAAAAAGCAAGCAAAATAATTCCCATCTTCTTTTCAAGTTCATTGATAGCTTTGATACTATCCTCATCAAGTTTTGAGAAACTCCATACCATTGTTCATACCTCGTGTGAATAATTGGGTTATAGAGTATTTAACTATTTTGAAAATGAAATACTTGTTACAAAGTTATAATCTTTCCACTTAAAATCATTTAAGAACAATTATAGTTGAGCACAGATTATTTGTTACTAATTTGCAATATATTTCATCGTTTGTTGATATAATTATAAGCAACAAATATTGAGTTATCAACTATATTATCAGATGTAGGTGGTACTTTTTAGTAGAATTATCTAGCAAACAACAATAATATATAAAAAATTTAGTTAAAGTAATTTCAATGAATCCTTCAAAACTTTGATTACGAAAGTGGGGCAACAGGGGTACGTGAAAGCCAACGACTTTACAGTCTGTCCGACAATAATTAATCAAGTAATAATAAGTATCCCGATATTTTGCAGATGTTTTTGTTAATCTACAATACAATGATTGATTTTCAATCAATCATTTGTTTTGATTTCAACCATATCTTTTTCAGATTAACAGCTGAACAGACAAGATTGAATCCAGTTTTTACAGAATCTAATCCCATTGTAATGAACTCCCTGAACCTTAGATTCTGTTTGTAGTTTCCGATAATTGGTTCTACGGTATATTTCTCAGGTTGTAAGTCCTCTGAGCCCTGTAAGTATTCATCTTTTTTCTCAAACATTTTCTGTCCTATGACACACAAACGACTCTCAACTGTCTTATCCCGTCATTTCTATCTGTACACTGCTGATTAGAATCGCAATCTTTGCAATTTATTTGTCTAATTGATAAAAATAGATTAATAGTAGTCCAGAATTGTCGGACACCCTGTAAACTCATGGGCTTTCTCTACCCCTGCGCCCCCATTTCTCGTAAAAATGTATCAGGAGCAAATCAGTACTGCTCCAGTATTTTCATTGATTTAAAAATTAATGTGGGAAGTTCAAAGCGTCCTTTGGACAGTTATCAACGCATCGTTCACATTTGATACAATCAGGATTAGTGCTTACATTTTTGACGTCAAGATGCATCGGGCAAACTTTGCTGCATTTGTTACATGATATACATTTATCATCATTTACATGCAGCTGATATTTATCCCCACCAATGACCCTCTGAACTGTTCCCATCGGGCAAATGGTACACCATGTCCTTGGACTGACGAATACCCCGAGTATAACAGCAACAGAAGTTGAAACAAAACACATGGATACAAATACCATCCCAAGCTGGTTGACAAAGCTTTCAGTTTGCATCACTGCAAATATACGGTAACCCATAAATCCCATCATTGCTACAAATACAGGAACTCTTATCCACATACTTTCAAGGATTTTAGGTATGTTCTTACCCTTTGTTATCTTCCCAACCCAGAAATCATAGAGGCTACCTCTGGGGCATATATTCCCACAGAACCATCTACCTCTGAATGGACTAATAATCATCAATGTAGCAAGCATTAGAACCATGAAGTATCCGAGTATCGGATACCAGAGACCAGCGGTAGCTACAATTAATACTATGATACCCATATAGGGTGTTATCCTCAACATAATTAACCACTCTTAACTTTTTCTGCAGCATAAATGTAATTTTGTTTTTCATTTATCCAATTATCAAACTCGTTTTCGACCCTGTTCACCCAGATGTGGACGATACTCAGTACAAGTTTCTTCATCTCTTCCCTGCTGCGTGCTTTGTATATGTACACATAACCACCATTATCAAGGTTTTTTTGAGACCTGTTCAATACATCGCTTGTGTATAATTTTTTAACAGCTTTTTGAACAGTCGATAGGTCGAGACCCATCGTTACCGCAATGTCATCTGATGTGAACCATGTGTCATCATTTTCCAGAAATTTGTTCATTATTTTGAGCTCAGATCTAGTCAAGTTGAGTGCACATTTGAACACGTCATCCAATTCAAATTCTTTGCAGGCAAAATCTAACATATTAATACCTCTGATTTTTGTCAGTACTGTTATATATCCTCAGTTCTATATAAAATACGCTGAGTACCGATATAAACTGCTAAAAAACAGAAGTACCGTGTTTTATTTTGACTGGAAAATAGTGGGTGCCTACATATCAGCTTTTTATTTTTTCTTTTTTGATGCCCACTCCATCAGAGGTATCATTGAATCCCTTAATTCAATACCATCCTGTGTTAAGGAATATTCTACTCTTGGTGGTATTTCATCAAATGTTTCTCTTTCAATTAGCCCGAAATTTTCTAATTCTTTCAATCTGTCTGCTAAAGTTTTGGGGCTTATATCAGCCAGGTTTTTCATAATCTTGGTATACCTTATTTTTTCGTTATTTCCAATGGTTGCTATAATCAATAATGCCCACTTTTTGCTAACCACATTTATAACGTTACCAACTGGGCATAAACATACCTCATTTCCTCCTTTCTGTGTACAGTTAACGTTTTTACAGTGAGCATTATTTTCCCTTTTCATAGTAATCCACTATACAATTATAAACTTGGCAATTTAAATACTTCATTGTTCATCTTTACTATGTAATTTAAAGTGAAGTGGAGATGAATAAAATAAATATGTGTTGTGAATCACAAAAACATCAAAGAGGTTATAAACCTTTAAAATCTGCTCTAAATTGTGAATGTGGATGTAACAGTGGACATTCTTTCAGGGATTATTTAACTGCTAAAGAAAAACAGGAATTTTTGGAAGAATATAAAAGTCAGCTTAAAGAAGAACTGAAAGCTGTAGATGAACATCTTCAGAACCTTAAAGGATAAACATATAAAATAATAAAAATAAATTGGTTATCCTCGCCGGAATTTCTGGAGGTTGAAAACAAAATAAAACGTTTCCTTTTTTCTTTTCTTCATTTTTGAATGAGGTATAATTTATGTCTGCGATACAGGTCAAAAATTTAACAAAAACTTTTGGAGATTTTGTGGCAGTAGATAACATTAGTTTTGAAGTAGCAAATGGTGAATTTTTCGGGTTACTGGGGCCTAATGGAGCCGGAAAGACCACTATAATAAGGATGATTGTAGGGCTGCTTACACCCAATGATGGTTCTATATTGATCCAGGGACTGGATATAATAAAGGATGTTATAAGTGCGAAAATGAAACTGAGCACAGTCCCTGAAACCGGAAATGTATATACGGATTTAAGTGCGAGAGAAAACATACAGCTTGCAGGCAAATTCTACGGTTTATCGAAAAAAGAAATTGCAGAAAAATCTGATGAACTGTTGAACGAACTTGGACTCTTTGACAGAAGAGATGACCCTGTTATCAATTTTTCCAAAGGTATGCGTCAGAGAGTTAGCATTGCTTGTGCAGTTATTAATGAACCGGACATTCTAATATTAGACGAACCTACTGAAGGACTGGATGTACAAAGTCGAAGACTTTTGATTAATAAGATGAAGCAGATGAATGAAAATGGGACCACTGTTATATTAACAACTCACAATATTGAAGAAGCAAACCAGCTATGTGAAAGGGTATGTATAATAAATAAAGGTAAGATAGCTGCTATTGATAGACCAGAAACCTTGACAACCACGTTCGATAAAACTCAATCAATCGAGATATCTTTTAACCGCTCAGTGACTCAGGACTTTTTCGAACCTGTTTCTGTGTACAGGATAGAAAACTATGGAGATAAATGGAGGTTGTATACTTCCAGTCCGGACAGAACCATCAAACATCTCTCAAAAATAGCTGAAAACCAAGACTTAGAAATCGTATCACTTAGAACACTTGGTCCCAGCCTTGAAGAAGCTTTTGTCAGTCTTACTGAGGTGGAAAAATGAGACCACATATCGATACAATGGTTAGAGGTGTCTTGACGGTTGCCGAAAAGGACATCAGGATATATTATAAGAAAGCGCCTGTGATCATATTTGGACTGATCTTCCCCTTCTTCATGTTTCTTGCTTTCTACATCGGCCGGGACATGGATTTGTCTACTTTATTCCCGGGTTTCATCTCCATGGCATTGTTCTTCACTGCATCATCAGTAGGTCCGTTGATTACACCATGGGAAAAACAGCAAGGTACCTATGAACGGCTGCTATCGTACCCTGTAAACATTAACACTATATTACTGGGAGATATTTTAGCGGGTGCAGCTTTCGGGTTCTTGATAAGTACCGTCGCTATAGTTGCAAGTGTTGTTCTTCTCGGTATCGTTATAGAACAAATCATGGTTTTGATACTGTCTCTCATCCTGGGCAGCCTGTGCTTTGCATCACTTGGTGTTCTGTTAGCATCACCCAGCAGCCAGGCGCCATCCAATATCATGATGCTTTCATCCCTTGTACGTTTTCCACTGATTTTTATCAGTGGAATCTTCATACCCATACAAGAACTTGAAGGTGCAGGAAGGATTCTATCTCAGATATCTCCTCTAACATATCTGGTAGATATCTTCAATGCTGGATTCTACGGAACTTCGGTATTTGCAACCAGTATTAACATCCTGATTTTATCTGCGTTTACTTTATTATTTGTATATGTTGCCAGTTTGTTCCACAAAAGGAATATGTTAAAGGGGTTGTGATTTGTTCCAACCCCCTTTAACAAAAACTATTGTAATCATTTTAAAAATGTTAAATAATTTCTGACAAGATAAAAATAATCACTTATATGGTTCTACTTTCTTGACTTGTTTTTCTAATCAAAAACAAGGAGATTGGACAAAATCCTAAACAATTGACTTTGAACCAGAACCGAAGTTGAAGGTTTTTGTATTCAAGCACTATTTTTACAAATTTTAGGTTCCAAAAATATAACCTAATTTTGTTAGGGTACTCTATTAATATTCCTAATACCTAATACAATCAACCAGTCCAAAGGGTAATAAAATTTAGAAGGTTAAATCGTGCAGGATAACATGAACCTATCACAAGTAAAATCAGGTGAAACTGTCAGAATTGTAGACATAGGTGGAGGCTATGGTATTAGGAATAAATTGAGATTGAGAGGAATTGATGAAGGCAGGACGGTACGTGTGCTCTCAACAAGATGTCCTGTTACAATTGAGGTAGGTCGAAATACCATATCCATAGGTTGTGGAATGGCTCAAAAAGTTAGAGTTTCCAGGGTGTGATGCAGTGAAGAATAAAACGTCTGGAACGGAGTTTGAAAATAACGGAGAAAATGAGGATATAACATACTCATCAACGATAAGAAAGAAAGTATCTGTGATGGATTTTGGAGAGTATGGAGAAATCGTGGATATAGATAATTCTTTGAGAGGAAGAGTGGCTGGTATGGGCATCAGGGTCAGAAAAACACTCAAAATGATTACTAAACAACCTGTTAAAGGCCCGGTAGTTGTAGTTGTTGATGAATCCCAAATCTCACTCGGACTGGATATGGCTGAGAAGATCAAAGTGGAGGTTAAAAGATGAAAGTGCTGTTGATGGGACACCCGAATGTAGGCAAAAGTGTGGTTTTTAACCGGCTGACCGGAGCAAATGTTACGGTATCAAATTATCCGGGGACCACTGTTAACTACACAAAAGGGTACATGAAGGTTAGAAACGAGGACGCTGAATTAATCGATGTTCCCGGCACGTTTTCACTTGAACCGAAGGACATGGCAGAAGAAGTTGCTACAAAAATGCTGCATGAAAATAGTGATGCTGTAGTGATTTGTGTTATCGATGCATCTAAAGTAGAACGCGGGCTTTATCTTGCACTGCAGATAATCGAGGAAAGGTTTCAGGTAGTGATAGCACTCAATATGTGGGATTTTGCAAAGGACAATAACATACAAACCGATGTAGACAGACTGCAGCAGATATTGGGAGTGCCTGTTGTTCCAACAATAGCAATCAGTGGTGAAGGCATCAAAGAACTGGTGTCAAAGATTGAAATTGCGAGAACAGTTGAAGTGGATAGAATCATCAATGAAGTTGGAGGTTTGGCTTGAAGTTAAGTGCAGACCAGCGGTGGGATCTGATAGATAAGATAGCAAAAGAAACTGTAACGTTTGGGGAATACACTCATACATTAAAAGATGCGATTGGAGAACTTACCGTCAAACCTCTCACAGGTATACCAGTTGTTATAGCTGTGCTGTATGCTTTCTGGAGTATATTCGGGTCTTTTGCAGGTACTCTTGTTACTGACGGTTTCATGGTCAAACTGTTTGATGGACATTTCCTGCCGTGGATGCAGTCAGTTTTTCCGGGTGAAGGTAGCTGGCTCTATTACATTATCGTAGGCGACCCGACAGCAGGCAATTCTTTTGAAGCGTTCGGCATGCTTACATCGGGACTCTTTGTAGCAGTCGGTGTTGTGTTACCAGCAGTGTTCATATTTTACTTTATGCTGTCATTAATGGAGGATGTAGGATACCTTCCAAGACTCGCAGTAATGGTGGATACTGTATTGCATAAAATCGGTTTGCACGGGTTTGCGATTGTACCGACGATTCTCTCACTGGGATGCAATGTACCAGGTGTAGAATCGACAAGGATACTTGAAACGAGAAAAGAACGTTTCATGATGATGACATTGCTCGCGATATTTATCCCATGCGGTGCTCAGCTTGGAATAATGATGGAAGTAATACCAGATACGATGGGTTTGGTGCTGCTCTATCTGTTTGCAGGATATTTCTTGTTTGGATATATAATGAATAAGGTAATACCCGGTAAGTCACCAGAATTTTTGATAGACGTCCCTCCTTATAGAAAACCGGTTGTAACCAATATCAGTAAAAAGGTATGGGGTCAAATGAAAGGGTTCTTCAAATCAGCGATTCCATTCGTACTTCTTGGAGCCGGACTCGTAAATGTCCTCTATCTAACCGGCGCCATCGGTTGGCTTGGTAATACACTGTCGCCGCTTTTTATAAATTGGTTCGGTGTACCTGAAGAGACAGTAGGCCCGTTGATTGCTGCATTCCTCAGGAAAGACCTTGCTGTAGCACAGTTGTCTGTTATAGAGATGACTCCGTATCAGATGATTACAGCTGTAGTTCTTGTATCTATGTATTTCCCATGCGTGGCTACATTTATGATGATGTTAAAGGAAGGTTCAAAAGAGATGGCAGGAGCTCTGACTGCACTGTTTGCGGTGGTTTTGACATATGGCGGTCTGATACATCTAATAGGTATACTGTTGGGGGTGACGTAAATGGTTAATAAACAAATAGCTACAATTTACTTTGCGGTACTTGGTATCGTAACCGCTGCTTTCGGACTCGCGGATATACTGGTAACAGCGGGTGCAGGCAGCTTGTCACACAGTCTACTTGAGATTCCTGGTGACCTGTTCAGAGGTGGATGGGGCGGATTCGTCGTGCTGACCGCTGGACTGTTATATCTATCAGGTATCAGGAATTTTGACGATATCCACCAGTTTTCAAAAGTTGTGATGGGCAGTATAATGATTTGGATCGTGGCAGGCTGTGATATATTCGCAATGTTTGCCGGATCTATACCCGGTGGAGATGCTGGCTGGTTCAACACCTTCAGCGGGTTTATAGGGTCATATGCACCACCCTACACCCCTGCAGTGCTGCTACTACCTTTCTCACTTGTGGTAATCTATTACGTTAACCTGAAAAAATTTGATTCACAGGAGCCGGGTACTTATGAGTAAAATGAAACAGGTATTATCACAGTTCACGAACAGGAATACCAGCAGTATGACAATGGACATGCTTGCCAAAGAGTTGGATTTGAACAAATCCACACTTCTGGCAATTACCGAGTTCATGGAACATGAAGGTTATATCGAAACTACAAAAACTCAGTCTTTTTGTTCAAGTTGTTCGGGATGTTCTAAATGCGGTTCTGAAACAAAGATGTACAGGTTGACATTGAAAGGAAAAAATTTTGTCAATAACGATTCATGAACTTTTTGTATTTCATTTTGGTAGGGTATTAGATATGTTGTCCAGTAAAGCTGAAGATTATCTTGAAGCGATTCTCAACCTTACAGAAGATAAAGGATATGCCAGGATAAAGGATATAGCAGTCGCTTTGAACCGCAGGCCACCAAGCGTTACTGAGATGGTGAAAAGACTTGACGAGATGGGTTATGTAGTATACAGGAAATATGAAGGGATAACACTTACTGAAAAAGGTAAGGAGAGAGCACATGTCATAAAAGACCGGCATGATACCCTGAAAGATTTTTTGATGATGATAAATGTACCTGAAAATATCGCAGATAAGGATGCCTGCACAATGGAACATGAGTTAGATGCGACTACAATAAAAAACGTCAGGAACTTTGTCGATTTTGTAAATACTGCACCTGATTCTCCACAGTGGCTTGAACACTTCAAAAAATTCTGCAAAACTGGAAAGCACCCGTGTCAATAACCCACCTCTAAACAGGCTGTCCGACAATCAATGTTAAAGTGGATATCTTAACAATAGGACCCACCAACCAAGTAAGGCTCTGTAGAAACCTCGATATTCAAATGATAATGCAAATCAACAATATTTGTTATATATTCTGTCTAATATTGATTATATTTACAGGATTTAGCTGATTGATTCCGGTTTCAATAGGATTTCTACAGAGCCTACAGAGCCAATTTACAAATATCTTTAAATCTTTGATTTAAAGAGTAAGGTTTTCCCGGTAAACTTCTTCCGAAGCCGCTGAGTCTTTAGCTCAGCGGTAGTTCACTCATATATTAATTGCAACCCCGCACCAACTTCTTTGATTCTGACAGCTTTTGACAATTCAATCTTTGAATAAAGGTCAGTACAATGACATGCATGGGTTTCTTTCGGATTTAATTTCATCATATATTCAACAGTTCCCTTTAACTGCTTTTTTGATGGATTCTGTAGGTGGAAACCACCAACAATATCAATAATACGACTGTCATTACATACTTCTTTTGCATACTCGGTGATGTTGCAAATACCTGAATGAGAACATCCGGTAATAATAACAATTCCTCTTGATGTTTTGTAGGCAAGAGCGGAATCATCGATAAGGTAATCATTTTCATATATCCCGGATGTTTCAATTTTACCTAAAGGTTCAGTATTTTCAAAATCAAATTTTCTGGGTATTTCACCCATAAAAACAAGGTTTTCAGTTAACCAATATGGAACCTTAGTATATTTTACATCAAAATGTTTTCTAAGTTTATCAGGATTTAACATACAACCGATTTCAGTGTCGTCCATCACCCTTGAATTCAGTGCTTTAGGATGCAAAACAAATTCTGGAATTTTATGTGGTCGTTTTTCGAGTCTGGCTTCTGTGTACAACCGGATTAACGGAACAATCCCCCATGTATGGTCAAGATGACCGTGTGAAATAACCAAGTAATCAAGGTCTTGCAGGTCAATCCCCATTTTTCTGGCATTTTCTATAAATATGTTGGAATATCCAGTATCAAAAAGAATTTTGTTGTTCCTATCTTCTATATAAAATGATAATCCTGGTTCGCTATAAAAATATCTGTCTATAAATGTATTGTTATCCACAAGTACGCTCAGCTTCGTGAATTACCCTCCTTTTTGAGAAGTACTTCCTGTTTCATAGTTTGTTCTAACGAACACAACTCCACAGGTTCTACCCCTCATACCGAAGGTGACTTGATGCCTATTAGATTTTGCCTATCCAGCGCAAAATTTTTAAGGTTGACTGATGCTTTAATGTCTCTATCATGTTCAATTTTGCAGCTAGGACATTCCCATTTATTCTCAAAATCGACTTTATACCATTGGGGAATAGGGAAATATTGAACAGGGTTTTTCTTGGATTTAAACTTTGGAAAACCTGATTTTTCTCTGAAGAAATTGGTTAAAGCATTTTCAAGATTAAGAGTGGCTCCCTGTAATGATTGTGAGTTAATCTCTTTCAACCATTCATAATCATCTTTTAAACAAGTTAATCTGTTCCATTAAATTGAACAGCTCAAAAAACAAAGACAACTTTTTTATAAAGACGAATTTAATTATTTGTTGATAATGATAAACAGACCTCAATTTACCAATAACGAGGAAGGGGTTGCTCCTGTAGTAGGAATTATTTTGATGGTAGCTATTACTGTAATCGCAGCTGCCGTTATCGGTGCAAGTGTCTTTGACATCACATCAAAACTAAAAGAACCACCAGAACACCTTGTTTTTGATAATACAGAAGTTATCCTTGGTTCTGAGTATAGAAAATCTGGTTATTGGAACTCTGCTGGTAATTGGGAAGATGATGATTGGAACAATGCAGGTCCAGCAAAACCAGACATAGACCACATCTACATTGATTATGTCCGTGGTCCTGTAGTTGAAGGGGATGAAGTAGGCTCTGTGCTCATAAAATGGGATGGTTCTGATGGTAAAGGTGGAGAGTTCCGTTTCATCAATCCGGATTATTTCGACGAAAATACCCAACAACAACTCTACTCAGGAAAAGTAGGAAAATTTTATACAGGAAATCTGAAACCAGGTGACAGGATAGACATTACTTTATCACATAACCTTTATTAAAGTGGGTCTGAGACTGACCCTGAGGATTATGGACACATCTACACTGAATCTGGATGCAACGAGATAGATATACAAAACAGAAATTATCCGTTCTTTGGGGCAGAGAAT
Organism: Methanohalobium evestigatum Z-7303; assembly: GCF_000196655.1. Classification (GTDB taxonomy): domain Archaea; phylum Halobacteriota; class Methanosarcinia; order Methanosarcinales; family Methanosarcinaceae; genus Methanohalobium; species Methanohalobium evestigatum. Next base: position 1,260,268 of record NC_014253.1, on the reverse strand, counting down.
CGTACACTGGTTAAATTCAAAGGTGACCAACCAATGGATGCCGGTGATGAGGTAGAAGTCACATTTCTTGGACCTGACCACCACTTTGTTATTGCACAGATAAGTGCAATCGCAAAAGAATATGATGGAAAAGCTGAAGGTGTAGATAAACCTGTATATAATTATGTTTGATGCGTTTTGATATCAATTTGATTCATTTGATTCTAATATTCAAAAATCATCCTTCTCCTGAATATTAGAGAAACTGGATAAGGCTTTGGAATACTGCAGGTTGTTCTTGAACCATTAGTTATATGTCAGAGTCGATTTATACGAAAGGTTCTGTTTTTTAGTACATAAATGATATTCTGAAATTTGCAAGGTAATCCTGCGACCAACTGGATGAACACCAGGTTATTTTTTTTGAATGTATATCAATAGAACTTTTGATAGAAAAATCACAAAGTTTTAGATAATTTAAAAATGTTGGCAACTTTTTTGAGCAAATGGATTTTTTAGTCATAAGGATAATTTCAAATATCTACTCAAAAAAATTGATAAAATGAAGGAAGTGTTCAGTTTTTTTCTTATATCTTATTATTTTTTTCTTTGTGCCGCCCTTGCGGGCGGTTTATATGGGGTTTGGAAACAAAACATATTATTGGATTTTTAAACATATATTGTTTCTTTAAGAAATCTATGTTTTAACTTTTAGATAAATATATATAAATTATAAATCAATTTATTTATAAAAAATATATTATTAAAAAAATGATTGGCACCAATTATTATCTTTTAGAATAACAAAATTCAGTTGGGAGTGGTAGTCTCAAGACATCGAGAGTTTTCTATTTTCAATTTTTTAAGAAATAAAACTATAAATTTTTAATACATCTTAAAATGATATTATATAAATATATAATTATAATTTCCTAGTTACTGGGAGGAAAAACGATAAAACTAAAAGCACTAACAATAGCGATTATAATTTTAATCATCATCAATTTGTCAGCTGTAAGTTTTGCATCAGAACCGGGTGTTGAAAACAGAGATGAAATAAATACGAACAACAGCCAGATAAACTTCAATAAATATGAAAAAGAAGGTTCTGAAACGTATAAAGATGACATTCGAAACGATAAAGTCTTCTTGAAAAGAAAGACAATAGATACGGATTCTGACCGAATAGAAACCTTCAGTACAAGCAAATTTTATACAGATTCTACTCAAAAATACTACATCGTACAGTTTGACGGTATCATCAAACAGAAATGGAAACAACAACTGGAGAACAAAGTTGTAAACATTATCAACTACATCCCCAACAATGCATATCTTGTTAAAATGGATGGTTCAACCAAATCTGGTATAGAACAAATGGAAAACGTTCAATGGGTGGGAGTTTTTAAACCTGCATATAAGATTTCAGACCAGATAAGCAATTCTGAAAAAGCATCTGTTAATGTTACTATCAACATATTCAAATCATCGAATATCAGTCCGGTTGTTGAAAAAGTCGAAAAACTGAATGGTTCCATACTTCAAAAATACAGGAATTCATTAAATGTGGTAATAGATAAAAAGAACATATCCCAAATCGCGGAATTGAATCAGATCAGCTATATACAACAATATACAGAACCAACTTTGCTCAACAATAAGGCGAGACAAATCACGAATGTATCATATGTAGAAACCTGCTACAACCTTAATGGTGATGGACAGGTCATAGCTGTCGCAGATTCCGGCATAGATTCAGGTGCGGATAACGAAACTATGCACCCTGATTTAAACGGCAGTTTTAAAGATATTATCAATTATGCTGGGAGTGATGCTGCAGACCATAATGGTCACGGCACTCATGTTACAGGTACTGTAACGGGTAACGGTTCTGCCAGAGGTGCTGCACCAAAATCTGATATTGTTTTTCAGGCTCTGGGTGACGATGATGGTAACCTTACTGCAGATATAAACATATACCGTCTGTTTTCTGAGGCGTATAACAAAAGTGCCAGAATACACACAAACAGCTGGGGTTTTGTCAGTGAGTTAAATGATTATGGAGAACATGCAAAAAGTGTAGACGAGTTTATGTGGGACCATAAAGATATGCTAATACTTTTTGCAGCAGGTAATGAAGGCGATACCGAAGATAACGAATCAATATCAAGACCTTCAACTGCTAAGAATTGTCTCACAGTGGGTGCAACTGAAAACAACAGGTCCAGTATGGGTTATAGTTCTGATGATGTTGATGAAATTGCATATTTCAGCAGCAGAGGTCCTACCAATGACAGCCGCATCAAACCGGATGTCGTTGCACCTGGAACTAATATTCTATCTACAAAGGCAAACATCACGTCTGCCGAAAATGACTATACATACATGAGCGGTACAAGTATGGCTACTCCTCATGTTGCAGGTACAGCATCTCTTGTTAGGCAATATTACATGGACAATTTAAGTGTCACTCCATCAGCCTCTCTTATAAAAACGACTCTTATCAACGGTGCTTATGACATAACTCCCGTTAGATATGGAGATTTGCAGACCCAGCCAAATTATGTACAGGGGTGGGGGCGTTTAGATGTAGAAAAATCTATTAAGTCAATTCAAAAAGGTAATATTTACTATTCCGATGGGGTAAAATTAAACACAAGAGAAGTTGCAGAAACGAAAATCTATGTTAATAATAGTTCTAACCCGCTAAAGGTAACAATCGGGTGGACTGATTATCCTGGCGAATCCTATTCATCAAAAGCACTCATCAATGACCTTGATTTAACTGTAATCGGTCCAAACGGTACTGATTACTACGGCAATTCTGAAGTTGTAACAAGTGGCCACGACCGTACAAACAACATCGAAGAGATAGACATCATGAACCCTGATACAGGTGTATACACGATTAAAGTCGATGGTTATAATGTACCACAAAACCCACAACCGTTTTCAATGGTAATCTCAGGTTCAATTGAGAAGGTCAAAATATCTAGCATTGAAATTTCACCGCAAAATCCAACTATATATGATAATCAAACGGTTTTATTTAATGCTGACATCTATGATAAAAATGGTAACAAAATAAATGAAACCGTGTACTGGTCAAGCAACAACACCACTGTAGGTACAATAAACAGCACGGGTTATTTCACAGCTAACGTATCAGGAACTGCAAATATTACTGCTAATAAGGATGGAACCAGTAATTCAACAACTGTTACTGTTGAAAAACAACCACCTGAATTAACCAATATCAATGTTACTCCATTAGACCCGATAATCTATACAAACCAGACACTGGATTTTGATGCCAATACAACCGACCAGTACGGAAACGAAGTCGATGTAAATGTAAACTGGTCTGTAGGTAATGATTCAGTCGGCAATATTAATGATACTGGTACATTCACTCCAAATAAAACAGGTATAACAAATATAACAGCAAAAAATGGCAGTATCAAAGATGTAACCAATATAACTGTTAAAGAAATACCATATCTCGACTACGCTAATATAACCGTAAACAGTACCAGAATAAATGCTAACCAATCCAGTATAATTCCAATCGATAATCCTGATTTAAAATTTTCATTATTAACAAAAGACCAGTATGGTGACCCATACAGTTTTGAACCTGAATGGTACAGCAACAATACTACAGTAGGAACCATTAATCAATCAACCGGTGTATTTGAAATAAACGATACTGGATTAACAAAGATATACTGGACCAACTCAACAAACGATACTATAACAGGTGACACTATAGAAAATAACATCACGTTTGATATCCAGGAACGAAAATTCGATGCTATCAAAATAACTAACGTGGTATCAGAATTTCGGCCCGGTAACACACATGACTTCAATGCTACACCTGTCGACCAGTTCGGTGATGGATACGAAGTTATAGTAAACTGGACATCCAGTAATCTGGATGTTGGTACAATCAACAATTCTACAGGTGTTTTCAATGCCGTAAATACTGGTTCAACCAACATAACCGCTAAAAACGGTTCCATCAACAATACATTCACTATTGATGTAGTAAAAGATGAAGTAGAATCCAGCACAGATAGTAGTTCCAGCGGAAGTTCCGGTTCAGGTGGTGGAGCTGGAGGTGGAAATACTGGAGAGGAATATGAAAACATCAAAGAAGAACTTGTCCAGCAGGAATATGTGAATTATGGTGAACAAGTATCATACGAATTCAGGACAAAAGAGAACAAAATAAAACGTGTTCAGTTTGAAGCAAAAAAGACTGCTGGTAAAGTTGAAACCCGTATCGAAGTTTTAAAAGATAAATCAGCGTTGGTGGATGAAAATGCTCCTGATAAAGTTTACCAGAATATGAATATTTGGGTGGGAAAAGCAGGATTTAACAACAACATAAAAAACGCATCTATCGATTTTGATGTTGAAAAATCCTGGATAGAAGAAAATGATATCAATGAATCTACAATCAAGATGTGCAGATATCACGATGATAAATGGAACAAGCTTCAAACTCAAAAATTAACTGAAAACGAGACAGTTATCAAATACAGGGCAAATACTCCTGGTTTTTCACCTTTTGCTATTACTGGTGAAAATATAAATAAACAGGACATAAACACCAATTCAGAAGACAGTGAATTAGACGGTTCCAATCACACATCAATCAATGATAATCAAACAACTAAAACAGCCAACAACACTACTATGCAATCCAGTGGAAATGGTGATGTTATAGGTATTGGTGCCTGGGATATGAGCTGGTTAATACTGGCAATTATTAGTATTGTAGTTAGTATTTCAATATATATCAAAAAGAGAGGTACCTAAACTCTTTCCTTTATAATTAGGAAACTAAAAAACAAAAAATATGATGTTGGTGCTAAACCAACATCTAATATGTTTTCAACTTCTTCTCTTATATCCAACGACAATTGCACCGACAGCCAGTAATACAAGCATTGTACCTACAATATCAGCGCCTGAGAACGACATTGGACTGGATTTGCTTTTAGAATCTTTAGATTGTTCTTCCATCTCATAACCCTCAACATAGTTGTCAGATGATTTGGATTGTTTTTCTCCCGGATCCTGACCTATATCAGTTCCAGCACCAGTTTCAGAGTTTGAGTTCTGGGTCTGATTACTGGTTGCAGTGTTGGATGAATTAACCATCTCACGCTGCACACTGTTGAGACTATCGGTACTGCTGGTCTCTTTTTCACTGGTTGATTGTTTTTCTGACCCTGTAGCTTCATCCATGAGTTTTTTATAAGCTTCCTGTTTTTCAGGGCTTATGCCAGCTACTGACATTTGACCTTCAACGTATTCATTCAATGTGGGGTTACCACAGGTATGATGGCAGCATGTCACACCGTTTTCTACTACTGAATCTACATATTCTTTTACCAGATTATTAACGATTTCATCTGAAGCTTTCCAGTAAGCGTTCCCATCAGGACCCATCTTACGTGTGGTTTCAAGCATCCTTGCTGTGGTAGACTGGTATTGATACGGGTTTTCGGATTTCATGAATTCGTTCATTCCAAGGTCGTATTTATCCCTGACATAAATATCGTACATCTCATTCCAGTCTGAATCCTTTACAAGTTCCGGTGAGACAGCATCCCAGCCCCACATGTGTTCGGTGAATTTCATGAACTCTCTTGCTCCTGCATAATCATGTTCCATCATGCCGGATATCCAGGTCGGGTTAAAGTATCGTGCTCTTAATTCTGTCCTGAATGCTTCATTCAGTGTATTAATCTGGGGATTGTCAGCGTCTTTGAAATCTGCTACATACATTTCAGGGTTTTCACCTGTCAATGACCTGACTGCAAGACCTACACCACCAAGATACTGGTAGAAATCATCGTTGTCAATAAGTCCGTAGAGGTTAGAGGAATCACTGTGCTGGGCAACTTCTACATCTCTTAGATTCAGCCTGAATACATCTTCATAGTTTTCACCCCAGTTGTTCTGTCCATATATATTGGACATACGTGACATGTACAAATCTGCCAGTTCATCTTCACTATCCCAAGTATCACTTGCAGTAACCGCTCCCGGCAGGCCTGTGCCGTAAGATCCAGGTGGTTCACTGAATATTCTTGATCTGGAGAGGTTTACTGCTGTACTGTTATTGTAACCCATATCTTTCAGTTCTTCTTCCATCTTCAAGGAATTCATTCTCACATAGTTGGTCTCGTTGCTTTCATTGAGTGCAGCAACAGTCCGGACTGCATTATCTATCAATTTCAGTTGATACGGGAATGTATCCCTGTACAGTCCAGAAGGTGTCACTGTAACATCAATCCTTGGATGGGTTATATTTTCAGCAGGGATCACGTCAAATCCTACAATCCGACCCCAATCTCTTACTGGTTCTACACCCAGTAGTGAATATATCTGGGCTTCCATCAAACCCTCATGACGCATGGTTTCAACCGACCAGAGTACATAGTTCACTTTTTTGGGATAGTCTCCGTGTTCGGATTTATACTTATCAAGCATCTGGTCTGCAAGTACAGCACCTCTCTCTTCGGTTTCTTTATCGGGGAACTTTCTTGGGTCAAAACTGTAGAAATTACGTCCAGTTGGAAGAGCTTCAGGGTTCCTGATAGGATCGTTCCCTGGTCCTGGTTCAATGAATCCAGCATCCATCGCTTTCAATGTTTGATTTATCTCCCTGCCGGTCTGCTGGAGTTTTTTAGAGTAATTCAGTGCTGTGTTGAGGTCTTCTGTAATATTTGTATCAGTGGTGTTTAGAATATCTTCCTGTGCTTTGGTAACTTCTGTTCCGTTTAATATTGTTGCATTTAAAAGCTTTGTAGCATTTTCATCAGCTGCTATCTCCATATCTTCCTCATCAGACTGATGTGGAAGCACATCCATGACATGTTCAATGAAATCCTGGCCTAACATGGATTTGACCATGTATACCAGTTCTTCACCTTCTGGCGCAACACCAAATGTATGCAAGCCAAGAGGCATTAATGTGTTCTTTAGTTTGTGGAGATGATCATGGATATCAGTATTTACGAATTCACTGAATTCAGATGTATTCATATTTTTCAGTTCGTCACTGGTCACACCAAGGTCAGCTTCCATGTTCAGAGACGAGTATAGTTCTATTATCGTTTCCCTGTATTCAGATTTTGTTCCGTTTTCTGCCGTTTCATAGGAATGTATTTTATCGTGCAGTTGGGTAAGGTTACCGTAAAGACCTCCTGATGATATAGGTGGTGTCAGATGGTCAATGATAACCGCATTACCTCTTCGTTTGGCCTGTGTACCTTCACCTACATTATCCATGATATACGGATAGATAACAGGAGTATCACTCACCATTATAGATGGATAGTCATATTTCCATAGCCCTACCTCTTTACCTGGAAGCCATTCCTGAGTACCATGGGTCCCGAAATGTATCATCGCATCTGCATCATAGACCTGGTTGATCCAGAAATATGTCGCAAGATAATGGTGTGTAGGTGGCAGTTCTTTATCATGGTAAATTGTTGATTCATCAGATAAATCACCTCTCATCGGCTGTGGTACGAAATTGACATTTCCCATCTGTATTGCAGGTATCACGAAATTATCTTCATAGACCATGATGTCGCCAGGTGGTTCTCCCCATCTGTCTTCAACATCTTCCCTGACAGAATTCGGAAGATCATTGTACCATTCCATGTACTCGTCTTTGGGTACAAGAGTTACATTTCCGGATTCTACTACCTTTTCAAGTTCACCTGGTGCCCATGAACCCACGTTCCTGCTTTCGATGAATAGGTCGATGAACTGACTAGCATTTGGTATATCCCTTTCACCGGTGTCGTAACCGGTATTGTTCATGTTTTGTAGCAGTAATTCAAAACTGGACGCTATATCCAGATAACTGGCACCTATGTTACTCTTTCCGCCTCCATGGTTGTAATAGATTATACTGATATTTTTATCAGAATTATCAGTCCTACCGAGTTCAGACCATGATATGGCACGGTCTGTCAACCAGTCAACCTGCTGGTCATGAGCTTTATAGTAATACTTGTCGGGATTATCCGGGTCCTGTACCCTGCCAGCTACCCAGATATACTCTGTAGCACCATCAATTTCGGGTTGTGTTACCTGGAAAGCAAGCGACTGCGGGTTGACTCCATGGGTACTTGCATTGTAATCAGCTGGTGAATTGTAATAATCAAAAACCGCTTTTATTACAGGTACATTATACTCTTCTAAGTAATTAACACCTTTCTCCTGGTCTCCATAATTTAGATAAAAACCTTTTTGAGAAATTATTGTGTCAACAAGTACCGACCCATTATTTGTGAAATAATCCACATCCTCTTCACATACTTTCGAGGTCGTATAGATGACATTACAGCCCTTGGATTCGAGCTCTTCTATGATAACATCATCCGCATTGTAATCCAATTCATTTTTTCCAAGTGAACCACCACCAATTATACCGATGGTAGGTGCAGATTCTTCATAACCGTGGTCTTTATACCATTCAAAATATGTAGTACTGTTTTCAAAAATCCTGGGAAATGCATCCGGGTGGTATATTCCGTGATCTGGAACTGCTGGTGGTTGAGAAGGTTTGTATTCAATGTAGTCGTCTTCAAGTTCTGCTCCTATATAGCGGATCCAGTGTTCCATGTTTGAAAAACTGCTGTTATAGAGGTATTCCTTCATAGCATTATGTGGGGGGTTTTCCATATCGATAGTTGATACATTATAATTATCTTGCATGCCAAAAAGACCTATCTGGGTACCGTTGTTTTTTGCTTCAAGAAGTGAATCCTTGATTTCTGGCATAGTGCTCGACCCTATCATATAGAGCATTACCACATCCTGATCTGAAACATCGGTCAGATTCTCAGATGCTTCCTGGCCATTCATTACAGTTACATCGAAACGGTTATTGATTACGTCTCTTTCTGAAAGTACCTGGTTCAGGTAATATACGCTGTTGTCAGAATTGAGTATGTATGTGATGTTGGTTTCTGAATGGGTAACTTCGGGTCCTGTGATGTTTTCACCAACCCACTGCTCACAGAATTTTTGCCCCATCGTTTTAAGCATGTTTTTCATGTTGGTTTTGCCACCCTGTATCCAGTATCTTTCAATGTCGGTGTAATTGTTAGAATATAAATCTACATTTGATAAGGAGGTGACGTTAGAGGATAAATTGTAACCTATCACACTGGTACCGTTTCCTTTTGCCGATTCGATACTCTTGTTCCATTCATTTTTGAAAGTTTCATTTCTGGATTCGATAAAGACAACTGATGACTGTGAAAAATTGGTACCCTGTGGTATTGTATCGTTATTAGTATAGACTGTTACGTTTAACTTTTCATCAATGGTACTGTTAGAAGCTGCGGTTTGAAGTGTTTCTTCGTTTACATCGGTACCCAGAATGAAAGTTATATTCGTATTCGTCTGGTTTTCTTCTGCCGATGCTCCAGGTACTGCCATTATCAATACCAATACACTTAATACTAGTAAACTTCTTTTCTTTTTTTGCATGTTATCACCTCTATGGATAATATGCAGACATCCCGGGTGATTGCTTGGCGGCGTATACCGGGATGTCTACATCTATTTGCTCAATTTCTATTACTTAATAAATCGTATTAACTTCAACATTAATTGTTCTATGGTAAATCTAACTTGTGTTTGAATTTAAAAAATAATATCATGATGTTTCTGACTTATTTTCAGGCACATAAACCACCCTCCCATCAGATAACCTGTAAGCAGTTCCCAGCGCTTCACCCGTCCCTCCACCAACTTCATCCGTCCTGTTCAGGACCTTTATATCCTGTCCCTTCTTTTCGATAATCTGCATGTTCTTTTCCCCGGGGTTTTTAACAATAGTCACATCTTCTGTAGGGTTCAGCAGCTCAGGTATGTTATGCGACATTACAAGAGCCACCAGCAAAGCCACCGAGAACACCATCGCGATGTCGAAAAGGTTTGCAACTCCGGTCATCGGATTTTCATCTTCTGGGTCGTGCAGAATTCCTGTACGCCTGTATCGTCTGGATCTCATCGTTTACCCTCTATTGTATCCAGTATGTAGTCGATATCCGCCATATCCTGCCAGTACCACCGTCTTCGAACCTGGGTCAGTACATGTCCTATACTGCCTGCAAACAATCCTACAACGGTCGTGGCGAATGCAACCATCAGGTTGTTGGCAAGCTGGACGATATTGCCTTCAGTAAGGCCGATCAATGCAGGACCCAGTGGAATCAGGGTACCCATCAGACCCAGCATCGGTGCAACAACAGCTATGATCTTTGTATGTTCAAGCTGTTTTGCCATCCTGATTTCATATTCACCTGATATTCTTTCGATAGATGGTATCCTCTGGTTCTCGAGATGGTCTGCAGCATCCCTTGAAAAAGATGTAACTATATGGTTCTGTTTTAGATTCCTGAGAGCTTCAGCTGCTTTTTCATAAGCAGAATCTTTGATATTATCTTCAACATGGTTGCAGGTGTGTTCAAGATTGTTTACATCCCTTGAGCGTTTTGAGTATTCTGATAGGAATTCTCCGATCAATACAAGGGACGCTACGATAAACAGGATTAACAGGATGATTACAGGATAGAGCAAAGCTGACGAGAAAGTATACATTACTTCAAATAAAGGTGAAACTACACTCATTTTTATTCACCCTTCTTCAAACTTTTTTGTTTTTATATGGTTCAATATAAAACCGCCTAGAATTAGTACGAAGAATAAAAGGTAAGGACCAATCTCAAACTCACCAGCTGCAATCGGTGCAAGGTCCATCTGTTTGACTTCCATGTAAGCAGGTGCAATCATGGCACCGAGGACATAGAATATACCAAGGAACATCATCACACTACCAAGGGTTTCCGGTGTTTTACCCATCCTTTTAAACGTCAACGATGACACTATAATCGATACAAAAAATACAAACCCTGTAAGTACACCGATACTCAGACCGCTCCAATCAAGACTGGAAGCAAGCATGGTGCATGATATGAACAGTGCAGTCAAACAGACCGGACATGGGAGAGAGATTGCAAGGAATGAATGTTTTGAAACATCATGTCCACAAAACCATTTTTTTCTTGTATAGATTCCTGCACCTATCAAAAGCAGGGCAACCAGTACATGAAGCATCATACCCATATCCGTAATACTTTGTAGATATGACATATCGATATAGTCCATCGATGTACCGATTATCAGTGAAATCAGGAAGTAAACACCGGCCAGTATTATGATGTTTTGTTTTTTGATATTGGAAAAACCGCATCCTATGCCGGTTTTCAATCCGAATACAAAAATACCTGTTAGTATCCCGATTACAGCAATGTAGATTGAATCCATTTAATCTGATACCTCTTATACTCCTCTTTAACAGGAGTAAAAGAAAAGCGACCTTATTTATAGGTACGATTTTGAGTAATATACATTAACCGAATAGTTTATAAGAATTCCAGTAAAAATAGACCATTTATAATTATATTTTTAATATATAAAAAATTATTATTTGTTCTACTTGACAAAATGATGGATAATTGGAACCATACTGGTCCTATACAACATCCACAAGTCTATATATGGCCTTTTTACCTGGACAACCGCCACAGGAAACCATACCTATTATATCAATATCTCCTGTAATGCCTTCAAATGCAAATTTCTTTTCCTTTATTATTTTGAAATCCATTGTACCAGGACACATATCCTCTGTTTGTTGGCATCTGATAATTCCTATCTTCAATGTAAATCACCATTTTTAGATGTGCAAATACTTTTGGTGGATTTTAGATTTCTGCCCACAATTTTATATGGTTCATTTCTACATGTTATTTTGTCAGAATATGCTAAAGATAACTCATAATTATGGATTAATAAATCCCTTGATGCCAATGTTCTCCATTTTCAGATAAATAGGGATAGATTTATAACGAATGTTAACAAAATAGGTGAAAATTTATAACAATTGTTAATCGAGACCATCATACCGGTTGACAATGCTTTTCAACCAATCCTCTGCGTTAATCAAGATAAATAACAACATAGTAAATTAATTGCTATACTTCTAACTGGTGGGTAGTTTATATATGCAAAAGGACGGAAAATTCCCGAAAGTGATGTGTACACAGCATCCGGACTCGGTATCAAAGTACATATCGACAAAAGAAGAAATAAACGAAGCATTAGAGGCAGTCGTAAAATTTGGCTGCGATGAATACATGCCTGATTATGAAGGCAAAACAACGCCGTACCATCAAAACGTCCAGATAGTTTCAAAATTTATAGATGAAACTGATATAATTCCCGGAAAAGATGTTTTTATCACACCAAGGGCTACCAGTGCACTTCATGAAAACCGGTTCAGACAATTGATGGTGATGATGTCTATTGCAGAAGCTAACTACAATGCTTATCAATACTCCAAATCTCAGGCAATAACTGAATTCGTCCATCCAATGACAAGTAACATCCAGGAAATAGTAGCTGCACAGCAGCATATGCAAGATGTGAGCGAACTTGCTAAAAAAGAATTCAATTTCAAGATGGAAACACCGAGGATAATACCGCTTCTTGAAGACGTTCAGGGATTACTGAATGCCGGGAAAATAATAAACGAGCTAATAAAAGCTAACCAGGATCTACTCGACATAGATGAGAATAGATACAGGGTATTTATAGGAAAATCCGACTCTGCTCTATCCTTCGGACATGTTGCAAGTAATCTTTCATGCAAATATGCGATAAGTGAGCTTAATCAACTGGGAATGGATACCGGTACAGATATAGGTATCATACTCGGAGCCGGTTCACTACCATTTAGAGGACACATGAGCCTCAAAAATGCAGACAATTTTTTTGAAGAATACAGGGGTATCGACACCATCACCTTGCAGTCCGCCCTAAGATACAACCATGCAGAAAGCGATGCAGAAAAACTGGTTAATATTGCAAAATCCGAACTTTCAAAAACTGCAAGGATATTCAACTCTAGTGAAAAAGAAGAAATCATAAACATTATAGGAATTTTCGGTGCACGTTATAACAAATCGATACAACAGATCTCATCGTCTATAAACCGTATAGCAGATCTACTTCCACCACAACGTGACCGTTTGGTTCGCGGTGGTGGTACAGGATATGCAAGAGACGTTCCCGATATCACAGGTGTATCCTGTGCATGCCGAAGCGATATTAAAAAGGAACTTGAAGACAGCATGCCAAAAGAGAGTATGGAACTTCCAAGAGCTATAAAATTTACAGGTGCTTTATATTCCATGGGAATTCCTCCAGAGATCATCGGAACAGGAACAGCCCTGGAAAAGGTTAGAGAAAAGATGGGTGAAGATGTTCATGATAGGTTGCTTTCAGAATACTTCCCGTCACTTAAATCTGACCTTGAATTCGCATTCGATTATCTGGACCTTGATGCTGCATCTAGATTCCTGCCTGCTCCACTGATGGAGGATATCCAAAAAGATGTTAAAATCCTGAGTGAAACATTTGGACTTGAGAAAAAGTGTAACCCGTCGTACAAAATGTTGCTTGATATGCTGCAGCCGCATATGCTTGATGCTAAATACACAGGCGACCTCATGGATGAAGAGATATCACAGCTTGTACGCTCGACATTGATACAGATGGCTAAAATGAGGAAAGCGCTGGGGTGAATTTAAATTGAATCTTACCAGATTCAACTCTTGATTTTTTTTAGTTCAGAGTTTTTCGATTTGAATGTAGAATAAACTAGTGGGAATTATAATAATTTGAAACCTAACATCGTAAATTATGGTATTCTAATTGATGAAACCTCAATCATCTTCTAATTGAAATAGGTACCTCAGGAATCTTTGCCCAGTGGTTGAGTAGTTCAAAGAAAATAGTTAAAATAATTTGATTCTTATCTTTATTTTGAAGTTAAGTGGGTTTTTATAGGTTTCAAAATCCAGGTTAAATACTCTGCAAATGGTTTGGTAAAAGGAATAATTGTGGTTTCTACTCTAATGGACGTTTAAATAGTTGATGATAAAAAAATGAAACTAAATGTGGTTCTAAACGTTGTAGGTCGTCTGCTTATACTTATTGGATTTACAATAATCGTTCCATTTTTTGTGGCTCTCTTTTATGGAGAATCTACCCAACCTTTTGTAGTGTCTTCTGTTGTAACTATTATTGTAGGAACAATATTTTTGTTCTTGTTTAAACCCTAGGGCGAATGGAAACTGAGAGAAGCTTTTGCCATAGTAGCTTTTGGATGGATTTCAGTGGTTCTTTTTGGAACCATACCTTACCTTTTTTATGATATCGGTTTTGTCGACGCATTATTTGAGTCCATGTCCGGTTTCACAGCTACCGGGTCTACTGTGCTTGTTGGTATAGAATCATATCCTAAAGGACTGCTTTTCTGGCGCAGTATGACCCAATGGCTTGGTGGTATGGGAATTATTGTTCTTTTTATATCCATCCTTCCAAAAATAGGGGTGGGTGGTAGGCAAATGTTCCGGGCAGAAATGCCCGGCATCCAGGAAGATAAATTGGACCCTCTTATTAGAGGTACAGCTAAAATTCTCTGGATGGTATACCTTGTTTTAACCGTATTGCAGACAGTATCCATGAAAATGGCGGGTGCATCCCTTTATGATGCAATTACTCACGAGAGACGTCGCAAGGAATCCCACTGTTTCAACAGTGGGAGGAATTGCGACCATCGGTATTTGTATTTGAGTTCAGGTTTAATCTGTCTAATTGATAGGTATATCCATCGAATCTCTGCACGAGTTTGAAATATTTATGGTTTATACCCTGTGCAATCCTTTTAGTACCGTTTTTGATATCGAAATAGCCTTTGCTTCTGCATGTTACAGCACCTTTCCAGGTGCCTTTATACTTCCCATTTTCAACTATCGCTTTTATGATGTCTCCTGATTGAAAACCAAATATGTATTTGATTCTGGGTGCAGGTTTTCTCGGGAACCCGTATTTATCCAGTTTACATCTCTTGTAACTGCCTCTGCCTTTAGCATGGATGTGCAGTACACTGTTAGTTTTGAATCTGAGTTCATCGGGTGTGGATTCTCCTACACAGCATGCATCGAAATGGTGATCTTTCGGTAGGTTCAGTTTAATCCTGTTCATCTTGGTTAGAGCACCTGTACCGCATTCTACCGGTAGCCCTGTGTTTTTCAGTACATCAAGAACTTTCCATTTTGTAGCGTTGATTACAGCAGCATCTTTCAGAGATTTTCTGGCTTTCTCATGCACTTCAGGATAACCGAATTCTTCAGCAGTCAGGTTACTTTTTCTCTGATTGCAGTCGTGACAAGCGATGGTTAAATTGGAAACTCTATCGGAACCACCTCTACTTCTCGGTACTATATGTTCAACTTCTAACTGTACATTCTGTTTGTCGCAATAAGCACAGGTTCTCTGGAACTTTTCCAGCAGATATTCCCTGACTTCATAACCCTTCAGAGTTCCCTGTTGATACTCAACACCTTTGATTTCAGGGTTCTGCATCAGTTGAGTATCGAATTTGATATTTTCGTAAGATATTGAGTTGATAGGTATCAGTTTCATCAACTTTCTGACCCATGTCTGGATGTTGTCTACTCTGCTCTGTAGAGATGGTGGGAGCCATCCTTTCGGTTTTTTCCTATTATCAAATCTGGGTTTCCTGTATCTCAGATTCTTTGATCTTCTTCTGCGTCTGAAACTCCTCCTATCATCTAATTTCTTTTTAATATCGGTTCTGTGATGAATCTGAGCTAACCAGATAACATCTTTGTTGTTCTTAAGTATGGCTAGACCAGTGTGTTTTGAACCGTAGTCGATTTTGAGTCTGAAATCATCTTTTATGTCATCTGATTTCAGTTCTTTCAGTCTTATTGTGAAAGGATATTTTTTGTGTATAGTAGCTTTTCTGGCTTTCAGCAGAATTCTGGCTTTGGCCGGATGGCACGGTGTTAAAAATTTCTTGTTCTTGTTCAATACGAATACCATGGATATTACTCCTCTCTCTGCTATCGTGCAGGTTACGCGGTCTTGGAGACCGTCTCCCTTCGACAATGTTATCCCGGTTTGTCATGCATGCACACTGTCCCTACCTCTCAGGACTGTTTAATGCGATGCGATAGAGCAACGGACTAAGGAAGCATCCGAGGGTATCATAGTCGGGATAACGTAGTTCCTCATGGGAACTCAGTCTGGTCAATCAAAGCTTACCGCAGGGGCAAGCTCACCGCTTTAGCGGTGGGCTATTGACCTTATGATGATAGTATTGCAGCTTTTAATAGTCCATTGATTGAAGGTATTATCGTTGTGTTTATATTCATATCCGGAGTGAGCTTTGCACTCCATTATAAAACAATATTTGTTAACAGAAAAACTTTGATTAAAGACGATGAATTCAGATTTTATTTTCTGGTGGTATTTTGTGCAACAGCTGCACTGACATTTTTGCTCTGGAGGGATATGGGCGGCACACTTGCAAGCTCATTCAGATATTCTATATTCCAGGTTGTATCAATTGTGACAACTACAGGTTATGCAACTGTTGATTTTAACCAGTGGTTCTCCTCGGCTAAGATAATATTGCTGGCTTTGATGTTTTTTGGCGGCTGTGCCGGATCTACAGCAGGCGGTATAAAAATGGTTAGATGGCTGCTTCTGGTCTAATTTGCACGCAGGGAGGTTTTCAGTGTAGTGCACAGACATGCAGTTAAAAGGATAAAGTATAATAATAAAAGTCTTCAAGAGGATGTGATGCGTTCTGTCATCGCTTTTTTTATAATCTATATATTAATATTTGCTGTGGGTACGATTCTTCTTGCTATCATGGGTCTGGATCTGGAATCCTCTGTAACAGCATCGATTGCAGCACTTGGTAATGTGGGACCCGGTATGGGTATAGTTGGGCCTATGGAAGGTTTTAACAGTGTTCCTGATTCCGGTAAATTGATACTTTCATTTTACATGCTGGTTGGGCGGCTGGAAGTGTTTACCGTGATTGTGATGCTGACTCCAGAATTCTGGAAAAAATGGTGATTGATTTTTTTATGTGCCGCCCTTGCGGGCGGTTTACACGGGGTTTGGATACATTAAATCCAATTTTTCGTTTTTGGACTTGTGTTAATTTATTTATTATTTTAAAAGAATAAACAAAGTAGAGATTCATGATAGATAAATTCTAACCTGTGTTGTATGGTTAGATTTTATCGATATGTAGAAACTCGTCCTTTCTTTCATCGATCAACTTTTTGCTGTATTCAACTAATCTGTCCCTGTTTTTTTGAATTTGTCTCTTGTTTCTATTTTTGTGGTTCATGGTCAAGCTCGCAATTACTGGATATTTGAAAGTATACGTCTAAATTCTGGTATCAGTGGTGGAATATCTTTTTGAACCGTATTCCAAATTAAATGAAGGTCTGTTTTATGATAGTTAGTTAAAATATCCCCTAGATTTTCTAGTTCATTCCATGGGATATCTGGGTATTTACTTTTTGTTTCTTCTGTTATAATTCTGGACATTTCGCCAATCATTTTTAGTGCCCACTCAACTGCGTACTGTGTTTTTTCGTCTTCTTTGAAATCGTTGAATGTATAGTCAGCAGTAAAATCCTGAGAATTCTCCATCGCTTTGAGGATGTTTTCGATATATTCAATTTCATGTTTTGTCATAATTCCACAACCTCATCCATTATACGTTTTCCAATTATTGATTTCAAAGAAGTTTTTGATACCAGATCTACTTTAACACTCAATGTATCAGACAATTCCAGTTCCAATCCTGCAAAATCCAGTAATGATATCGGTTTATTGAAATCTATAAGCACATCAAAATCGCTATCCGGTGTTTGTTCATCTCTTACATATGATCCAAAAATACCCAGATATTTGATAGGATACCTTTTCTTCAGATCTGGCAGAATTCGATGTAGTTTCTGGATGCGTTTGTTAGATTTGAGTTGGTTATAACATGAGTTCATAATAGTTTATAAGTAAATATGGTAGTAGAGTATAAAAAATGATGTTAGATTTAGTATTGTTGTTAGGTTATGAGATATAGGTTAAAAAATAACCATCTAAAACAGGAAAATAATCAGAAATTCAAAAAAACCAGTTAAAAATAGAAAAAGGAAGAGGTGCTGTATTTTAGATAATCACTGCACCTCTACTGTATTGCCGTCCAGAACATCTCTTTCTGTAACAGATACCTGCTCTGTCACGTTGTTGTAAGAGATAGTATAGGGTTCTGTCGGCATGGTATCGAACTGGGTCTCACCCTGTATAGGTCCTTCTGTAGAGTAAGGTACTGTGAATGAATATGTACCGTCCGAGGTAGTTGTCTGTGAATACTCGAATGTACGTCCTTGACTGGTTCGAATCGGTACACTGATTGTAACTTTTGTATCTTCAGGTGCTGTACCTTGTACCTTTGCACCTTCTACATATTCGAATATCTTGACAAACCCGGTGTCCTGAAGTTCCAGGTTTCCGCCGTGGAGTACGTTGTAAACCTGCTTGTAACCTCTCTCAGGTGAATTTCCTGGTCTGGTCTCGTGCACCATGCGGTATTGTTCGAGCCCGTCACCGTCAAAGATGTGCAGTCTCGCTTCCATGGAGTTGTAGTATCGCTCACCCGGAACTCTTTGCTGTCCCTGCTGGGTCTGGACCTGTACATAGTAATCTTTTGTATCTAAAGTCCATGCAGCCATTGCGTAGAATTTACCGGTTGCCATTTGTGCATCGGATACTACATATCTTGCACCGGCTTTATCCGGGTCTGGATGTATTTCTTCCAGCACTTCTGTTGCTTTCTCTTCAGATGGTGCTGTGAAGAAAGTGGATGCACCCGGCATTGCTTCATCGTTTATCGAACCTCTACGACCACCGATACCTTGCTGGAATGGGTTAGCATTAGGAATCCTGTGTCCGATGACCTCTATCCAGTGGCCGTAGTCCCACCAGGACATTACACCATAGGCTTCATCCGGATAATCATAACTGCCGTCTTCAGGTATCTCATAACTCTCGTAATAATCCAGCCCAGGGTCTGGTGTGTTGTATTCCAGCCACTGCAGTCCTTCTATCCACTGTCCCTGTGGACCACCGACACCACGTGTCTGGTTCATGGTTTCATTCGCAGTTGGAACAATAAGTACCAGAATTACTATCACAAAAGCTATTATGTGCCAGATTCCAAGATTATTTTTCAGAAAACTACCGAAATTAAGTTTTTCTTTGGACGAGTGGAGTTTTTCTCTGAAATTGTCGGTTAGAGTTTGCCAGCCTGCAAAATCCAGTATTTTGATACCGATGAATGCGCTGAGTAATGATGCGTTAACTGAATAGTAGTAAGCGAACCTGTTCTGCTGGAGCATGGCCCAGATGACCATTATCGACCAGATTATCAGGAAAGTTCTCTCTGGTGTGTTTTCTTTTGTCGATTTGTAGGCAAGGAATGCCAGTGCTAAGAAGGAGATTAATGCGAGTGTTCCAAAGTTGAACCAGAGTGGTGCAAATGAAAATTGACCGCCCATATTTAGAAGTGGTGATGCTTCTGCGATTGTGAGTGCTCCGCCGGTTCGCATGAAATAGCCACCAACATTGGTTACCAATTGATAGGCTGAAGGTGAGAATAGTCTAGCCAGTCCTATTCCTGCTATGAAAAATGCAGCTACTGCAAACGGATAATAATATCTTTTCAGGTCTTTGTTTTTAAGCGCAATGGATATACCTGTAAGTATCGGGAACGCTAAAATTCCACCGAGTAAACCTTTAATATTCAAGGATTTCGAACCACCAAGTTCTGGTGTGATTAAAACCATTATCAAAGTTACAAAGAAAATTGTAATTCCGCCAATTGCTAGATAATCGGTACTTCTACCATGCAGATGGTCTATGATATGCTGGATGGTTATATAAACACCGATTATGAAGCTGAAGAAAAGTGCTCCTTTCCATGAAAGTGTATAGAGGCCAAGTGCTATACCGGTAAAGATGAAATATGGGATTGCTTGTTTAAATTCGCTGAAGTTTTTGTTTTTGAGGTTTTCGAAGCTAATGTTATGCTGGCGTGCTTTTACAATAGCTATTATTAAAAGAGCAGCAACAATTGTGCTGAAAAGTGTTTCTGCGATGTGGTGGTCGTTGAATCCAATCATCGACCTTGAAAGGAATTGTCCTGGTGCAATTGCAACAAGGATAGCTGATAGTAACCCTACTCTTCTATCATACAGCCATTTACCTGCAAAATATGTAGGTATTACTACAAGTGCACCCAGTATAGTGGGATAATAAGCACTGAACGTATGAATTAAGCTCTGGCTAGGATCACCTAGACCTATTATCCATAAGATAAATGCAAGAATCATGTCAAAAAGTGGTGCAAATACCTGTTCTGTACCATTTGGAAATTGTGTATAAGCATCGAACCATAACATGTCAGGGAAATTATGCAAAATATTTTCTACGTTCCTTAAATGGTACCAAGGGTCATTCCCACCAAATCGCACAAAGTTCTCGGATATAAATACTCCAGCTTTCGGGATAGTCCTTATATAGAACGCTACCAGAAATGAAGCTATTACTCCTATGAAATACGATAGGCTGTTTATGAGTTTATTTTTCTTTTCCTCACCGGTCATGTATTCCACTCGCTTTAATTTTTAGTTCTGCAAGTTATTCTTTAGGATGGAATATAAGTGTTTTGAGAAAAGATTTTTGATGTTAGATATTAGGTTACCGATATCTTGAATCATCGAAATTATATCGGTAAGTACATTCATTTTTAATGTAATTCAAAACAAAATTCCAGTCATCTTTATAATATTCTTCAGTTAATTTTTTTTGTTTCTCATCCATTTTTATTGATCTTTTGGGTACTGATGCTAAAGGATTTTGAAGTATATATCTTATAACTTTTCTTACAAACCACGTATATTGGTTATAGGGAATGATGCCACTAGGGTTTTTTGGACATTTAAATAATTTATTAACATTCATCATTACAATCGATTGGTAATAACCTAAACCTTTGTTAGATTTATTATCCCCCAATTTATCAATTTTAGGAGCTCTTCCGCCCATGAAGTATTCCATATCTTTTAGAACTCCATCAAGGTTATCTGTAAGTTCTTCTTGTAAAAAAACGAAAGGTTTCTGGTTAAAAGATTCTTCTATAGTTTTTATCTTTTTTCTGTAGTTAAGGTTTTCTTTTTTGAAATACCCATTATTGTTTTCTATATCAAAAAATTCTTTGAAACTTAAGGTGGAACAATTAATATCCTGAATATATTGTTTATACCTAGAAGTTACCCATTTATCATGTTTTCTAAAACTGACCATTATTTTTGCTTCAGGAAACAGCTTAGCTAAATTAACAATTTTTGGTTCACCTGCTAGATATTCTTTAGATATAAGATATGTTTGATTATCATCTATCTCGACTAATTCCTTCAATGTTATTTCTTTTTTCCTACCACCAAGATATTTTATCCCGTTCCATTTTGGAAAAATTTCAACTTGTAAAAAAGTAGTTCCGGTCTTTGGTAATCCTATATGTATATATAACATAATATCACAAATTTAATAAGTTCAGATATTCAGATGATGTTCCTATAAATATATTTTAATTATACAGCAAATGAGATACCTTTTTAGATAATTAAACTACAGGTAGGTTGGGATATAAGTATTTTGGAAAAAACATAATAATTTTAAAAATTAAATCCATATATTCATAATATTAAAACTAAAAATCAAATACCTAATATCTTGGTGATATGGTGAAAATAGTATATTTATTATCTAAATTTCCAAAATTATCTGAATCCTTTATATTAAATGAAATTTTTAACCTTAAAAGGAAAGGCTTTGATATTTATATTTTCTCTATATACAAGCCTTCAGAGTCAATTGTTCATGATGAACTAGACAATGAACTATTGAACAAAACCTATTACTTTGATATTACATATGTTTTAAAGAACTTACCAAAATTCATTAAATATTATTTAAAATATATTATTAAAGAATTATTAGATAAAAGATTACCACTGCATGCAACTAAAATGGCATATTTTTCAATAATTATTGAAAAGATTGATATTAATCATATACATGCTCATTTTGCGACAAAAGCTGCTCATGCAAGAGTACTGAGTAATATTTTTGGATTAAGTTATACTCTAACAGCACATGCTTATGATTTATATCGTAATCCAAATATCAGTCATTTAAAAAGAACATTAGATGATGCTGAATATAATATCACAATATCTGAGTACAATAAAAATTACATGAAAAATGTTATAGGTTCAAATAATAATATTAATGTCATCAGATGCGGAATCGATTATGAAAAATTCAAACCCACAAATAAGCAAAATAATAGCTCAAGGGTAAAAATTTTGTCAGTATCTAGACTTATTGAAAAAAAAGGACATATATATTTAATAAGGTCTATACCAGAAGTTATTAAACATTGTACTAATTGTGAATTCATTATCGTGGGAAGTGGCGAACTTGAGAATGAACTAAAAAAATTAGTTGAAGAATTGAATATAAAAGAATATGTTAATTTTGTAGGTGATGTCACAGACTATGAACTAATAGAATATTACAATACTGCTGACATATTTGTTTTACCATGTGTAATAGATAAAAATGGTGATCGCGATGGTATACCAGTAGCTATGATGGAAGCGATGTCAATGGAATTACCTGTAATATCTACAAATGTATCAGGAATTCCAGAGTTGGTAGAAAATGAAAATACTGGGCTAATAATCCCTGAAAAAAACGTTAAACAATTAACAAATGCTATTATAAGGCTTTGCAAAAATCCAGATGAAAGAAAAAAAATGGGAATTAAAGGAAGACAAATTATTGTTAATAAATTTAATATCGATAAAGAAACTGATAAACTTGGAAACCTATTCAAAAAAGTAGATAAATATTACAAATGAACAAATTTGGAATTGTGGTATTTAATGTTTCA
Source organism: Methanohalobium evestigatum Z-7303 (assembly GCF_000196655.1). GTDB lineage: Archaea > Halobacteriota > Methanosarcinia > Methanosarcinales > Methanosarcinaceae > Methanohalobium > Methanohalobium evestigatum. The sequence continues at coordinate 1,237,263 of NC_014253.1, read as the reverse complement.
AACAAATCTAAATATACCATCAAAAACTAAAATATTAATAACAGGTGGTGCCGGATTTATTGGAAGCCATATTCTAGACCTATTAATGGAATATGATAATGAGATTTTAATTTTCGATAATTTAAGCTCGGGTAATGAAAATTTTATTAAACATCATATCAACAAAAATAACTTTAAGTTTATTGATGGAAACCTTCTTAATTTTAAAGAAATTGATTCAGCATGTGAAGAAACAGATTTTGTTTTCCACATAGCAGCTAATCCTGATGTTAAATTAGGTTCAGAAAATACTAAAGTCCACTTTGATCAGAATATAAAAGCTACATACAATTTACTTGAATCAATGCGTAAAAACAATGTGAAAAAAATAGCTTTCACATCTACATCGACTATATATGGAGAAGCTGATATAATACCCACACCTGAAAATTATGGACCACTTGTACCCATTTCTCTCTATGGTGCTTCTAAACTTTCATGCGAAGGTTTGATTTCCTCATTTTGTCATACGTTTGATATGCAGTCATGGATATTTAGATTTGCAAATATAGTAGGAAACCGTAGTAATCATGGAGTAATTTTTGATTTTATAAAAAAATTAAAAATCAACCCTAATCAACTTGAAATACTAGGTGATGGTCAGCAAAGGAAATCATATTTACACGTACATGATTGTGTAAATGCTATTTTATATTCTATTAATAAAAGCAATAATACGGTTAATATATATAATATAGGGTCTGAAGATACTATTAATGTTACAGAAATTGCAGAAATTGTTGTTGATGAAATGGGTCTTAAAAATGTAGAATTCAATTATACAGGTGGTTCAAGAGGATGGAAAGGAGATGTACCAAAAATGATGTTGTCGATAGATAAACTTAAAAATCTTGGATGGGAACCCACTTATAATTCAGAAAAAAGTATTAGAGATACTGTAAAAGCTTTGATTTAAATTTAAGTAATTTAAAGGATTCCTTCCCATTGTGACATTATGTTTTTGATTTCAAAATCTTGTGCTCTTTGTAGAGCTAATAATGCGTAATCTTCCCTTAATTTATTATTTTTTAAAAGCTCTACAAGGCTACTTGCAAGCAATTTTTCATTTTCAGTTAAAAGGTCATTTTTATTAAATTTGCATTTATCAAAAACAGGTGTAAGTATACCATAACGAGAATATTCAATAGATTCGGTTTCAAAATTTATATCTGTATCTGGAGCGAGTATTTCCCTTGGGCCTGATTTACAGTCTGTAGATATTACTGGGGTTCCACAAGACATAGCTTCTACTAGCGTATTAGGAAAACCTTCATTGTAAGAAGATAATACAAAAACAGAAGATTTTTTAATAAATTTAAAAGGGTTCTTTTGGAAACCAATAAAGAATATATCATTTTCCAATTTGTATTCTTTAGCCATTGTTCTCAAATCATCTTCAAGTTCCCCTTTTCCAAGGATTACTAATTTTGCATCCACTATTTCTTCTTTTACTTGACTGAAAGCTTTAATCAGATGTTTCTGACCTTTTTGCTCTACTAACCTAGCAACATTTATGATGACAGGTGAATTGAACAAATCTCTGTATTCTACTTCTATGCTTTCATTCATCATTTCTTGAATTTTACTTATTTCATAAGGGTTGTAAATTACTTTAATTTTATCAGGATCTATTTTGAAATTGTCTACCAGATCTTTTTCAACACCTTTTGAAACTGCTACTATTGCGTCAGCTCTGTTATAAAACAATTTTATTAATACACTGTAAATTTTACCATCAAAACCTGACAACAATTTTGAATTATAATTCCTTACTGATATTATAAGTTTATCATTTAACTTAGAAAATATGTTTAAAATATTAGAATCGGTAAGAAAACTTACAGTTGTTTGGATGCCATACATTTTTTTTATTTTTTTTACCTTTCTAGTAGATGTAATAGTATTATATAATTTAATAATTAATTTTTCAAATATGGTTTTATTTGTATCTATTTGATTAATATTTAAGTCAACGATTTCACCATCATATTGATAGTCTATCTGTTTACTATCATATAAAAGAATAATTTTATCATATTCATGAGAGAGATTAAGCGAAAGATTAGATATAACCTTCTCTGCTCCACCATTACTCAAGGTAGGTATTAAAAAAGCAATTCTTCTACTCATAAATATCAAGTTTGAAATCATTTAGACATTATAAAAATTCCTGTACCAACCTACAAATTTCTTAATACCTTTTTCAACAGGTGTATTAGGCTCATAATTAAAATCTTTTATTAAATTATCTATATCCGCCCAGGTAGAAATAACATCACCTGGTTGTAGTGGCTTATAGTTTTTTTTAGCTTCTTTTCCAGTTGCCTTCTCGATTGCATTGATAAAATCTATCAAATTGACAGGATTATTATTCCCAATATTGTAGACCCTATATGGAGCTGTGGAACTGGATGGGTCTGGTTTCTCACCGGACCAATCACTATTTCCAGATGGTGGTTCATTATCTAAAATTTTAATGAGACCATCAACTACATCATCCACGTAGGTGAAATCTCTCTGCATATCACCATAATTATAGACATTAATCGGTCTATCATCAAGTATTGATTTTGTGAACTTGAAATACGCCATATCTGGACGACCCCATGGACCATACACTGTGAAAAATCTCAATCCTGTAGTAGGTATATTATAAAGATAACTATAAGTGTGCGCCATCAGTTCATTGGATTTTTTGCTTGAAGCATACAAACTTATGGGGTGGTCGACATTGTCCTGTGTAGAAAATGGCATTTTTTTATTAAGCCCATAAACGCTTGAACTGCTGGCATAGACCAGATGTTTGATGTTGTTGTATCTGCAACTTTCAAGTATATTTAAAAATCCTACGATATTACTCTGTATGTATGAATAAGGATGGGTTATACTGTATCTTACCCCTGCTTGGGCTGCTAGGTGGCAAACAACAACAAATTTCTCGTTTTCAAACAAAAATTTTATATTTTCTTTATCTTCAAGGTTTAGTTTAATAAAACTGTAATTTGGATATAAATCGCTTTGTACAAATTTATTGTATTCAATTTTTTTTGAATTTATCCCTGTTTCTTCTAATCTCCCATATTTTAGGTTAACATCATAATAATCATTGATATTGTCCAATCCAATAATTTCATGTTCAGAATTAACTAATTTTTTAACTAGATGGAAGCCTATGAATCCAGCAGTACCTGTTATAAGTATTTTCATATTAATCGTAACTATAATTATCCTAAAACATATAATGAATATATAATTTGAATACTTCTTTATTAAATTATCTGATTATTTCAAAAGTTATAATAGCTAATAATCATTTAATGTAACATTTACTGAAAATTATAATATAACCTATAATTCTTTGCAAGAAATATGGTTAATATTATTTATATGCAACAATTACAATATTTGGAAATAATAATGATGATACTATTTTTTTCATTTTTTTTGGCAAAGGGTTCATAATTTTTTCCATGAATGTAATAATAGATGTTGGAGTTTTGATATTATAACCTTTGATTAATCTATAACATTTCCAATTTGAAAATCCTGTATATTTTAAGATATTTATGATTTCTTTATAAGTGTATTCTTTTAAATGAAATCCTTCAGGGACCTCGGAAAATCATTTTGATACATCATGGAGACCTTTAAAATTATGGGGTATTTCTAAAATATAACAACCATTATGTTTAAGAATTCTATTTATCATTTGGAAATGTAATTCTATGTCATCAGGATGCAAATGTTCTATCATTTGGTCGCTATATGAAACATCTATTTTTTCATCATCCATATTCAAATTATAACCATCATATATTAATAGCTCGAAATTAGCAGGTATTTTTTCTTTAGGATAATCACCTATCTGGTCAGATATATCTAGTCCATATACATATTGTGCATAATTACATACTTCAAAAGCTAATCTACAATCATCCGGACCAACTTCCAAAAAAGTATCACTATCATTTACAAATTCAAGCAAAAAATTTAGCTTATTATTAATTGATTTTTTTCTTTCTTCCTCATTATTTCGTTTCAATAATCTAGGATGATTGGGAACTTTAGAAAATAATTCATCATACATATTTCTATATATTTCTGTTCTCTCTTCTCTTGTAGACTTTTTAAGTTTGTTTGCTATCTGTTTTTCTACATCGTAATGGTTTTTAATAGCTTCGTAAGTTCTTCCATATTTATCTTTCATAACAATCACTACAAAATATTTAGAAATGTTTATAAGTAATCTATAAATAAACCAGTTAATCTCAAAATTTAATGTATTTTAAATTTGTCTGAAATTGAGTTATTTTTCCAAAAATATCTTTTTTAAAACCTTTTAATAAATTTACAAATTTTGTTCCCACAAAGGAATTATATTTTCTATATCAAAATCATATGCTCTTTTTTTTGCAAGTGCTCCATATTTTTTATTTAATTCATTATCTTTTAAAATTCTAGTTATAGATTCTGAGAGCATATATTCATTTTTTGTCAAGTTATTGCTATTATTTATGTTACAAACAGGTGTAAGTATACCATAACGAGAATATTCAATAGATTTGGTTTCAAAATTTATATCTGTATCTGGAGCGAGTATTTCCCTTGGACCTGATTTACAATCTGTAGATATTACAGGGGTTCCACATGACATGGCTTCTACTAGGGTATTAGGAAAACCTTCGTTGTACGAGGATAATACAAAAACAGAAGATTTTTTAATAAATTTAAAAGGGTTCTTTTGGAAACCAATAAAGAATATATCATTTTCCAATTTGTATTCTTTAGCCATTGTTCTCAAATCATCTTCAAGTTCCCCTTTTCCAAGGATTACTAATTTTGCATTCACTATTTCTTTTTTTACTTGACTGAAAGCTTTAATCAAATTTTTCTGGCCTTTTTGCTCCACTAACCTAGCAACATTTATGATGACAGGTGAATTGAACAAATCTCTGTATTCTACTTCTATACTTTCATTCATCATTTCTTGAATTTTGCTTATTTCATAAGGGTTGTAAATTACTTTAATTTTATCAGGGTTTATTTTGAAGTTATCAATGAGGTCTCTTTTAACACCCTCTGAAACTGCAACAACTAGATCAGCTCTGTTATAAAACAATTTTATTAATACACTGTAAATTTTACCATCAAAACCTGATAATAATTTTGAATTATAATTTCTTACAGATATTATAGTTTTGTCATCATATTTAGAAAACAGGTTTAGTATATTAGGATTATTTAAAAAACTTATAGTAGTACTTATATTATGCTCTTTTTTTACCTTTTTAAGTTTTAGCATTACTTTCAAAAATCGGTATGTTTTGAGAAATATATTATTTACAGTTATTTTAACAGGGTTAGATTGATCTATATTCAAATCAATTATATCTCCATCATAAGGATAATCAATTTGGTCTTTATTATATAAGATTAATTTTTTATTATAATCATTAGATAGGTTAAGTGATAAGTTAGATGTAACTCTCTCAGCTCCACCATTTTTCAGGGTATTTACAAATAGAGCTACTACTTTTCCCATAATTACTCTTATCAAATAAAAAGAAATCAAGTATTATAAAAATTTCTACGCTATTACAAGGTACTATTCAATTAAGAAATAAATAGGGAGATTCATTCCCTCTATTTAAGGAGGATGAATGATGAACTTAGAGGCATTATTAGATTTGATACTGGTAGATATTAAATCTTTTGTGGAAAGGAAAAGAAATGATGTAAAAGCCTTAGCATTGTCTATACTTCTGTACCAGCAAGGATTAAGTTTGAGGAGAACTTCAAAGCTACTATCGTATAAGTCTGAACCTATAAATTATGGGGGTACATTACTGAGTAGAGGTTCATGGTGTGTGTAGCTTTATGATGGTGAATTGCCAGACACCATAGTGGTGGATGAAACTAATGTACAGCTTGGTAGTGAGAACTAGTTATATACGCGGCTATAAACCCCGATTCTAAAAAGATAGTCTATGCTAGAATCTATCCTACAAGAAACCACCTGACTACAAAGTCTTTCTTAAGGATTTGAAGAAAATGTAGGGGAACTGCCCCATATGGCAGTTGTAGATAGTGGACCATGGTACAAAGCTCTGGAAAAACTCGATATTAAAAGGGTTGTAATCTCCAGTGATATCAGGAATTATATCGAAATGTGGTTTAAAGCTTTTAAAAGAAGGATCAAGGTCTTTGATAAATACTTTCCACATAAAATGGGGTTTGTTCAGCATATCAATAACTGGATTGATATGTACATCACGTATCATAATTATATCAGAAAACATCAAGCTCTTAAATCATATACTCCTTATCAATGGGAAACATGCATTAACTGAACAGTACTAAAATGGCAAGCAAAAACCTTTATAAATAATTTTAAAACCTTAAATTATCAATAATAGATACAAAGTTTGATTTTTCCAATAACCAAACAATGGGTTAATAATACATAATTTATTTATTATTATATTTATTAGTCCATTAATTATAAATAATAATGTTTAATACGTTAGTCCATTAATTTTACAAAGGTTGAACTATGTCCCAAGTTTCAGTTTTAAAAACCAGCCCTGAAACAGTACTGGAAGACTACAGTAAATTAATGCGCAGTGTTAAATATCAAGACTATCTCCCCAAGGATAAAACCACTATTATAAAATTAAACCTTTCATGGTCTCTTTATTATCCAGCATGTTCTACTGAACCTTGGCAGCTTGAAGCAGTTTTAAAAACACTAAAAGAAGATGGTTATAAAGATATTGTTGCAATGGAAAATAAAACAGTTGTCACCAATCCTATAAAAGGTGCAAAACAGAATAAATGGTTATCTATTCTCGATAAATATGATGTGGATTTTGTGCCACTTACCGATGTTAAATGGTTAGATTATAACCCTTCAACAGAAATGGTAGGAATGGACAAAGTTTTTCCTGATGGTTTTCAGATACCTGAACCTTTCATAGGGGCAAATGTATTGCATCTACCTACACAAAAAACGCATGGTCACACCACGATAACTGGTGCAATGAAAAATGCGTTTGGAGGGTTATTAAACGAACGCAGACATCATTCCCATAAATACATTCATGAAGTTCTTGTAGATTTGTTGAAAATACAAAAAGAAATTCATCCAGGTATATTCGCAGTAATGGATGGTACTGTTTGTGGTGATGGTGCAGGTCCAAGGACAATGACTCCAAAAATTAAAGATTACATTCTTGCAAGCTATGACCAGGTTTCAATTGATGCTGTAAGTGCCAAAATGATGGGTTTTGACCCGATGTCAATAGATAAAATAAAGATGGCAGATGAACTTGGATTAGGAAGTGGGAACCTTGACAACATCAAGATTGTTGGTGAAGATATAAGTGATGTCAATTATAATTTCGAAGTAGGAGAAAGTCTTGTTGTAAGTGGAGATAAATTGTTCAGGAAAGGAGGATTAAAATTTTTAGAACCACTGCTGTTCCATACTCCACTTTTCAAAATACCGATATTAGCATCTTCTACTTATCATGACCGTTTTTGGTACCCAGTAATTGGTAAAAAATACGTCAACGAATTTATGGAAACCAAATGGGGTAAATTGTTTTCTAAATATTAATCTAATTTAGAGGTAAATGAATGTTTAAAGCGATTATGAGGTCTTTACGTCCAAGCCAGTGGTATAAAAATTTTATAATCTTTCTGGCGTTGATTTTTTCTCACAATCTTATGAACCCAATGGCGTGGATGGATTCAATAACTGCTTTTGTTATCTTTTGTATGCTGTCTGGAAGTTTATATTTGATGAATGATATTATGGATGCAGAAGATGACAAGAAACATCCTGTTAAATGTAAACGCCCAATTGCGTCTGGGGAACTTAAAAAATCTCATGCTTTTTTTATATTCATTGTACTATTATCTGGTTCTCTTTATATCTCATCAATAGTTAATTATGCATTCCTTTTAATATCTGTCTTATATTTTGTATTGCTTTTTGCCTATAATCTGAAACTAAAATATATTGTGTTGGTAGATGTCTTAACAATATCAGCAGGCTTTGTGCTTCGTGCAATAGCAGGAGCAGTAGCACTCACGGTATCAATATCACCATGGCTTATAATCTGCACATTTTTACTAGCATTGTTCCTTGCTTTTGGAAAAAGAAGACATGAACTTGTACTGCTTGGAGATGATGCGAAAAACCACAGAAAAATTCTTGATGAATACACGGTTCCATTATTGGAACAAATGACCCTTATAGTCACATCCGCACTTATAGTATCATACCTTTTATACACTTTCTTTGCCAGTACTCATTATATGATGGTAACTATTCCATTTTTGGTCTATGGTTTATTCAGATATCTCCTTCTGGTTCATTCTCAAGATTTTGGTGGCGAGCCTGAAATGCTGTTTAAAGACAAAGGTATGTTATTTTCTATTTCTATATGGGCTATTTTAGTAGCAGTAGTATTATATTTTGTCCCAGATGGAAGTACAAATTTAATCTATATTTTAAATAATGTAGGTATCTAAGATGAAATATGATTTGCATACTCATACTAAATATTCGCCAAGGTGTGGAGTCACAGAACCTAAAAAACTCGTGAATACCGCAATCAAAAAAGGTCTTGATGGGATTGCAGTAACTGATCACGACACTATAAAAGGTGCATTAGAAGCTAAAAAATTTGAAACGCCTGATTTTGGAGTTATCATCGGATGTGAAGTAAGTACTGATAAAGGTGAATTAATTGGTTTGTTTTTGCAGGATGAAATAACATCTACAAGCCCTGAAGATGTTATTGAAGATATTCATAATCAAGGTGGTATTGTAGTAGTCCCTCATCCCTTTGATGAGTATAGGTCCAAAAGGTTCAGTAGTTTATCAGAATATTACAAACAGATAGATGCAATTGAAGTATTCAATTCACGATGTATAAAAGAAAAGAGTAATGAAGCTGCTAGAAGATTTGCAAATAAAAATAACCTTTTGATGGTCGGTGGTAGCGATGCTCACTATTTGAATGAAGTCGGTCTTGGGTATACTGATTTTTTTTGGGTTGATGATTTAACTAGAGATAATATGATGTATGCACTTGAAAAATCAAAAATTAATATTAGAGGTAAAAAATCATCGTTAATGAATCATGCAAGAACAAAAATTCGTAAATGGAGTAAAGATTTTGTCACTTATCGATAAACTCAAAAAACGGATTTTATATTCTATAATATTTGCTGCTGTAGTAGTACTTGGTCTTTTGATTTATGCGGATTTTAATAGTATAATATCTGCATTTGTGGATTTTGGATGGATATATCTTCCAATTATATTAATATTAACTGTTTTTAACTACATAGTAAGGTTTTATAAATGGGATTTCTATTTATCCACTATTGGTGTAGACATTGGTAAAAAAAATAGCGCAATTGTTTTTTTTAGTGGGTTAATTATGTCAATCACTCCTGGTAAATTGGGGGAAGTTTTGAAATCCTATCTTTTAAAACAGACTAATGATGTAAGTATCAGCAGAACTGCTCCTGTCGTTTTTGCTGAACGTCTAACAGATATTGTAGGTTTAATTATATTATCATCTGTAGGTGTAGTTATATACCAATATGGCATATCTGTGATGGTTGTTACATTATTAATCATTTCTGCTGTAGTTTCAATAATTCAATCCAGAAAATTATCGTTGAAATTGATCGAATTTGGTGAAAAGCTACCATTTATATCCAAATTCGCACATCATCTTCATGAGTTGTATGAAAGCGCATATATTCTTCTTAAATTTAGACCTCTTTCAATTACGATATTACTAAGTATCGTTTCATGGTTTTTTGAATGTATTGCAATGTGGTATGTATTTAAAGGGTTTGGATTAGACTTGTCTATGCTTGTTGCTACATTTGTATTTGCTTTCTCTTCTGTTGCAGGAGCAGTATCGATGCTTCCTGGAGGTTTAGGTGTAGCGGAGGGGAGTATTGTTGGTTTGCTTTTGACCATGGATGTATCTAAAGCAACGGCTACAGGGTCAGCATTGATTATCCGTTTTTGTACTCTCTGGTTTGGTGTGGTTGTAGGTATCATAGTTGTACTTTTTTACCAAAACAAACTTGAAAAAATCAACTGAATCAATACTTTTTTATAAATATTTTAGTGAAATTATAAATTGTTGCATAAAAGTTAAGTTATAGCCTAAATAAAACAATTATTTTTAATATATTAATTATACAAATTAACATAATTTGCGTATATCTTAAATATAGAAAGAAAAGTAGAAAATATATTTATATTATATTAATATGATATAAACCATGATAAATACACTTGGTGGATATAGATGGTAAAGCGTATAACTAATTTTATTTTAAGTTTAGATATATATGACAAATTATTATTACTAATCATATCAATTAGTTTCATATTTAAGTTATTGTTAATACACCAAGATATTAATACAATTTTAAATAAATTTCTTGCTGATGATACATATTATTATTACTCTTTAGTTAGGAACATAATTGATGGTAAAGGGATTGTTTTTAATTATGGTATTCCTACGAATGGTTTTCATCCGCTATATGTTATTATACTTATACCTCTATTTAAACTACTTTATCCATTAGGAATTAACGCTCCGGTTTATGCATCTTTAATCCTTATGATAATATTTAGTATTGGGACATCTATAATAATATATTTAATCATGAAAAATGTGTTAAACAAAAAAGCTGGACTACTTGCTGCTTTTATATGGCTGTTTAATCCTAATATATTATTTGTGACGTTATCAGCAATGGAAACCCCAATACAAATTTTCTTCATTTCACTTTTAACATATTACATAGTATCTAAATCAAATATCCCTAAGTTATCTATTAAAGAATCTGCAATAATAGGTTTATTAATAGGCCTTATTTTTTTGAGTAGAATGGATGGAGTTTTTATAGGTATTGGAGTCATTAGTGCACTTGTATTAAGAAACTTTAAGCAAAATAAGTTAGAAACCAAAAGTTTAATAGCAATTATATCTACTGCTTCTTTAACTGTAGTACCCTGGTTGATGTGGAGCTTCATAAAATTAAATAGAATAACCCCTATAAGCGGTGAAGCTCTCCGTATATTAAGATTAAATTCTAATACTTACCCAGATCTAGTATTTAATTCTATATATTCTACGTTATCATCCGTAGCTCATTTCTTTTTAAATTTAGAATATTCTGGAACAGGATATTTATCCTTATTCTTTTTCTTATTCGTACCAATTTTAATTCTTACATTAAAAAGAGATAGAATTGTTTTTAAATTAATTTATACCTTTGACTTTTTGGTTATTTCATCAATTATCTACTTTTTATTTTATTGGTTTTATGAAATTGGTTTTAGAAGTTGGTACACCATTTATACATACTTTTTATTAACAATATTATTTTCGGCAATAATAGTTAAATTAATACAAGAACTTAAACCTAAAAAACGCCAATTAGCTTACATATTAGTTATTTTTATCCTTATTTTTTCGTTTTCATTTGGGGGATTTGTGCAATATAAAGAGGGTCAACATCCCCAGGAAGAACTAAAATGGAGAATAGGTAATTACGTTAATAATAATATATCACCTAATAATACAATAGGTTCTTTTAATACTGGTATATATCAATATTACACTCCGAAACATAATGTTATAAATTTAGATGGTGTTATGAACCCTAAAGCGCTTAAAGCAATGAAGAAAGGTAACATCACAGGTTATATGATGAAAAACAATATTGCTTTTATTATTGACCCACCTAATGAGATTGAAAAGCTTAATAAGTCATTATTGAACTTAAAACCTGTAAAAACGTTTGAAAAGCAAGTTTATACTAGTAATTTTAATAATAAAGTTATTAAGTATAAGATTTACAAAATATCATATAGTAATAAAAACTAATAGAAATCAGCTATAATCCTTAATTTTAATGTATATAGTAATGACTTAAATGAAAACAGATTCACAAATAAAATTATAGAATCGATAAAAAGTAGTCACTAACTGGATAAAAATTTTGGAAAGATTATATTTATAGAAAATATTAATTGGATTGTAGAATTCTTTTACAATAATTAATATAATTATATTAGCTGATTTTAACCTAAAAAGTATAATAGTCATGATTATACATTATGATTAACTTTTTAATATAAACTAAGATGTGATAAATAAAATTTTGTAGTAATAGTAGAACTGATATTAGCGTCAAAAATATTTAATAATCTGAACTAATACAACAAAATTCATAATAATATTCCTTCAATAGAAAAAATAATATAAGGTGTTTTAATGAATAAAAAATGTTTAATTTTATTAATAGGTCCTGAAAGTACAAGCACACGATTATTTACAGAAATTTTTTCACAACATCCAGATATATTAGGCACTGAAAATGCAACTACACATGTAGACCACATGGACCAAGTTTGGGACTTAGTCGAAAATGATTGTATAACAGATGCATCTGAAATATTGCCAATTAATACCGAACACAAATATATATTAACTAGAAGGTCAATTCCACATGGAAAGGATAATAAACCAGCTGAATATATGAAATTTCCAAACCTAGAAAATTTTTATGAAACTTGCCAATTAAAAAATTTACCATTGATTCTGTTAATCACAACAAGAAGTGTTGTTCCTAACCTCATATCTTGGACCTATGAAAGAGCTTCTAGTAATGGACTATTTGAAAATTCCAAAAATCAATATTGGGAAAGTTACAAATATTTATTTTCAATAATTAACAAATATAATATTCCTTTTTATTTTGTATCTTTGGAGGCACTTATTTATGAAGAACAAAACTATATAAATAGTATTTTTCAATTATTAGGGCTAAGTCATTTTCAACTCAACAAAGAATTACGTAAAGATGTAAACACTAATAGATATAAATTATTTTTAAAGAATTTTTTAGATAAAAAACAATCTAAACATATTGGTATTAACAAATTCATAAAACAAATTATTCGAAAATGATTACAAATTTTATTAATTGGTAAACCTAAATTATTATTTATTTACCTGTAGTAAAACTTTTAATTTAGAACGGATATTTCTTACAATACAAGTAAAGCCAATTTTTGTACTAAACGCTTAATTTATAGAGATAAAAATGATAACATGACTTCAATATTATTAATTTCTCCCTTATTTCCTCCAAGTTTAGGTGGTATACAAAATTTAATGAAGGATATTGCTGAACATTCAAGCCATGAAATTGATGTGCTTACTAACATACATTCTAGTATAAATTCTAAATTTGATAATAATTTTAGTTTTGGAATAATACGAAGAAACCTTAAAGGAATAACTGGAGAACTATCCGTTATTTATTTTTTATTAATTAATAGAAAAAAATACGATGTTATTTATTTATCAAGATTGAATGATTCAATAATAGGATTGGTCGCATACATTTTAGGTAAAAAAGTAATATCACATGCACACGGATCAGAATTGATAAAAAATGGTTTAAAAACTACAGGAGGCAAATTTCCAATATTAAGAACCTTCTGGGAGAACTTAAAATTTAAATTGAATTTGAACCTAACTTATAAGCTTATTGCTGTAAGTGAATGGTCAAAAAACAAACTTATCGAAAATGGAGCAAATGAAAATAAAGTACATATTGTTCATCCGGGCATAGATTTTTACAATTTTTCTACATATGTCAATAATAATTTAAGGAATGAGCTAAACATTTGCAAAAGTGATACAATTCTCCTTACAGTATCAAGGCTCCATCCAAGGAAAGGTCATAGACTTGTTATGGACGCTATTTCAAAAATGGATAATGTACATTATTTGATAATAGGAAAAGGCTATGAAGAAGATTTATTAAAACAATATGCATCAAGTTTAAACATAAATGATAAAGTGGATTTTTTAGGATATGTCAACGATGATGATTTACCAAATTATTACCAAACTTGTGATATTTTCATTATGACAGGTCAACCAAGTGAAAAAGATGTTGAAGGTTTTGGTATTGCCTACCTTGAAGCAAATGCAGCAGGTAAACCTGTAATAGGTACAGATATATATGGTGTAGCATCTGCTGTTAAAGATAATGAAACAGGATTATTAGTCGAACCAACAGTGAAAAGCATTAAAAATGGAATAGAAATCTTAATGAATAATAATATAAAAAGAGAATATATAAGTAAAAACAGCATTTATTGGGCAAAAAAGCATGATTGGTCACAAATAATAAAGATAATAGATGATATTTTATCAAGCTAAATTCATTTAATAAAAAATTGTAAAAACAAAGCTTAGTTTAATCAAAGGTATCCATATTTTATTGCTAGAGGGAATGTTAATAATTTACTATAAATACGATTTTTGTAAGACATTTTTTGTTTCCATGTATTATCTGGATTCAACTTTAAATTACTAGATGAAAACACTTTCCTATTCCCTGCTAATAAATGGCTATTTATTTCAATCCCTGTACCGTTAATTAAATTTTTAGAAATGTTTGAAAAATCGAGTCCTAATAAATTTCCTATTGAATTTAATGTATCTGTAGGATTATTAATAAAATCTTCGTATCTAATCCGAAGTTTTTTTGTTTTAATTTTATGATAAACTATTTCTGACCTCAAATTAGATATCAACCAGTTTTTTGAAGATGATTTAACCGATCGATCCTTTTTCATATTAGACCAAGTCACAGCATTTCCATTACGGACTAAATGTATTAAAATCAATTCTATATTAGGCATTAAAGATAAGTTTAGTGCACGTATTGAATTTTTGGTTGAATCAACTAAAATAGGTTTATCACTAATGTAACTTATGCTATACAATAATTCTTGATTATATATTAGATAACTATAGAATTCCGTTTCATAAGAATCTAGATTAATTCTTTGGTTTATGGAGATATTTTCAAACTTGTCCTGGGAATTTTTCATAACGTTCAAATCATAAATTCCTGTTTTAGACTTCCAATCATTTATAACTTGACTCCAAAATGGACAACTTTGACTACTTATTCCACATCCACATAGTTTATTTTTTTGATAATTTCCCCAAAAAAGATGAGGTTTAAATTCTCCACAACTCTGAATTTTTGGGTGAGCTCCTATACATAAATCAAGAAGTGTGGATCCAGTGTGACCTGATCCCATAATATAAATAACTTTTAATTTGTCATTATTTTTGTCCATCACCTATACCTCTACACTTTTTAGGCAATTAAACATTGATTAAATATTATATAAAAGATTTCGAAAAACTCGGTAGTCCATTATTAACAAGTTGAAGTTTTGACAGGTCTAAAAAGCAATGGTTGTTTCAAAGTCCATTTATTTTCAACAATTCCAGATTCTTGAGCAGCTGCACTTTTGCTAGTACCTTTTTTCATCAATCCAGCATGTCCTCTGCAGAAGTTAAAATAAGTGGATTAGAACCTTATTTAGTCATATAAAGCTTTGAGTTTCTTTGAAAACTCTATAGAGGATTTCGATAAACTATCATTAACATGGATTGAATTCTGTTAACTTTATATAGAATTGATTTGAAATATTTAATATGGATACATTTACTGATTTTGCTCTTAACGAAGAATATAAACGTCTTATTGCTGTAGGGGATAAGCTTGCTGAAGTTGAAGCTTTGATCGATTGGAAGAAATTCAGACCTATACTGGAATCGATGTATACCAACAGGTCGGCTTCGGGCGGTAGACCCGAAGCTGACGTTATCGTCATGCTCAAGATGCTGATACTTCAGCAGTGGCATGGGTTATCTGATCAGGAGATTGAGAAACAGTGTATCGACAGGATTTCGTTCAGACATTTCCTCAAATTCCCTGAATACATACCAGACAGTACAACTGTCTGGTTGTTCAGGAAGAGGATCATCGATACTAACAAGGAAAAAGAGGTATGGAGAGAGTTGCAGAGACAACTCGATTCGCTTGGACTCAAGATCAAGAAAGGAATGATCCAGGACGCCACGTTCATTCATTCCGACCCAGGACATGCCGGGGCTGACAAGCCCCGTGGGAATGAAGCAAAGACCAGACGAAGCAAAGATGGTACATGGGCTAAGAAGAGTGGTAAATCTCATTTCGGTTACAAGCTACATACAATCATCGATACGGATTATCAACTGATTAGAAGATTCGAAACCACAACAGCAACAGTCCATGATAACAAAGTCGATCTTTCAAGAGAGGATGAGGTTGTGTATAGAGATAAGGGATACTTCGGTACAAACCCTCAGGGTTACGATGCTACTATGCAGAGAGAAATATTAA
The DNA here is from genome assembly GCF_000196655.1 of Methanohalobium evestigatum Z-7303. Taxonomy (GTDB): domain Archaea; phylum Halobacteriota; class Methanosarcinia; order Methanosarcinales; family Methanosarcinaceae; genus Methanohalobium; species Methanohalobium evestigatum. Next base: position 1,220,907 of record NC_014253.1, on the reverse strand, counting down.
GAAACAGTAGAATCAGCGCTATTAGAGTAACCGGTGAAAGGGTATATGCGGTTACAAAAGGAGTATTCAAAGCAGGAACCACACTCGTTACTACTATGAAACGAGTGAACCTAAAAATGCTGTTTACGGCCTTCGGATTCAACCTGTATCAATTGAGTACATTAAGGAGCAAAGGAGTGATTTAACCATGGGATAGCGGACACTAGCCCATGGTTAAATCAACATCAAAATAGCTAAAAATCAACTGTTAGAAATACAAATTAACCTTAAATATCTCTAAAGTCACAAAATTAGTAAAAATCAGTGGTTAATCGAAATCCTCTAAAATCTATGTACATCTCTTTCCTATATTTACCGTTGATTTTCTTCCTAGATTTGTTTCTTAAAGGAATAATAGCAGAAGAACCTAATTCATCTATTATCAGTTCATGGATATAATCTAAATCATAAGCTTTATCCATGACATAATAATATGGTTTTTTAACCCTTTTACATTGTTTAAGCAGAGTTTTTGCATGTTAGGAGTCATTTGTGGGTTTTTTGATGATTTTACCTTTTATTATAATCTGCTTGTCAGTATCAACTGCTATAAAAGATTTCAGGAAAATTTTCCGATATAAATCAGTTCTCCATGAATAGTAATGAACAGCATAACAGCTAGTTATACCTGAAGCATCTGCTACTACTATACAGGGGCTATCACCCCGTTTATAGAACAATTTCATTATTTGGTTGGAGTATCCATCCGAATTTGAAGGAGGTATCCAAGATAATAATTTTTTGTGATAGTAAAAAAGGAACTTTTTTCGAGTTCCAGTTTGTCTATAACTGGATACATGAGTTCTAGTAATTGGGTAAATCTCTTGTAATCGGTAACTATGTAATCTTTAAACAGCACCATCACCATTAACTGGTGCTGGTTATAATCCTGTTTCGAGTACTTACTTGAATACAATGGAAGCCTATTTCTACGAATGATTTTTAAAGTTTCATCGATAAATTTAAGGTATATGTTCTTTTTCTTCATAATTGCTCCTTTTTTATTTTGGCTTAAAACCAAAAAGGAGTAATTTATCTTAAATCATTTCAGAATTAGAGAGTTTTATCAGAACCTGGTTTCTACAGAGCCAATTATTTATGTTTTTACATGGAACAATTGGTCTAATAATTCTTAATTAAGGTTAATTATGTACATTTTTCCTATTTATACTAAAATTTGGGTAAGTTACATTTTCCCTTCCGTAATCATCATCAAACCGGACGATATCATCTTCTCCCACATATTCTCCAAGCTGTACTTCGATGATTTCAAGCGGCACTTTACCAGGATTTGATAGCCGATGTTTTACACCTGCCCTAATAAATGTACTCTCACCCTGTCTTAAAAAATATTCCTGACCATCGACCTTTACAGATGCCATTCCTTTTACCACTACCCAATGTTCACTGCGGTGGTGGTGAAGCTGCATGCTCAGAGATTTCTGCGGTATCACAGTTATATTTTTGATTTTATGCGTTTCAGATGATTCCATTACAGTATATGAACCCCAAGGACGGTAAACATATTTGTGAAGATAAGCTCTTTCATCATTTCTTTCCTTTAACCCATTTACAATCTCTTTTACTTTCTGACTGCTCTCTTTAGGGCAGACAAGCAGTGCGTCCGAAGTATCCACAACAACCATGTTATTGACATCGATTAATGAAACAGCTTTGTTCTTTTCAGAATATATTAGATTATCAGTTGAACCAATTGAAAAATCATCACATTCATAAACCACATTACCTTTGTAATCCTTTTCAAACTCATTATATATTGAGTTGAAATCACCTAAATCATTCCATTTTTTGTTGAGTTTAACAACAGCAACTTTATTTGATTTTTCCATTATTTCATAATCAATAGATACCGAAGGAACCTGTTGATAAATAACCTCTAAATCAATATTTGATTCGAATGTATCGGATATTTCTGGAGCATGTTTTATCACTTCATCAAAGAACACAGCTGTGTCGAACAAAAATATACCACTATTCCAGAGGCATCCCTCATTCATGTAACGTTGAGCGTATTCTATATCAGGTTTTTCTCTAAATTCAGAAACTCTGAATCCAGAAACTCTAGAATCGATTTCTTCTTCTGGTTTTATGTACCCATAACCGGTCTGTGGTGAATCTGGAACAATTCCAAAAGTTAAAAGATAATCTGAAGTTAATACCTGTACATCTGAAATTGTCTGCATCGCTCCATCGTCCAATATATGGTCTGAAGGGAATACTCCAACAATTGATTTTCCAAACTTTCTCTCAATCTCCTGAGCCCCATAATAGATTGCAGGGAGTGTATTTTTACCTTCAGGTTCTATCAACAAATTATCTTCAGGGATCTCATAACCTAGCTCATTAATCTGGCCCAATACAAAAAATTTTTGGGATTTTTTAGTTACAACAAAGATTTCGGATATATCTGATACTTTAAAACATCTAATAACAGTATCCTGAAATAGCGATGTTTCACCCAGTTTTAAGAACTGCTTTGGATACTGTTCACGACTAAGTGGCCATAGACGCGTCCCTGAACCACCTGCAAGAATAATAGATTTAATAGTTTCATCTCCTCTACTTTTTCATCATAATAATGGTAATATTGACTCACTTAGTTTTAACCAATAGCAATTAATAAAATTTTGCTTTTATAAAAATATTTTCTATCTGGATAGTAGCCACATATTTAGCGTATGAAGCTCTTGAAAAACTCAATCTCCTCTCTCCTGAACCCTTTTAACAGCACCAGAACTGCAAAATAAGACACAGCACACACTCCAATTATAGCAAGAGTACTTAATACACCTGTCGGACTCCACATCAAAATAATTCCAGACATCAAAAGAGAGGCTACCAGACTCTTTACAATAAATCTGAAATTCATGTCAAACTGGAAAAACCGCAGGGAATAATAGGCCATGAAAGCAAGCACCACAATAAAAGATAATAGTGTCGTAGTAGCGGCTGCGATGATTCCGATATAGGGTACAAGAATCAGGTTCAGCCCGAGATTCAGCACCGCAGCTATCAGCCAGATGATCCCGATGACTTGGGTCTTTTTGACAAGCATGGCAACCTTGTTGAACACCGCAAACACTCCAAACAGCAGTGCACTAAGAGCTACAAAAGGAGTAATGATATAACTCTGTTCCGCGATTTCAGGTGTTGACAGGATGACAAGCATCGGTTTTGAAAGTAGAGATAAACCGAAAACCGCTGGTATTGCCACGGCTAGGAAATATTTCAGGGAGTATCCCAGATACTTCTTGACCTCGTCAAGGTTGTCCCCATCGTAGTGTCTAGAAAGGACCATAGGCAATATGAAATTAAGTGGTGCTACAAACATCTGGACGATATTGCCGAGGGTATACCCCGGCGAGTAATATCCAACAGCAGAAGTACCCAGATAACCTCCGATGACATACCGGTCACTGGACCTTACAATCCAGCTGGACATTCTACTGGGAACCAGTGGTATACCATATTTTAAGTATCCTTTCAGACCACCAAACTTCGGTAGTTTGAATCCAAGCTGTGATACGATTATAACAAACGCCATCAAAAACACAACAACCGATTTTGCCAGCAGACCTGCAATCGCACCTAGCAGACCGCCACCCTGCAGCACGAATATGGACACCAGAACCACCATCAGGAAATTCTTGGAAAACCGCAAAATTGAGTCTTTTTTGATTTGTTCAGTCGCCCGGAAGTAGTTAAACAGCACCTTCTCAATCGTTTCAAAAAACACTACAATCGAGAGCAATTTAACTATGAATGCGTTGCCGTCAAAGAGTAGGTCGGCAATCGGACCTGAAGCCAGATATATCAGAAAAGCTGCAAACATGCCTGTTACAGCAGCAACAGATAGAAACGAGTAGAACATGTCCTGGAACTTTTCTTTGACCTTAACAGAGGGCATGAACCTGGCCATGGCACCCGGCAATCCAAGGCTCATGATTCCCGGGACGATACCGATGGTCACCATGACCTGCGCCCAGATACCGTAATCCTGGATAGGGAGGTTCTTTGTTAGTACAGGCAACAGTATGACTCCCTTGAAATTGTTCACGAATCTGGTAAGTCCTACCAGTATTATCCTCTGGGCAAACAGCTTATACTCGCGCATTATATTCCTATCTAAAAAACAACAAGGGATATATTAATTTTGATTGTTTATTGATTCGATTCTGAATAATATGATTGTTTGATGTTCAAAAATAGGTAGGAACTTGAATAAGCAGGATTTCAATTATTTTGGGGTTGTGTTGTTACTTGTAGAACTTAATAGAATATTTATGTTACTTACAAATATATTAAAAGTAAAATTAAAGGCAAGAATGATTTTTATGGACATTACAGATAATACACAATAATATATTTCATCTCCATTTTTATTTTCTATGTGTCATCAAACATTAAAAATTGATTCGATTGTGAGATTAAAGGTGCTGCAGAGGAAACTTAGCAAATTGAAGATTGGTTCTAATAATTGCAAGATACACAAACACCAGTTGTCAAAACACCATGAAGAACAACGAATAACCAACAATACGATTTCCGATATAATTTAATTTATGAGCTGACAGGAGACATACCAAATATTTTACAGGATAATTTGAATTAAGAGGGATATATTCAAAAATAAACCAAAGGTATCAAAAATCTATAGTAGATCAGAAACCCTGACACATCTTTGCTAATGAATTCCTGTCTGGATTTGTCAAGATCTACTAAAGATTTAATAATCAGTCAGGAATTTCCCTCAACAAAGCTTTCCTGAAATCATCTTTCAAATCTTGTTTAAATGCTTTTTTCTTGAATTCTCTTCCGCAATTTGTGCATGACCAGCTGCCGATTACTTCGAAATTATTAGTTAGCTCGGTGTAGTTGCAATCGCTCAGGGTTCCACATTCTGGACATTCCATCTGTTTATATTTCTCAGTTTTGCGGCGAAAATCGTTAAGATAATATAGGAATGCTCTATCAAGTGCATCAGTCAGTTTTTTAGCAGTTATTTTTGATTTTTTTTCGGTGGGGTACTGTTTCCTTGAGTTCCTATTATGATGTTTTTTCGTTTTAAAACCCCCTAAACTGTTTATACCTGGTGATGTATATATGAAGAACCGGTTTCTTTACCTGAATTGGTATTTTTGTTTCTACAGCTGTTATTGTTATTGTTATAGTTAAGATATTTGATTGTTGAATGTTTTTTGACTACGATATACATTAACGATGTTCCGTTTTTTTATTATTATATAATATATTTATTCTGTATTAGAATTATTATATGATATGATTGCCAGATTTATAAGATTAATGGCCTTATTTTGGATAATTAATTAATATCAGGATTTATTTTTGCTCATTTTCTATGTGACATCAAACATTGAAATTATAAAGTATTATGATATCCTGATTTAACTCTATTTTTAGTGTTACATGAAACATTGAAATTGAAAGTTAAATAAGAACCAGAGATACAAATACTAATGATAGCTAACTAAGGTATAAATTGATATTTGATTATCAGTACTCAGGTTCAGTACTCAGGTCGAAAAAATAAAAATGTGGAATATGTGTAAAAATCCCACATATCAATTTTTGAGATGCAAGAAACAATATACTACAACCCGTTTGAAATTGATTCAAACTAATGGTATATCCAAAAGCTTCTGTGCATCAAATTCCAGTTGCAATTTAAATTAGATGTATACCTGCCATTGAATTGTCAACATCTACTCCCTTGGTGTACATGAAACATCCTTTTGCTTCCAACCTGTATCCCATATTTTCCAGTATCAATCCTTTAAGGTTCCAGTAGCTACTGATCCCATCTCTGAAATTGATTGCAGAATTTATGTTTTCTAACGCCTGTTCAAAGTTTCCGATTACAGTATAAATGTATGCTCTGACATAGTATACTTTAGGATTCTGTTCAATTTCCAAAAGATTGTTGCAGATTTCCAGTGCCTGGTCATGTTCGCCATAACGTAGATGATGAACCACTTTTGCCAAAGGAGCATCAGCATAGGATTTCATCTTTTCAGCTTCTTTGAACAGTTCAACTGCATCATTGTACTGGCCTTTACCCGACAACACATCTGCTTTGAGCATCATTTGCCGGCGGTCTTTAGGATTCAGAGACAGTATATCTTCTGCAACTTTATCAGCTTCATCTAGGCGTTCAAGTAATTCAAGATTTGTCATTTTCCTGTACAATGTTTCAATGTTATTTGGGTCTGACTCAAGTTCCTCATCAGCGGTTTCAATACCTTCTTCTAACAATTGAAACATATTGAAAATTGCTTCTCCTGGACGTTGTTCATACTTTGAATTGTATAAATGGGCTTTTACTCTTATTGAACTTATATGGGTTACCTGTCGGTCTTCTTTAACTATTCTTGATATCAAATTGGATTTGTCGTTTTCTATCCTTGGATCGGTCTGTTTTTTGTTTTTCAACATTTCGTGTTTTTTTATATTAATTCCTCCATATTCGTTTTTCAATCCAGATTATTTAGATAGATAAAATGTAGAACAGGTGATAGAACCTGTTCCACATATCTACTATGAAGGAGTTGAGATGTATATTCAAAATACTCCTTCGCTTCAATGTTAATCATAATTTTGCTAAATGACTAGTTGCCATTGTATTTTCGGAATCAATTCCTAGAGCATATTTGAAAGATTCTACTGCTCCCTTTCTGTCACCCATCTTTTCCATTATCAGTCCTCTGAAGTTCCAGCTGTTACAGAGTTCATCCCTGATATAGAGTGCAGTATCTATATCTTCCAGAGCCTGTTCAAGGTTTCCTATTACAGCATAAACGTATGCTCTGACATAGTACACCTCATGACACTGATGCCACTTCAACAAATCATTACAAACTTCGATAGCTTGCTCAGGTTCACCATAGCGTATATGATGGACCGCTTTTGCCAAGGGAGCATCATCAGGAGAATCACGTTTTTCAGCTTCTTCGAACAATTCAACTGCATCTTCATATCGTCCTTTACTCGACAATACTTCTGCTTTGAACATCAAGAACCGGCGGTTCATAGTACCCAGTTCTATTATAAGTTCGGCGATTTCATCGGCTTCATCAGGACGTCCAAGTAATTCGAGAGTTACCATCTTCTTGTACAATGATTCAATGTTATATGGTTCATACTCAAGTTCTTCCTCATTAACGAAAGCAAGACCATCTTCTAACCATTGAAATTCACCAAATGGGTTTGCACTAATAGACTGTATAAAGAATGGGTGCTGTATATGGGCCTTTGCTCTGATTGTACTTATATCCGTTACTTGTGTATCTTCGTATTCTGTTCCTATTAACAAACTGGGTTTGTTTTTGTTTTCTAAGTTTGAAAGTTTGCTATTATTTTTCGTTTTTTCTGAAATAATTACACCTCTAATTTTTTCGTTTATTTTTTATAATCCATGTTTTATTATTCGAAAGTAGAAACTATAGAAGGTAAAAATTATAGTAGTATTATCCGGTTTCATTTACCTTCTATAGTTGCTGGCTATTCTATGTTTCAGGCATCTTCAAGGACGTCATTGAATTCTTTTTCGATGACGTCATAGTTGCCTGTTTTCTCACACCATGCGAAAGCTTCAGCTTGTGTTAGTGGTATAAGCTTTGTATCTTCGATACAACCGGGTCCAGGACCGGGACGTATTCCGTATTTACTCATACCTCTACCGAAACCTACTATGAAGTAGTTGCCTTTGGGTGTTTTATAGAGGGTCTCCCTCATATAGAACACATTACTTGTGTCACCCATGTTTTTGTATTCTGCAAGTTCTGTTGCGGTTTCCGTGTTGTAACGTTTTCCATTTTTTATTTCCATCATGGTGATTATACAATCCAACTGCTAAGTTCCTTTGTGAAACTTATTTTTGTTTATGGCCAATTTCTTTTGCTTGTTCTGGCAAACACACCATTTTAGGTGTATGATTGACAGTAAACAACTGTGGATTATACTTTTTTCACCTCTGTTTTTCATTTTTTAATATATTTTAGGTGTAATTAATACACTTATTTGCGTAAATTATTTCTGAATTTATAAGATTAACGGTCTTATTTTGGCTAATAAGGTAATATTAGATGATAATATTACTAATTTTCAGTGTGACATCACACATTTAAAATTTAAAACCTTATAATAACCTGATTACTTCAATTTTCAGTGTGACATGACACATTGAAATTGAAAATCCATATAAAAACTATATATGGAGACCTGATATCCAGTACCCAAGTATTCGATATCCAAGTTTTATGAGGATTTTATTAACAATTTAAGACCGAATTGATCTTTTCAAGAGCATGTTAGCTATTTGAAATCTATAGAACTTTTCAAACATTTTTATCTATATTATATTAATATCTCCATTAGTGTATATTCTGCATTTAGCAAGTTGAAATACCCAAAAACAGTTATAGCAGCTATACCTAACAGTAGGTTAACCAAAACAACTGTTTTGGGTATTTCCTATTCGATATATACGAATAGAATTGTGGAAAGGGTCTAACCTATTCCACAATTTTCGGCAATGGAGCAAGAAGCGACATGCTATGACTTTGTAAAAAGTAGTTCAATCATAAGACATAAATCCAATACCCTGTCCAAGATTGAACTACTAAGCAAATCAAAGTTATAGATTCTAAAAGCTTCTTAGCTTCATTTTTACAACTATTATTCAGACGCTCTGATATCACTGTCCTATTTTAGCCTCCACGATTATCTTGTAATTCAAGACGTCATTGTCATCCGGTGAAAGGTTATGAGCTTTTTCAAGTGATTCTAACGCATCACTTGTTTTTCCAAGCGAATCGAGGACATAACTTCTCATCAACCACAACCGAGCATTATCACCTTCTATCTCCAAAGCTTTATCAATAGTTTTCAGGGATTTTTTGTAATCAGACAAATTGTAGTGGAGATCAGCTTTCATGCGTAATGCATCTACATCATCGGGGTTTATAGATAAGGTTCTATTCAATGATTCCAATGCATCTTTCGGATTGCTATCCATCCATTTCTCTGCAACAGAGTAGAATACCTCCACTGCGCCATCTTTACCAAATTCGAACAAAATAGCTCCTTTTAAAAGCATCAATTTAGGTTCATCTTCTTGATCCACATTATCGGTATCTAATGTTTCAGATAATGTTTGGAACATATATTCTTTGATTTCATCAGGAACATTATTGCCGAAATTATCTATGCATTCAAGTGCTTCATCATACCTGTTAAGCTTAATAAAGCACATAATTTTGTTCATCCAAAATTCAAACCGGTTCAAATAATTAGGGTCTACCTGGTCGATTATGTCCATTGCCTCTTCAAATCTTTCAAGTGTTATGAGACAAGCCACTTTAGCATTCAATGCTTCGTATCTTGGTTCCAGTTCGATTGCTCGATTATAGGTCTTTACTGCATCTTCTATCTTTCCGAGTAAGGATTCAAGACGAGCCTTGTTGACCAACATATCAACATCTTCTTTTTTACCCAAAGCCTGATTTATACAATCAAATGCCTCTTCGTACCTTTGCAGATTTATTAAGGTGCAGCCTTTTTTGTACATCAGCTCTGGATTCTCTGGGTCATAGAACAAACCGTATTCTGCAGCATCCAGTGATGCTTCATGTTTTCCCATTTCTGTATATATTGCTGATTTTATATCCCAGGCATCTGGATAATTTTCTTTTAGTTTCAATGCTTTGTTAACCCATTTGAGTCCTTCTTCACAGTTCCCGGTCTTTGCTTTGGAACTTCCCTTTAACCCTAATATTTCGACATCTTCTGGATAGTTGGAAAGGTATTTATCCATAAGATTTACAGCTTCACTGTGATCGCCCAAATTGTGAAGTAGTTTAGATCCATGTTTCAAAGCAGTACTATCATTGTCATCGATTTTCAGTGCTTTTCTAAATGATTCAAGAGCTCCTCTTAAATCACCCAAGGCCCAAAGTATTTCTCCTCTCTGATTCCAAAAATTAATGACATCATCATTTAAATTTATAGCATTATTTATATCCCTCAAGGCGTTTTTGAGATCACCTTTTTTGGCATATGCCTCTGATCTAGATGAATATGTATTCACATCCTCATCTACTTCTAATGCTCTACTGCATATATCAATAGCCTTATCGTACTCACCCAAATTTGAGTAATGATTTGCTTTGATTAATGAAATATTTGCAAGTACCGGGTTCAATTTCTCTGCTTCATTGATAGCTTCATCTGCTTCAGTATAGTAACCATAGGTTGACAATATTTTTGCTTTGTACAACCATTGGTCACCTGTATCAGGATTTGAATTAAAGATGTAACTGACAAGATTTTCAGCTTCCTTATAGCGTTTCATGATTAGCAACAATTCCAGTTTCATGAAAGCAGCTTCGAAATCATCAGGATTTATTTCAAGTATCATGTTAATGACTTCGACAGCTTCTTTACGATGACCTGACTCTGCCAGCATATCTGCTTGCATATGCAGCGTTTCTTTGTCAAAGAGATTTAGATTTTTAGCTCTCTTGATCACTTTAAGAGCTTCATTTACCTTGCCTTCCATTTGATAAGCATGAGAATAGTCCTTTAACAATTCAATATCATGTTTATAGTTATCATTTTCCAATGCTTTACCATAAGCAATCCTTGCTTTTTTGAACAACCCTTGTTTTTTGAGCAGTTCACCTTTTTTGATTTGAATTCCTGGGTCATTTTTCAATTTCAATGCTTTATTGCAACATTCTACTGCTTCTTTATAATGACCTATAAAATCTAAGTTAGCAGCTTTCAATAACCAATACTTCATTTCGTCATTATTTTTTACAATGTTATTTAGATATTCCAGGGAGGTTACATGGTTTCCCATTAAGGATGCTATAAATGCTCTATAATACCATGTTGCTTCATCATCAAAACTCATTGACAATGAATTTTCTATTTGGTTAGCTGTCTGGAAATCATTTGCTGACTTATAGAGTTCTATTTTAAAGTACAAAAGTCTTTGTTTGAGGTCATCATCGAGATTTTCCATCTCAAGGGCGTTCTCAATATCTTCAAGCTTTTCAGCAAATGGTACACTTTTGTCTGGCAACTTATTATTAAGTTCAAACAAGATGTTATCAATCTTTGGGGTATCTTTAGTATTTACCTTATTATAGATGTTTGAATCTGTTTTTTTCTTTTTTGAGGTTATAATATTCCTCCATTAGAGTATATCTTTATGAAGTTGCGATACCCAAAAAACAGTTATAATAGCTATACCTAATAAGAGGTTAACCAAACAACTGTTTGGGTATTTCTATTCGATATATACGAATAGAATTGTGGAAAGGGTCTAACCTATCCCACAATTTTCGGCAATGGAGCAAGAAGCGACATGCTATGACTTTGTAAAAAGTAGTTCAATCATAAGACGTAAGTCCAATAACCAGTTCAAGATTGAATTACTAAGCAAATCAAAGTTATAGACCCTAAATGCTTCTTTGCTTCATTTTTTGCCTTTCATACATATGCATCCAAACGTTCTGATGCCAGTTGATTTGATTCTCCATTTATTGAAAAATGCATGAAAGCTTTTGCCTTCATCGGTTTGGCATCATTTGCTTGGTTTTTTTCTATCACTATACTTACAACTTTCCTGGCTTCTTTATAACCAGATGTTGGGTCGTTTTGTCTTCTGTTTTTATTTTGTATAAAAACCCTCTCTTGGTTTTTTATTTTTTATATATATCTGGATCCAAATTGATACAAATCCAGATTGTAATTACCTATTGATGATTTCATTAATAAATTTTTCCCATAATCAAGCTTTTATAAATCTTAAAATTAGAAAATAGACAGTTATAAATTATAAAATCATAAAGTAGACATTTATAAATTATAAAATAAGAAAATAAGTAATAAAATTCGAATATTTATCATTTAAGATTTATATTAAATCTTTTAAGTTTTAAGATTTATCACTTAAACTATTATATTTAATCTAAATTTTCATAATTTTCCAATAATAAAAAAAAGATATAATTGGATTTAATTCTAATATCGGAGCGATGAGAAAAGATAAAGGATTTAGGATAAAAGATTTAAGGTAAAGGATTTAAGGTAAAGGATTTAAGATAAAGGATTTAAGATAAAGGATTTAAGATAAAGGATTTAAGATAAAGGATTTAAGATAAAGGATTTAAGATAAAGGATTTAAGATAAAGGGTTTAGGATAAAGATTTAAGATAAAGGATTTAAGATAAAGGATTTAGGATAAAAGATTTAAGATAAATGTTAAATAGATTTGTAGAAAAGGAAGAATAAGTAAACTATAAAAAGTAATTAAGAATTTCAATGATAGGATTTTTAGACAGAAATCAAAAAACGCATCTAAAATATATGAGATATTAACAGAAAACGAAGCTGTGTGAGTTGGATCACGACGTGTCCTGGAAAAGGGGCTGTTATGTAGAAGCTGACAGCAACCCGGACCTTGTTATGCGATATCAGGGTAAATTTCAGTGGTCAAAACCTGACCAATTGAAACGGTACAGGCAGTATTCAAAAGAACGATATACCGGTTTTTGTTGTGATTGGCCTTGGAGGAGAACCTGATAATCCTGAAAGGATGTTTTGTATACCTCTAGAGGAAGCTAAATATCCGGGCCTTTACCCGAGTGTTTTCGAACAATTTGAAAGAGATCCTCAGAATAACTTTTTCTGGAAAAATGGAGTTTTGTACTGATTAACCGAACTTACTGAAGTTTTTATAGCTAAAATTGCAAATCTTAGATATTCAATATATCTTCCAGAAATTCAAAATTATAATACATACACCTTCAATCAGTTGAAAACTATATCTGGAATGATTGGAAATGATAATCCAAAGGCACATACACACATTAAATCAGATGAAAACAATTGAATATGGTGGCTTAGATGATTGATAAGTAGTATGAACAATTATTAATAATTTTTTTAAGAAAAATGTTGTATGATGTAAAGTGGAAATACATACACACATCTAATCAGATGAAATCTACCAAAAAATCAAGTACGGATTATATCTAAATAAGATAGCATAAGCGTTAACACACAGACACCTTTTCTAATGAGTTCTAATATATTGATAAGATAACATGGATTATAATCATTTCTAACAGACACACACCTTTTTCAATGAGTTCTAATATGTCAATGAGTTTAAAATTGTTAGAATAAAAAAATAAGATTTCGATAGCTCATTATAATTAGTCTGTTATTTTTTAAAGTTATATGAAGTTTATAAAATCAGGTAATAGTGATATAATGGTATCAGAAATTAGTCAACACACAGACACCTTTCTCAATGAGTTCTGATATACCAACAAGTTAAGAATAAGTTAAAGATATTTGAACCAAAGTTAGGATTGAGATGTTCGTTATTATAATAATATATGATATATTCGATTTCTTTTTTGATTGTTATTATAATTCGGATTGAGATTAATCATTATAATATACATATAGACGTTTTCTAATGATTTGTGTAATTTTCTTGATACGTTTTGTTACAGAATTGATATGATGATATGATGATTTCAAGTTAGGTTTTTTAGAATAGAGTTTTTTTGTTTTTGAAGTTTTTATTTTTGTAAGTTGTTTTTTATTATTTACTCTAGATTTTTTTGTCTTTCTTTTTATTATTATATTATTTTTGAAAATCATGTGGATTTTTTATGTATTTCATTATTTATATATTTTATTATTTCTAATTAATTTTCACTTTTAATAAAAAAATAATTGTTTTATAGAAGAATAAATTTATATATTATTAAAAATATACTAATTATATAGAAAATTAAAATAATATAAAAATAAAAATAATATAAAAATTAAAAAAAATAGAATAATCAAATCAAAAGATCAATTGTATCAAGAGTTCAACCTCTAATCTTTTTCTCAAACAACTCAATCTCAAACAATTCAATACTCATCATTTCTAATTTCTTTTTTCTCAAAACATTAATCATTTATTAAAAATGTATAAAAATTAAAAGAAATCTAAAGTAAATCTAACCTAGATACAACTTAATCATAGAAAAATTATGTCTATTTCTTCGAATCATCATCGTTTTGTTTTGAATTATTATTTTTAAGATCTTATTGGATATCCCAGAACTCATTAACAAAGGTGTGTCTGTGTAGATAACAAAACATCTTATTGGATATCCCAGAACTCGTTAATGAAGGTGTGTCTGTGTAGATAACAAAACATCTTATTGGATATCCCAGAACTCGTTAATGAAGGTGTGTCTGTGTAGATAACAAAACATCTTATTGGATATTCCAGAACTCATTAACAAAGGTGTGTCTGTGTATACGAGCACTGTTTCAAAAAACCAATTTGACTAAAAATTCCTTTTCATCTGACTGGAGGTGTGTGTATCAACAAACCAATGTTCCCACCAAATCAAATTCAAATGTATCTATTCACTTCATCTGATTTTACTTGTGTGTATCAAAAGAGGAAAAAGATAGATAATTTAGTTATCTATCCCATGAATAATAAAGGTTCTTAGTGAACCATCGTTGTATTTGAAATATTTTATTACATCCAGACAGAGGTCATCATCATCTCCCAGCGTATTCATTATGAATTTATAGGACATAGTAGGTTTTAACACAGTATCTACACCCTGGTTTCTACCAAGAGACGTCTTGATTGTATCGATAACATCGAGTTCTGATAGATGCCTGATTGATTCCCATTTCCTGTGGTCACCAACAGGTTCGATCTCGTTGTCTCTACAAACTTTTTCATAGATATTATACACATCTCTGCTCCTTATCCTGTCAAACCTTTCTGTGTCCTTTCCACGTCTTTCCAATTGTTCACAGATTTTTGGATAGACAAACGACAGGTAAGACAGTGATAGCAATATCATTTTATCTGTTCTTGGAAGCTGTATCAAAACCTTTTTGATGTTCTTGTTGTCCAGTATTTCTTTCGCTTCTGATACAAAATCAGAGTCTATGTAGTCGCTGTTTTCCCTGTATGCAAGATCACCAACTTCCAGCAGAAGGTCAAGTGCATATCGTATACTGTTTCTATCTTGCAGAGTATATTTGCAGCATTCATTGATAACTGATGACAGGTCTGTATTCTCAATCATTTCATCAGTAAAAGCTAATTTAGCCCTTCTTGACAGGATCTGTTTCATCTGATTTGATGTGTATGTGGTGAATTTAATCTTAACCGGATTGAACACATCCAGGGTTTTCCTGTTAAGGTAATAGCTATATCTGTGGTCGTTTGTGATACCAACCACACAGATTCCTCTATATGTTTTCATATTTTCAACAGACCGCAGGATGTCATTTACTACTGTGTCTTCCTGTATTTGATCGAGTTCATCAAAAACTACTATCACAACGCCATCCAACACGTTCACCAGGTCGAAGAACCTTTCGATGTAACTGTCATATGAGTTGACAAGCGTCTGGCTACTGACATTTCCTTTCTTTTCAAGGTCTGATATCAATGTTTTCACGATAGAGAATTTTGTACCGGTCTGGCTGCAGTTAACATGAAGTGTATAAACATCTGTATATACATCTGATTTTGTCAGGTTTTCCAGATTTTCCATGACTATTCTTGTGAGTAATGTCTTGCCTGTGCCGTGATTCCCATCTATAAGCACATTGTCAGGGGTTTCTCCTCTTAGGGCAGGCATCAGGGAATCTTTTAATTCTTCCAGTACATCTTCTCTGTAGTAGATATTATCAGGGTCTAATAGATACCCGTTTTTAAGCGATTCTCGATTCTTGTATATGATGTTATTAAGATTTACATCTTTGAATATGTTATTCGAAATTGTTCCGTTTTTCAAGTTGATCACCGTTTTTTGATATTATATAATTGAATTGGATTATCGAGAATTTGTTTGGATAGATTAATGTGGGTCCAATCATTATTAGTATAATATATAGTGTCCCACAGTATAAACCGTGAGACCATTTTTGTGGTTATTGTGATGCTTTTTCCAGTTCTTTGTTTATTTCCTCGAAACGAATACTGATTAGTTCTTGTTCATCGAGTAAGATTTGTTCTCTGGTTTTAAATTCTGGTAGATGTTTTTCAATCTCGTCCCAGAATTCAACAGCCCAGCTTGGGTCATTATATATTTGTTTAAGAACTTCTGCGGTTCCATCTGGGTTCAGTTTTATCAATGAATAATAGAATTTCTGATTTTTCCGGCTTCCTCCTTTTGAACAATCGACATATAGTCCAGGTGGAAGCCACTGTATTTTCCAGCCACCATAGAATTCACCAATCAGAGAATATCCGTTGGCGTGTTCCTTGTTCAATCCATCTATTTTTCTCAACCATCCGCCGTTATAGCGGGTGTAGGTTCCAGATATTAACGTCCTGAGCATTATAGTTGGATTAATGAGGAATTCTCCTCTACCGTTTTCTTCTTTTATACAGTCCAGCTTGATTTTAGATCTGTTTTCCTGTGTTATATGAATCATCACCGTTTTTTATTGTTTTTCTATAACGAGGCTCTCTAGAAACCAATCATACAATTTTAAGCATGTATACGACTAATTGATTTGATTTAGTCATTTTCAACGTGCTTTTGAAGTGTACAGTGGTTTGTAAGAGCCATTCAGACGGGAAAACAGTTTGAACATTTATAAGACTTCTTAGTATTAAGTTAGTCAGTCAACAGGTTTTCAAAGTTCATTTGACTAACTCAATTCTAAAAACACAATAAAACAGCAGTAGATATGGTTATTTAGATAAGAAAAAATACCCTGCAGAAAAACTGCAGGGGCGTCAAAAATTAGAAAGTAGTTATCTTTGTTTTTATCAGATATCATCGAGGTTTTTCAATTCCTCATCGATTTCCCTGATACGGTCAGAGAGCTGTTTTCTCTCTTCTTTGAGAATTACTTCATGAGATTTGAATTCTGGCAGATGTTTTTCAATAACATCCCACATGTCAACAGCCCAGCTTTGATTATTGCATTGCTGGTCTAGGATTTTAACAGTACTGTCATAATTTAGTTTAACCAATGTACAGCAGTACCTTATCTTTCCATTTTCATCACTTTTGGAACAGTCTATATACAGCCCTGGAGCTAGCCATTGTTTTTTAGATACATTATAAAAAGGACCAACGAGAGAGTATCCATTTGTGTATTTTTTGTCCAGAGATTCCACTTTCCTCATCCAGCCACCACCATCGCGGGTGAAAATAAGAGGTGTGATTTGTTTCATCAATTTTTTAGGTTCCACGAGGATCTCTCCCCGCTCGTTCTTGTCTATTATGCAGTTCAATTCTTTCGATGGGTTTTCATCGTTACTAATTTTATCACGACCGTTTTTTTTATGGTGATTATATATGGACTCTGTAAAACCCCTGTAAGAATTAGTTAGATAAATGGATAAAATAGGTTCAATAGTACTGGTAGAGATTATTTCGATACAAAAGGGATTTTACAAATTTCCATAAATAAGATTGGTAAGGATGTTTATAAGATTAATCACTATTGAGCGAACCGGTCAACAGGTTTTCAAAGTTTGAATACGAATTAAAAAAGACTGGAGAGATCTGATTTTCAAGTATTTGAGAATTTCAATGTGTCATGTCACACTGAAAATCGAAAATGAATAAAATAATAACAAAACCCAGACATGATTATATTTAAACCCCGGTAAACATCTTTCAAAATCTATAGTAAATCAAAAAGATCAAACTGGACGATACTATTTTGGAAAACATTATCCAAATTCTAAAAAGTAGATTCAAGGTTTTGATTCAATATTATTAACTAAAAATGTAGAGCAGAGAAACCTTAATTAACTGCCCCTTGTAATGTTACTCTCTTCAAGATCATCCCTGTTTATCAATTTAACATCGATGATTTTAGCCAATAATTCTGCATCTTTATTAAAATATCCTGTGCATATTATTTCAGCCCTGTCGCATCTATAATAGATTTTAGCAGAAGAAACTCCATGAACGGTTGAAATTGAAGCAACACCTCCATAACATATCTTAACAGCT
The DNA here is from genome assembly GCF_000196655.1 of Methanohalobium evestigatum Z-7303. Classification (GTDB taxonomy): domain Archaea; phylum Halobacteriota; class Methanosarcinia; order Methanosarcinales; family Methanosarcinaceae; genus Methanohalobium; species Methanohalobium evestigatum. Next base: position 1,202,797 of record NC_014253.1, on the reverse strand, counting down.
ACCTTTTCGACACCTAAAGACGTTGCTATAAGGTCTGCTCCAGAACCTATATCTGGAATTCTTTCAACCTGATAACCTCTGGTCTTGTAGTATATTTCCACCTCCTGCAACAATTCTTCTCGGGATATTAATTCAAAATTCTGATAATTTGTTTTCAAGTTTTAACCTCCTTTTTTTTATTTTAAAGTAAATAAAGCACGAGAGTTTGTATGGTTCTTTCATCCCGAATTCCTGAAAAAGAGCAAAATCAATACCATCAAATTATTAGATCAAAAAATAGTATGGACAGGTACACAATTGACCTGCCATTTTCTTATATAATCTCTGGAACTCAGCGCCCTGAAAGCAGAAATTACCAATTATATTTTTCAATTAACCATTTGAGCTTATCTCTGTCGATGAGATTTACTCCTGTTATATCTGCCAGGTTCTTTGCTTGTTTGCTGAAATTGTTTGTGCTCACGACTTCTGCTTTAGAACATATATAATACATCTTTGCTGCAACAACTTCCTGAACTGCACTAGGCGATGTTGTATTATTTAGGTGCTTTACCTGCACCGCTATTCTCTCACTCCCCCACTGAGTTGCTATAAAGTCAGCTCCATAGTCGCTATTTTTTGGAGTTTTTTCCACTTTATAACCCATTTTTTCATATAGGTTCATCAAGCCTAATTCTAGTTCTTCCCAGGATATATTATACAGGTCGTACAACATTTTCGATTCTGGTTCGTTATAAAGAACCTGTATAGTACTTTCTGCATCAGTATCATTGAATTTGTCCAGGATTCTGGCTGCAATTAGCTTTTCTTCATATGATCCATATTTTAAGTACCTGTTCAAGACATTTTTTGCGTCATCATTATCATGTTCAGTTATAATATTTACAGCATCATCGTAGTCTATGTGTTTATGATTGATGTTTATTATACCCTGGAACAATTTTTCTACTGAAATTTCTCCCAAGAATACCAAGATACTAGTCAATTCTTGCCAGCAGTCTTCATTAAGATACTCTCTGCTTAATCTTTTTAACACACAATCTACAGCTTTTTCTTCATGCAAGGATACGAATTCTCTCAATCTGCGACAACTTTCTTCTCTTCCGTCAAGTACTTGATATTCGCAGATGTAATCAATCAGATAAGGTACAGCTGGTTCGCCGATGCTTTCTATGATTTCTGAAACAGTTAATGAAGCAGTGAAGTATCTATTTGGCAAGTATTTATTATAAAGTTCATTCATGATGTACGGTATACATGGCATGCCTATTCTTTTCAGAACGCTTCCTATCTCCCTTTCATTCGATATACCAACATCTTCTCCTAATTTTTCAACCAATGGTTTGATTGATTTTTCTCCAAATCCTACAAGTATGTCTTTAGTTTCTTCTTTCTCATTATATTCCTCAGTAATCAATAGATTTTCTACTAAAGAAGATATAATTTCTTCTTTGCTATAATTGTTAGATTTCAATTTTTTACCTCCATAATTTTATTTTAAAATTTTTATAAATTCAATAGATTGTATGGTTTTTTTGTGCAGTAATTTCGAGAACAAAACAACTGAGTAAAATGATTTCACAAATCCAGAAAAAATAAAATCCATGCATAGAGCATGGACTAAAAACTGATTTAAAACCGGAAACTATCCAAATCTATTTCTTTACAGACTAACCATTTCTTCCAGTTGTTTCCTGTCAATCAGGGAAACATCATTCGATTCTGCCAGTTTTACTGCCTGTTCTGTGAATTCCTGATTGGAAACGACTATGGCACCATTGCAATGGTAGTAGTTCATTGCAGCAGCAGCTTCCTGGACAGCATTTCTTGTGACTTTTTGATCGGAATTTAGATGTTTTATAACAACTGCAGTTCGCTCGACTCCATAACTGGTTATAATCAGGTCGGCACCCATGTCTGTGATACCGGTTCTTTCGACCAGATATCCTTTATCTTTGTACATCGACTCGAGAAAATCTTCAAGTTCTTTCCATGACATTTCGTCTAGGTTATTATTCTGCTGAGAATTACCAGATGTCTGTATCCTTTGATTCTGGTTCCTCGAATCAGGACTATCCTGGTTTTCGATGTTTTCCTCGATTCGGTCCAGTATCAACTGCAGCTGATGGGTGTCTCCATATCGATTCTGGTACTGTTTTATCTTTTCTGACAGACAATCGACAGCCGGTTGTTTGATCTGTAAGAGAACGTTTTCAAGGTCCTGGTTGTATCCGTCATGATACAGGTGTTCGATGATTGTATCTGCTGCCAGATGTTCCATCCTAATCAAACAGTCTTCGATCTCCTTTTTGGTACAGTGGCTGTCAGTCGTCAACATTACTTCTAACATCGATTCTACTGCACTGTCTATCAAATCTTCTTTATTTTCTACTTGTTCCAATTTAATCCTCCATTATATTTGATTTAAATCCGGGTAATAGTTCCTGCAGCTCTTTTTCCTGTTGATTTCAAAAGAGTTTAGCAATCTATATTTTCTACAATTACCCGCTATTGCAATTAACAGCTAGTTTCCTGTTGCCGTTAATTGCATTGGTTCGTATGGTCATTTTTTGTAGTGGTTTAGAGAACAAAAGCAGCTGGAATAATCTGATCATATCCAGTAATCAACATATAAAATATGAAAAAGAGGACCAGGCACTCCCCCGTTAGCCCGCTCCTCTGTATACCCCTTATTGAACTCCCCAACACGCTCTCTCGTAATCAACAACCAATTTCCTCGTTGCTGTTGATTACATGAATTTGTTTGGTTTTTTTGTGCGTTGTTTTGATACCTAGA